>JAGLYF010000137.1 GCA_023132435.1 Calditrichia bacterium | reverse complement strand
TCAATAGGAGCGACATCTGCACCTATTAATATATTCATTACAGCGAACCCTCTCTTTTTAAATTTTTTACTAAATTTACAATTATAACTGAGTGAAAATATCTCTTTTGCTTATATTCAAACTACTCTAATGCTCTATCTCTCAACCTATGAATAAATTCAAAATATTATAAACAATATTAATGATTTTGTTGAAAAACCCTGTTTATAATAAATTTTTAATCCATTAATTAAATAATAACAGTAATGTTATGTTTAGAATTTGACTGAATCAACGACATCATTAATAAGGATAAGATCATATTTTTACTTATACCTCTTGGTGTAAAATAAATAATCAACTATTACTAGAGGATACAAAAGAAAATTTGCGGCGGGCTTGACGCATAGCCTCTCCAAAAGCAGACCAATCGGAACACCTGAAGTGTAATATTTCAAACAGGCCAAGGCTGCTAATTCGGATAAAGCTAACGAGTAGTATCGTCGACATAGCAAAAAAGCTGGCAGCCACGGCAATAGATGCCCCAGTAATCCCTAGAATAGGAAACAGAATCCATAATAATACCAGGTTAACCGCTATACCAAAAACCGTAGCGATTGATACAATACCCGGTCGGTTCGTTCCAAGTAGAAATGGAACAAAAACTTTAAATGCACATCGTACAAGAATGCCTATTGCCATAATTCTAATCAGAGAAATTGTTGGGAGAAAAGCAGGTGAAAATAGCACGAAAATAATAGGTCGGGTAAAGATAACAAGGATTAATAACGCTACACCGGAAATAATACCTGATAATCGCGCAGACTGAGCTATTAACTCTTTACGTCCTACTTTATCAGCAGCTACCTTTGGAAGCAAGATAGTACCCAATACATCTGGAATCATGGTTATCCGGGTAACAAGTGTTATAGCCACAGCGAACAATCCTATCTCTTCCTGTGTGGCAAATATGGCAAGTATAATCGTTCCCACCTGAAAATTAATCTGGCTGCTTAGCTTGCCTACATAGTGACGAACATCGTAAAAGAACATTTCTATAAGGTTCTGTAAAGATGGTATCATCCATCTCGTTTGAAATTTTAAGTTTAAAATGGTCAGCGAAATAATAATGATAATTATTCCAGCTACTATGTTTGCAAATAGAGCACCCTTGACACCACATTTAAAAACCAATACGAAAGCTAGTGTAGCTAAAAATTGAGAGAGCCCTGATACAATGGTTAGAATCGAAAACCAGCCAAATTGACGCATAGCGGTAAATAGCTGAACAACTGTTTGCGAAAACACTGAGATTGGTATTAGAACAAAGGATAAATGGAATTCTGCAGAAGTGGCCTTTGACAAAAACGAGAAAGGTAACTGCATTATGATCAGTCCGGCAGTAATTGCCAAAAGTGACCCAATTCCACAGAAAATAAAGGTATATATTACACCTTCTGAGATACTTATCTTCTTTGAAGCCACATAATAAATACCGGCATAATCGCAACCTATCACAAAGACAAGGCTTAACAAAGTCATAAATAAAATACAAACAGCATATGATCCTCGCCCCCCGGGTCCCAAAACCCATGCCAAGCAACTCTGTGTTCCTATGCTAATAAATAATATAAAAATCTTAGAACTAAATGTAACACCAAAATCTCGGATACCCGACGACATCAATTATCCCAACTTAATTTTTTTTAGATTTTCACAGTTTTATGCTGTAGCAAATTTTATTCTTTCAAAATTCTTTGATATAAAAATCACCTTTCTTACCATTTTTTTTACTTTTTATTTAAAAAAGGATGAACACAATTATTTTTCATTCCTTTTGGCTTATCATTCCGGATTTGGTAAACCAATTCTATGGATGGCCGGGCATCCTCAATACCGTATCCACCGCCATTTAAGATATCCTGATAAACAATAGTATGCAAATCAGTAAAGCCTCCGGAAAACTCGACTTCTTTGTTGTCAATTGTAATGCTGCGATAGGTGGGTTTTCCTTCTTTTATAGCCTGATCAGGCAAATCATTTTTATCCAGGGATAAAAACCAGCGTATTTTAGCATTCTCCAGTTCAATAAAGCCGCTCATTTTTTTCGTATCTGCATAGTATACTTCACTGCACTTAACCGCACCAAAAATCCAAATCAGCATATCAAAGAAATGAATCCCGACATTCGTGGCCACACCACCTGATTTTTCAAGTTGCCCCTTCCAGGAATAGAAATACCATTTACCGCGAGATGTTATATAGGTTAAATCAATATCGTGTTTTTTTTCTACCTTTTTATATTCAATTTCTTCTTTTAAATCGATTATGGCTGGGTGCAAACGCAGTTGCAGTACATTGTATATTTTAATCCCCGTTTCCCGTTCAAGTTCTACCAGCCCGTCAAGATTCCAGGGATTGATTACTAACGGTTTTTCACATATAGGATGCGCACCCGTTCGTAAAGCGAAGCGTATATGTGCATCATGTAGATAATTGGGTGAACAGACGCTTACATAGTCAATCTTCCTGCTTTCATCTTTACGACGAAGTAGCTCCAGATGTCGATCAAACCGTTCAAATTCCGTAAAGAAATCTACATCATTAAAATAACGATCCAGAATACCAACCGAATCAAATGGATCAAATGCGGCAACCAGCCGGTTATTGGTATCCTTTATCGCCTGCATGTGTCGTGGTGCGATAAATCCGGCAGCTCCTATTAATGCAAAATTTTTAGACAATTTATTCCTTTCCATTCTCTAAGTCATAAGGGAGGGGGATTTATGGGCTGGGTTATTTAATATAATAGAAAATCTAATTATGTCCTTTATCAGTAAATATACTGTAATAAGAATACTACAGAAATAAACCACAATTCTCTTAAAAGTGTTAACTTGTAATAATGTTCAGTTTTTAACAGGATATCCATAAGCATAGCCGTAACCGTATTTATATTTTCCTGACAGTTTTTTTATGTCTCCGGCATTTACTATATAGCCTACTATATTGATGTTGGAGTGATCCAATTCTTCGATGGCTATCGCTACACTATCCTTAAACGTATGATTGGGTTTAATAACTAAAATTATATCATTAATAATCGAACCGAGCACCATAGTATCTATAACTCTTGTCAAAGGTGGTGTGTCAATCAGAATATGGTCGTATAGAGGAGACAATTCTTCGATTAAAATCCTCATTTTTTCTGAATCTAATATTTCACTTGAATTTTCTACTGTCCCGCCACTGGTGATGAAGTCAAAAAATTTGTCATCCTTTTTATTTATAATTAACCGATTTATTATATAGGAATAAGCAATATTTTCAGTTAAATAGTTTATAAGACCGGGTTTGGAGTGGGTTTCATCGAGGATGCTGGCAACGTGTGCTTTTCTTAAATCGCCGTCAATCAGAAGAACATTTTTGTTTCTGTTAGCTAAAGATATGGCAAAATTTGTGGCAACCGAAGTTTTGCCTGTATTTTCTTCACAGCTTGTTATTATCATGGATTTAATTCCATTTCGAGACAAATTTCTGAGTTTTATATACAATACACGATAAGATTCTCTGTAAATACTCTGATCATCCATCAAGGTTACAAGCCTATTATAATAATATTCTGCTGTATTTATCTTCTTGAGTAGTTTTTTGTCATATTTTGGAATTATTGAGAGCAGAGGGAAAGGAAATATTTTTTCACTTTCGTCAAGTGAAGTAATCCTTTTTTCAAAAAGTTCTTTTAAAAAAATTGTGCTAAATCCTACCATTAAACCAAGTACAAGAGCTATTGCAATATTAAGAATTTTTCTTGGTCTAACCGGTTTGTATGAAATCTGTGCAGATTCGATTATGACTATATCCTGCATTTTTGACAATTCCGCAAGTCTGAATTCTTCTCTTTTATCCAATAAAAGAGTAAACATTTTCTCATACACATTCTTATTGCGGGTCAATTGCATTAATTCTGAGTTCTTCTCCGGTAACTGTTCTATCTTTTTTGAATAACGCCCGATCAGACGATTCAAGTCTGAACGTTTTTTTCTTAAACCATTAATTATAATATTATAGGAAATTAAGGTATTTTGATTGTACTCAGCCAGTTTTAATTTGATTTGAGCAATTTGTTCATTGATTTTGATTACCTCGGGATGGTTTTCTTTACGTCTTTGCAGGAGTGCCAGGCGCTGGATTTCCATGTCTGAGAGCTGTTCCAAAAGGGAAGTAAAAGGTGTACGTCGTCCATCCCTATTTTGGGGAGTAAGATGAGTCTCATCAAAATATCCCTTATCTTTTAGTTCTCTATTCATTCCATTTCGTTTATTCACATATTCACCCAGATCTAAATCTACTTTTATTTTCTCGCCTTCGAGATTACTTAAAAATTCAATAATATCTTTGGAACTTTCATTCATAATGACAATCTGATTGTCGCTTTTGAATTTGCTCAGTTCATTCTCTGCATTTTCCAATTTCTCTTTGATGCCCTCGAGTTGATTGTTGACAAAATTAAACGAGGACAGGGCATTCTGTCGTTTATTTTCTAATCGATAATCTCTATACTTTTCAATAATTGTATTAGCCAATACTTGTGCCAATTGTGGTGACTCCGACTCTACTGTTAATTTTGCTATATTGGTCTCACCGATAGCTGATATTCGAATTCTATTTTCAAGTTTAGAAATTGCGTCTTCAATATTCTTAATATTTAGGTAAATTTTATCACCGGCCGCAGAGTTGGGCCATGAAAATATCATCTGTAATCCGGGCAGTTTTAATTCTATATTGTCTAAAACCGTAGAAGCAGGAAGTATTTTATTGTTTCCATTTATATATATTTCAAGCTCGCCATTAGCAGATTTTTGAATCAGAAATTCACCCCCGGGATAGGAATAATCAACATTAATATGGTGAAAACGAGGTAATTTGTGAGCATTTTCAAATCCTGAGTTCAGATAATTATTATATTCAGTAAAAGAAGCATTAATATTTTCACTTTTATCATTGCTCCACTCTACTTCTTCTACGAAAAAAGTCAGATTCAATTCATCAATAACTCGTTTGAGCACTGTCCCACTTTTAATGATTTCTATTTCAGTATTTAAATTGTCCATTGTCTGCATTGAGAACATCTTTTTAATTTCATCGACATCACGACGATCAGAGGATTCCTCTTTTTTTGCTAAAACAAAACTTTCATAGACAGGCGTGCTAATCATATTATATATGAAAGCAATTAGTAAAAAAGAAAAAAGCGATATGACAAGTATTATTTTTCTTCGATTAATTAACTGGAAGAGTTGCTGTAGGTTTATTTCTTCTTTTTGTTTGATATCGTATACCTGCTGATTAGTTATGAGATTATTTGATATTTTATAAAATTCCCTTATCAATCAATTGGATATTAGTTCAATTTTAATTATCACAAAATTTTAATATATAATCACAAGTATTCTTGCATTGACACTATTCCATTGAACTGATAAATCACCTTGTTACTAATGCAACAATTGCTATTAATAATCCAGCCGCAGATATAAGAATCGCAGTAGATCTGGCAGTCCCCCATTTTCTTGAAACAAACACCCGATCACCGGATTTCAAATAAAAATCTTTTTCTTCCTGTTCACCTTGTCCTTCAATTAATTTCTCAGCATCAAAGATAAACTCCTGGTCTTTTCTCTGAACATAAATCTCGCTTATATCAGAATCAGCTGTTTCACCACCGGCCAGTGCAATGACGTCAAGTAGTTTTTCCACACCCGTGACATAATAAACTCCCGGCGTCCGGACTTCACCTAGAACACTTATCCTAAAGAGAGGTAAAATAATTAGCTCAACGCCCGTATATAACGAATCATATTTTGTTTCAATCTCTGATCTTACCAGGCTATAATCTCTATCATTTATGCGCAGTAATCCTATATAAGGTAGCTGTAAAACGCCATTTTGCTGAATAAAGTAATCACCAGAAATATCTTCTCCAGTAATATTATAGAATGTAATTCTAATCCCATCACCTGGCTCTAGAATTTGAGCTTGCAGAGAAAAAAGATTGCTGATTATGAAAATTACAATTAGAACAATTTTTTTCATAAACACCTCATTAATTTCATTCAGACGATAAAAAGTCTCCATAATATATGGCTTCGCCAGGTCAGTTACATTAAAAAAATGAATGAACTGAAAATTTATTTTCAGGAGCTATATTAGATAGAGCACTAAATCTTACGAGAGGAAGATCAAAAACTCTGTATCGAACATGAACACATTTAGTCTTATCAGAACTGCAAAAATAATTAGAAGATCATTTCGGGGAATTATTTAAATTCCGCCAACACTCACCGTGTCTTGTCTTGAATGACCTGCTGTAATTTGCAATATATTTATAATTCAAAAT
The DNA here is from genome assembly GCA_023132435.1 of Calditrichia bacterium. Lineage (GTDB taxonomy): Bacteria > Calditrichota > Calditrichia > JAJRVZ01 > JAJRVZ01 > JAGLYF01. Next base: position 21,757 of record JAGLYF010000137.1, on the reverse strand, counting down.
TTTACAGATATCGCTTGGTTTGTACTTATTTGAGAGTAAGAGTTCAGATTCGTAATGATTAAAAAGTCTTTGTTTAAATTCCCGAAAATTTGTTCCAAATTGTGATTTAAATTCAGATCGGAAATGACTTTTTGAAATATTTAAATACTCTGATATTTTTCCAGTCGTGCACTCGATAACAGGTCTGTTTTCTAAATATTTGATAATTTTCTTTGCACGTGGTGTTTTAATGTCTGTAGAATTGGCATAAATTTTTTCCGGTATTCGCTTCCAGTGATGTAACCAAAGTTTGTCTAAATATTTTATTAAATTTTTTTTTCGATCAACACCCACAATACAAGAATTAACACCCAGTTCAGACAACTTCAAAAATTGTTGATTTACCAGGAGGGAATTATAATAAATGATATATGTCCATGGATTGTTATTGCGGATTATTTTCAATTCGTGAAGAGATTTAGAATTTAAATTAGATGTAAAAACAAGAAAATGTAAATCAAAATCTCTGAAATCGTTGTGAATATTGTTTAAATTGTATACCTGGACATTTTGAGGATGTATATCCCAACCATCGAGACTGGATAAAGAATGCATTAAATCTGTGATATGTCCATCGCCATCATAACATATCATTGCAGTTGGCATATTTCCCCTAAAGATTAATATTTTAAATCGATTTGACCGAGCAACCCAAAAATAATAACAATACTATACATAAATAGTAAGATAAACGCTGATTAGCAATAAATGAATAATACTTATCTCATATGCCTGATTGCAAATTTTTTAGGAATATACTTATCATAAGTGATGACAAAGTATGGCGTTCCATCACTCATCTTGCGACACTAATAAATCGATTTTCTCAGGATAATATTCCCTGTAATAATCGAGAAGAAGAGATCTTAACTCTGGATATTGTATTTTTAGGTTTTTTTTTATTTCCCGTCTGAGAATTTCTTTGCTGACATTCAACTTTTTTGATAACTGATCAAAACCGGTAATATTTATGTCTGTTTTTTCAAGTATTTTAAATAGTTTCCCTATCAGTTTTGAATCTGGTACTTTTTTTAAACCTAATTTTGAAAATGGTATTTTTCGCCAATAATTAGATTTCAAAAAATCAAGCTGTCTATGTAAAATCCCGTTTTCCTGCTCACCAGCGATTATAAAATCAAAATTCAGAAAAACAGAAGTATCAATCTTGTCTTCAATTAAATAGTTATAACTATAAATCTTAAAATAGTTTAGAAATCTATCATCAAGATTTTGCAGCCACTTCTTAATCTCAGAAGGAGGTATGCAAAAAATAAAAAATCCTCTAAAATATACCGTGTCAATTTTATTAAAATTAACTCTCGAATGGATAATTTCGTGGCATTCAATCTTATGCTCTCTAAGAGCATAGAGCAGATAATTCAGAGACGGTTCGTTCTTTTTAGAAATAATAATGACCTGTGGATTCATATATAAATTTATCGGTTATTTGTATAATCTATATTTACGAAATGAAAATAAATTATATTTGATTTGAATCACAAATAGATCTGGTAAATTATTGAATAAAGAGGTAATTCTGCTATAATATGAAACCGGGTTCTACCTTCCTAAGAAAAAACATATTTCAATTTATTAACCATTTGTTTTTGGCAAAATTAAATATTATATTGCCAAAAAAGGATGATTATATGATAACAAATTTAGATAAATTTGGTCGAATCATAATTCCTAAAAAACTTCGCAAAAAGCTTGGAATTACATCAGAGACTACATTGAATCTTGCTGATGATGGGGATCGCATTATTATCGAGCCTATTAATAATGATGAACTAATTCTAGAAAAAGATGGCATTTTTGTTTTTACGGGAAAAATGCAGGAAGATCTCGACAAGTTTCTTGAATCGGATCGGAAATTGCGATTATATAAATTACTTTCTTAATTACAATGAATTATAGCGTATTATTTGATAGTTCAGCCCTAATTGCAGCTTTTATTGAAGCACATATCAAGCACAAAATAGCTTTCGAGTGGCTGAGACGGGCAAAAATGAAAGAATTTGATTTTGTTGTTTCCGCCCATTCAATTTTGGAAGTATATAGTGTTTTAACAAGTGCACCTTTCAAACCTGAGATATCTCCAGCGTCCGCAAAAAGAATTATCGATAACAACATTAAAAAAGATGCAAAAATTGTCTATTTGACTAATAAAGAATATTATAATATTCTTGATCGTGTCAGTTCTCTTAACTTAAGAGGTGGTATTGTATACGATGCGATCATCTTGGAATGTGCCAGAAAGTTTAACGCATCCAAAATATTAACATCGAATACCCAAGACTTTTCACGTATTATTTTAGACGACTCAATTGATGTCATTTCTTTATGAGGCTAAATAATCCTTTTAGTCATAAAATCCGGCTTTTCATCGCAGGGTCTGACCACGGGTCCAAATACCGAGTTGAGATCGTTGTCTCGGGGCGTCAGGACAAAATCCAGATTTCTGGAGCGCCAATCTCTTTGTGGCAGTGTTGGATAAAGCTAAAAAATAATTGCTTTTCTGCGGTTTTGAATTTAGTTTCCATCACTATAAAAAAAACCAAATATTAATATAAAGGTGAGGAAAAATGAACAAAACAAGGGAATGTCCAAAATGTGAAGGAAACATGAACAGAGGCCGGCTTTACACCCCCAAATCTGCCTCCCCTGATGCTACGCATATCTTTGATTATGTAAACTGGGAAGCTGCCAATGAAAAAAAATTCGGAGGTTTGTTTGCCTATAAATGCGATAACTGTGGTTTTATTGAATTTTATGTAGAAAATCCGGTGCGGAAGACGTGAACATGATAAATGAAAATTTTAATAGTCAACATTCTCCCCGTTTACCCAAAAACTGGGAAAAATTTAAAACCTGGGCTGCCGATATGAAATTCCTTCCGGAAGAAATCGCCGATGCTTCCTCGCTTCAGGAAGCCGAAAAGACAATTACCAGGTTAAAAGAAGAAAATGAGAATGAAAAAGAGTATTTTGAGAATCTTGATCAGCTGTTACAAGCCGTCGAACAACTCTATCTCAATATGTGCCTGATCGATGATAAAATGCGAACTCTGACCCGTAAGGCGTAGAGCGTGGGGCGTCATGCGTCGAGCGTGTTACGTACGACGTGGAGAAAATAACTCTTGACAAATGTAAATAGATATAGCAAATTTTTACGCCCAACGCCCAACGCCCAACTTTAGGTTCTCAATGAGAAATTGACGATATGAAAACCGACCCCATCCCCGTTTGGAAATTTTTTGAGATCCCGGATAATGCTGTAGAATTATGTTTACAGCTGGCCAAAGAAAAACCGGCAGCTTCAAATGAAAGTAATTTCTGGCACCGGGCGGCGGAATTTCTGGAAAATGTCAAATCACAAACCGCCAACCAGTTAGAAGAACGGGATTTTGACTGGATACTCAAACTTCGCGTGCTGTTTGAAAAAGACGAAGAGATAGCACAAGTCAGATCACGTATGGATAAATGAATTCATAGGCGGATCCCTAAGCCCGCCCTCTCTTATGAAACACCATGTAGGGGCATGGCGTGTCATGCCCAATTCATCCACCGTCACCGTGCAATCATTTTTTCGTCAACCGATTTGCAAGGGAGGCCAATTCCGGGCTGACTGTGTTGTCCGTGTCGATTTTGTCAAATGGAATGCTGTAGTCCTTCTCAGCCAGGACGGCAGGCATGCACCGGTTTTTCCCCAGGGCGATCAGATGAGCAAGATTGCGGGAGAGGCGCTGGGCAAGCATAATATCCAGATTATTGGGCTGTGCGCCCCGAATATCGCGGGAAAAACCCTCACAGATGATCCTTTGTTCGGTTTTTAATCCGGCCTTTAATAACTCATCCCTGAAAAATTCCGCGGCGTTTCCCTTATATTTTTTCCTTTTTCGCTCTTTTACCTTGTATCCCTCGGCGACCACAATAACCATATCTTTTCGGGCTTTCATTGACTTTGTGATATTTTTTAAATTGTAATCTGAATTAGGCAAAACAGCCAGGTGGGCACCGGCCCCGAGACAGGAACGAAGGGCATGATATCCCCCCCGCGCCCCCATCATTTCTATGATATAAATTCTTTTATGTGTACGAGCATCGGCCATAAAACTGCGGATTTTTTCTGCGCCCACTTCTACCCCGGTATATTCACCGATACAATCGGTACCGGATATATCACTATCAACGGTAACCGGAATAAAGAAACACTGTATATTCTTAGGTAATATTTCGCTCAGAGCTTTTATACCATAAAATGTTCCGTTACCACCGATGCCAATTAACACTTTTACCCTTCTTTTTAATATATTTTCCGCCGCCATTTTTTGATACCTGGTGTATTTGAATTCCGGAAATCGTTCAGATCTGAAATTGGCTCCCCGGGCGTCACGGAGAGGCGGAGAAAAAATAACACCGGGAACATGTTCTATCTGCTTGTAGATCTCCGGATTATAAACCAGACATCGATAGTCGCTGGTTAGATTGGATACGACTGATTTAAAACCTTCGGCAGCGATAAATACATTTCGCCCGGCCCGGCAAAGATATTCGGGAATAAATGCGGTGACCGGATTATATCCCGGGGCACAACCCCCATCCTGGATCAGCAGTACATCCATGGTCTCATAAAGGGTCGATCCTTCACGAAGATAGGAGGAAATCGAACGGGCAAATCCCTGGTAGATCTTTTTTGCGATTAGGGGAGAGATAAGATTTTGATCGTTAATATCGCTGACATCAAGACTATAAAGTTCTGCGTCTCCAATGGCCCGGATGGTACCCATACGGGGACGGGCATCGACCAGAGCTATTTCACCAAAAAAATCACCTTTATAAAAGGGCTTTATCCCGCGATCCATGATATCCAGATAAAATTCTCCTCCCGCAACCACATACGCAGCAGAACCAATATCTCCTTCACGACAGACAATTTCATTGTCTTTATATTGCCATTTCTTAAGAATGGTGGCCAGTGATTTGATCTCGGTGCTGGTAAGGTCTTTAAATGTCTGGACTTTTCTTAATAATTTGAACGCAGAAGAATCTTTATGATCGAAGGGTAATCGTTTTGGCATCCTAAATCCTCTCACCAGTTTGATTTTAAATGAAACCACAAAGGACACTAAGTAGGCACAAAGTACACTAAGTTTTCTTAATTAATTTTACTTTGTGGTCTTTGTGTCTTCTTTGAGAACTTTGTGGTTAAGTACTTTAAAATTTACCAAAAAATTTAATCGGGAACTACTTTAAATAAAAATCATTTTAATTATATAGAGCACACGGGGTTGATAGTTCTGCTGATTAATTGTGTGTTAAAGAGCATTTTTTGTTATATTTTATGGAATTAGATAAAGATGCCTGGAAATTGCCGTAAAATCTGTAACTTTGTCTTTCTCTTTTCGTATGGTGATAAAGGGAAATCGCATTTGATAAGAAGGCGATCAGAAGGTAAGAAGGGGCTGAAACGGTTGTTGAATTTGTAAAAAAAGGCATCTGATAAAAGGATATGGTTAAATATCAGGAACAGACAGTTGGAGAAAAATTGAGGAGATCTATGCTTTTTTCCGGGGGGAAATCAAGATTATTGATATTGTTATCACCGGTGATTTTCGTCTTTTCTGTGGTCGCCCAGGAACGGGAGATAACACTCCGTGAATTCACACCTGATGCAATTCAATGTGCCGGTTTTACATTAAATTCTGACCGTGAAATTGTCATCGAGGCGATTGGTGCCGGTGGTGACAAAATCATCAAACGCACAAAAAATAATTTTGCCGATCCTCAAAATATGTTTGCTTATGCCTGGATTATTGATTCCCGCACCCGTGATTTAGTCTGGCGAATGACGCCACCCAACACGGAAAGTGATTGGTGGGGAGCCAAATATAATCGAAAATTTGAAGGAGAAGTTAGTCTGGGAAAAGGTGAATACGAGTTGTATTATTCCGCTTTTCGCCCGATTTATCTTGCTACGGAAGACGGCTATTTTAGCCTGAAAAGACTCTGGGATAAGGTATGGGGAGATGATAACTGGTGGCAAGATAATGCTGAGAATTGGTATGTGACCGTCAGGAATGTCGATAAAGTCTTTGAAGAAGAGGCGGTAAAAAAATATCAAAAAGCAGTAAAACGATCTGCCGTTATCAACATAACGAATGTAAGAGATTCCCAAAGTATTAAAAAGGGATTCAGTTTGAAAAAACCGGTTACCATGCGTATATATGCAATCGGTGAAGGATGGGAAGGCGAAATGTATGATTTCGCCTATATCGTCGATGCTAACTCCCGGGAACGTATCTGGGTGATGGAGGAATACGATACCGAACACGCCGGCGGCGCCTTAAAAAATCGCCTGGTACAGGAAGAGATTGAATTTGATGCAGGAAATTATCTCGTTTTCTATCAGAGCGATGATAGTCATTCCTATGATGATTGGAATTCCAACCCACCATACGATCCAAATTTTTGGGGTATCACGATTAGTGGTATGGGTGAAAATTTTGATAAAAGTATTATCTATAAATACGAAGAAAGGAAAGGTGAGATAATAGTCAAACTCGACCGGCTTGGCGATTACGAGGAGGTCTTTGAAGGGTTTACTCTGGACAAACCGATGAAAGTGCGTGTGTACGCGATCGGTGAAGGAAGAAACGGAGAAATGTTTGACTATGGCTGGATCGAAGATGCCAGATCCGGACGCCGGATATGGGAAATGCATTACGAAGATACCGAACATGCGGGTGGTGCAAATAAGAACCGGAGATTTGACAATGTTGTTAACCTTGATAAAGGGTCATATCTGGCCTATTACAAAACCGATGATTCTCATTCGTACAAAGACTGGAATTTGACCCGACCACTTGATCCCGAAGGATGGGGGATGAAAATCTACACCGTTATTGAAGGGGATGAAAAATATATTAAAAAGTATGATCCCGATGATGACAAATATATACTCGTTCAGATAGTACGTGTGGGCGATGATGAGGAGCGTGAAAAACAGTTTACGCTTAACCGGGATACGGATGTACGTATCTATGCTCTGGGCGAGGGTGATCGTGATGAAATGTATGACTATGCCTGGATAGAAGATTACAATACCGGCCGAACGGTGTGGAAAATGCGTTACCGGGACACACGTAAGGCCGGCGGTGCTTCAAAAAATCGATTATTTGATGGAACGATTCGCTTAAAAAGAGGGACATATGTGGTTTATTATGTCTCGGATGACAGCCATTCATACGGTGACTGGAATCAGGATCCGCCACGCGACCGAAGAAGCTGGGGCGTAACTATCTACACCTTTAACGGCGACTAGCGCTACTAGCATCTTCTTAATTTTTTTTACCACGGAGAACCACGGAAATACACGGATTATCACGGAGATAGGTTTTTATTGTTTTTAGGACTTAATGCGATTGGAAAATTTTATTGTAATAAAACAAAAAAAATAATTAAAGATTTGAAGTTCTTTTATTTCCGTGAAATTCCGTGTTTTTCCGTGGTAAAATAAAAACTTGTTTAAGGAAGTTGATATGACAAGACCCAAATTCTCCCAATCTGTTCAAATAATCCTCCTAATTTTCTTTTCATTGCTAATTTTCCACCAAACAATCTTTGCTTCAACGGCCCGGGACACCTTTAAAAAGAACATTAATTTTAAGGAAGGTGGATTTCTCAGTCTGTCAAATTCAAATGGAAATGTGGAAATTATTTCCTGGGATAAAGATGAGGTGGAGATTGTCGCTTATAAAGAAGTTAGGGCTAAAGACCGGGAAACGGCAGATAAGCTGATGGAACGCCTGGAGATTGATATTCGTGAGAGCGATGATGAAATTATTATCGAAACCTATTTCCCAAAAGGATCATCAGGTGGCGGTTTTTTTGGCTGGCTTTTTGGAAAAGGAGGAACGTCCTTTTCTGTCGAGTACGAAATAAAGGTGCCCAAAAAAATCGATCTGAACATTTATACTACCAATGGTGGAGTCAGAATTGAAGAAATTACCGGCCGGCTTCGGCTTGAGTCGACAAATGGAAAAATTAACGCCAGGGAAATCAGCGGGCTCACCCGGTGTAAAACAACCAATGGCTCAATCAGGGTTGAATTTGATGAAGTGTCGGATGGAGACGAAATGACCTTCAGGACCACAAACGGGTCCATTAAGTTATATCTGCCGGAAGATTACGGCGCGGATAATGTAGAATTAAAAACCACCAATGGTCATATAGATAGCGATTTTCCCTTTTCCGGAAGTTCCAGTCGTAAATCAAAAAAACGCTTTCGCGGTTCTATCAATGAAGGTAACCGCGAACTCAGCTGCTCTACTACCAACGGAAGTATCCATTTGTTGGTTAATGATTAAAGGTAAAGGGGTATAGGGGTATAAGGTATAGGGAATTGGATTATGGTTGGTAGAGATCTTTTCCCCCTTAATCCCCTCCCTGCAAGCTTGCAGGGAGGGGAAATCCGCCAGCTGGCGGATGGGGAGGGTAATCCTCAATAAAAAAGCGATGGCAAGTCTGAGAAGGACTGCACTATTTTTAGACGGTCCTGGTTGGGTAGCAAAGGTTCATCCTCTAAAACCCAGGTGTGTTGATAGGGGATCAATACCGCACACATTCCTAATTTCAGGGCAGGATTGATATCCGATTTTGGACTATTACCAATCATACATATTTCATCCACAGCCCACTGATTATCTTTCAAAATTCTCCGGTAGGTATTGATATCTTTTTCCGATTCAACAAAAGCCTGCTGGAAATATTTTAATAATTCCGATTTCTCCAGTTTTTGTTTTTGTTCTTCTATATTTCCTTTGGTTAAAATATATAACTGATATTTTTCACCCAGCTTTGCCAAGATCGAGGGTACTTCCGGAAAAATTTTGGGTGGAGTATGCAGATGGCTCTCAAATTCACTGCAAATTTCTTCAAATTCGGGGGTTATATCCTGAATATTAATGACAGAGGCGTATTGTTCAAAAACCGTGCGAAGGATATATAGATAATTTTGACTTCCGTATCCCATTTCCTTTACAACTTTTCTTTCCAGGGTCTGAAAATCCTGTTCAATTTTTTCTTTTGATAATCCTGATTGAGTGATTAGATCGACAAAATCTTCGGCTGTATTGATGTAATAGATATTATTTTCCCATAAGGTATCATCCGCGTCCAAGATCAATCTCTTTATTTTAGAGGTTTTTTTCATGTTTCGTCTCTCGATTCTCGTTACTCGTTACTCGTTGCTCGGTTCTCGTTTCCCGTCACTCGATACTCGCAGCTCGCTAGTCTAATTGCCGTCTCTTCTCATTTCGTCCTTCAATTAATTCCCAGTTCCAAGTTCCCAGTTCCAAATTCCGAATATCCAGCATCCAGCATTCCCGAGTTCTCGGGATCTCCGCTTCGCTCCGACCAGTATCCAACATAAAAAACAATCTACACTTTTTGATAATTCTCTTCAATCAACAACATAAAAAAGAATTTCATTGACTTAATCTCAGAGCGGGTATAAATTTGCAGAAAACCTAACCCAATGAGGAGGCTTGGATATGAAGAGGATATTTTTTCTACTGTTATTAGTAGCAATTGGCGCCACACTGATTATGTGTGCCGGTGAACAGAAACCTGAGGCAGCGGAAGAAGCAACTGAAACTGTTGTTGCCGATACGGCTGTTGCCGATACGGTTGTTGCCGATACAGCCAAAGTTGCATGTGCAGGTTGTGGTATGGAAATGGAAAAGGCACAAATGGTTTCTCATGAAATAGAAGGTGAGACACATTATTTTTGCAGTGAAAAGTGCAAAGAGAGTTATCTTGTCAAAAAGGAAGAAGAAGCGAAAAAAGAAATGTAACCAATTTTCAGCTAATTTGATGTTTTCCTGACCATGACCTCATCATCTTAAAAAAGCCCCTCCGGGGCTTTTTTTTTAAATTAAAAAATAAAAACTAACCACAAAGAGCACGAAGTAGACACAAAGTACACAAAGGAAAATAGTTATTTCTTGGTGATCTTTGTGCCTTCTTTGTGAACTTTGTGGTAAAAAATTAATGTTGAAATTTAAACTTCACTCAAAATATCAACCCCAGGGAGATCAGCCCAGAGCGATACAGGAAATCGTGTCTGAGTTTCAGGCGGATCGGAAATACCAAACCTTACTCGGAGTAACCGGAAGCGGCAAAACATTTACCATGGCGAATATTATCACCAATCTTAATCTCCCTACTCTGGTGATCTCTCATAATAAAACTCTGGCTGCTCAACTCTATGGAGAATTCAGAAGTTTTTTTCCTGAAAATGCTGTCGAGTTTTTTATATCCTATTACGATTATTATCAACCCGAAGCCTATGTGCCATCGAGCGATACCTTTATTGAAAAGGATGCCAGTATAAACGATGAAATTGACCGTCTTCGGCTAAGGGCCACATCCTCACTGCTCGCCCGGAAAGATGTAGTTATTGTCTCCAGTGTCTCTTGTATCTATGGATTGGGTTCCCCGGAAGATTATCAGAAATTACTGGTTATCGCCAAAAAGGGTGAAAAAGTTGACCGTAATGAAATATTGTTAAAATTAATAGACATCCATTACAGTAGAAATGATTTTGATTTTCAGCGTGGTACTTTTCGTGTTCGGGGTGATGTGGTGGATATCTTTCCGGCTTATGAGGAATATGCAATACGTCTGGAATTTTTTGGCAACGAAATTGAGCAGATTTCAACTATTGATACGGTCACGGGTGAGGTGAAAGATGAAATGTCAACGGCGATAATCTATCCGGCCCGTCATTTTGTTACAACAGAAGATAAAATGGAAAGGGCAATGATAACTATCCGTGAGGAACTGGAAGAACAGCTAAAGCGTCTACGTGAACAAAACAAACTTCTGGAAGCTCAGCGTCTGGAAATGCGTACAAATTTTGATTTGGAAATGATGGCCGAGGTTGGTTATTGTTCGGGTATTGAAAATTACAGCCGTCATATTTCAGGTCGTAAACCGGGGCAGCCTCCCTATACATTGCTGGACTTTTTTCCTGAAAAGTATTTGGTCCTTATTGATGAATGCCATCAGTCCATTCCCCAAATCCGCGCCATGTATAACGGAGACCGCTCCCGAAAAGAGACCCTGGTTGAACATGGATTTCGTCTGCCAAGCGCGCTCGATAACCGACCCCTGAAATTTCATGAGTTTGAGGGGAAAATGCCCCTGATGTTATTTGTCTCAGCGACTCCGGCAGAATATGAATTGACCAAAAGTGAAGGCGTCATTGTCGAACAGGTTATCCGGCCAACCGGTCTGGTCGATCCGGTAATCGAAGTCCGGCCGATAAAAACACAAATCGATGATCTGATTGGGGAGATTCGAGAGCGGGTTGATAGGAAGGAAAGGACACTGATTACAACATTGACAAAACGAATGGCTGAAGATCTGACTGATTATCTCAGGGATATGAATATAAATGTTCGTTATCTACATTCCGAAATAAATGCATTGGAGAGGGTGGATATCCTGCGTGATCTCCGCCTGGCACAGTTTGATGTCCTCGTCGGTATTAACCTTCTGCGGGAAGGTCTCGATCTTCCCGAAGTATCACTGGTTGCCGTCCTTGACGCGGATAAAGAGGGATTTCTGAGATCTTATGTTTCCCTGATGCAAACAGCGGGAAGGGCAGCCAGAAATGTAGGGGGTAAAGTTATTTTTTATGCCGATCGGATGACGGACTCGATGAAAAAGACAATCGATGAAACCAACCGCCGGCGTGAGAAACAGGCTGCCTATAATAAGGAACATGGCATAACCGCTCAGACGATTTATAAAACAGCAGAAGAAATTCTGGCTACCACCCGGGTAGCGGATGTCCGCCATAAAACACCACGGGTGGCCGAACCAATCATAGAGTATGGAGTATTGGATAAAGATGATTTGGTTGAAAGACTAACCAAAGAAATGCAAACAGCCGCGGCCAATCTGGAATTTGAACGCGCGGCGATAATCAGGGATGAAATCAAGCGGATCAAAACGAATAAATGATTTAATCGCGTCTGTACTTTTAGGCAAAATCATCTGTTTATTAAGATTTCCGGGAATAAATATATTTGCTCCAAGCCTTTATATTTCCTATAATCTGACCCTTGTAAATTAACAAAGATGTAATCCAGCATCATGATGTAGGGACGTAGTAGTATCATAATGTAGAGACGTAGCATGCTACGTCTCTACAACATTTATAAATTAGTCTCTACACAAAAACGGTATACAGATGGAAAGACATAAAATAATAAAAAAAACCAGATACAGAATCGAAGATCTCTTAGCCAAACGTATCCTGATTATGGATGGGGCGATGGGGACGATGATCCAGAGCTATAAACTCACGGAAAATGATTTCCGTGGCGAGCAGTTTGCTGATCATCCCCATGATCTCAAAGGTAATAATGATCTGCTCTCCTTAACCCGTCCAGATGTTATTAAGGAGATCCATAAAGATTTTCTGGAAGCTGGTGCAGATTTTATCGAGACAAATACCTTTAACGCCAACGTCTTGTCTCAAAAGGATTATCAAACTGCGGATGCCGTATATGAAATGAATCGGGCTTCGGCGGAAATTGCCCGCCGTGCGGCAGATATCTTCAGTAAAAAAGATCCGGCAAAACCACGATTTGTCATTGGAGCGCTTGGCCCGACCAATCAAACCGCTTCAATTTCCCCGGATATTAATCGGCCGGAATACCGCAAGGTTACCTTTGATGATATCGTTGCAGGCTACTATGACCAGGTTCGGGGTCTGGTGGATGGTGATGTTGACTTCCTGATGGTCGAGACAATTTTTGATACCTTAAATGCGAAGGCAGCACTGTTCGCCATCGACAAATATTCTTCGGAATCAGGTAAAAAAATCCCTGTCATGCTTTCCGTAACAATTGTAGATGCCAGCGGTCGCACCCTCTCCGGTCAAACTTTGGAGGGATTCTGGACCTCTATTTCTTCCTATGATATTTTCAGTGTGGGCGTAAATTGTGCGCTTGGTGCGAGAGAAATGCGTCCATTTGTTGAAGAATTGTCCGGACTGGCCCCCCTTTATGTAAGCATCTATCCAAATGCCGGTCTGCCCAATGAATTTGGTGAATATGATGATTCACCGGAATATATGGCGGAGGTTTTGTCGGATATCGCCGAAAGTGGATTTGTAAATATTGTTGGTGGCTGTTGTGGTACCAATCCGGCACACATCAGTAAGATTGCCGCCGCCGTTGAAGGTTTTTCACCAAGGAAAATTCCGGAAGTTCAAGTATATTCAGCCTTTAGCGGGCTTGAACCCTTAACGGTCCGTCCGGAGTCAAATTTTATCAATATCGGTGAGCGCTGTAATATTTCCGGATCGGCACGTTTCCGGAATATGATACTTGAAGAAAACTACGATGAAGCCATCCGTGTGGCCAGAACCCAGGTAGAAAATGGCGCTCAGGTCCTTGATATCAATATGGATGAGGGTCTGCTTGATTCAAAAAATGCGATGATCCGTTTCTTAAATCTGATTGGCTCCGAGCCCGATATTGCCCGTCTGCCGATTATGGTTGATTCTTCGCAATGGTCGGTTATTGAAGCGGGACTAAAGTGCTTACAGGGTAAATCAATTGTTAATTCGATTAGTCTTAAGGAGGGTGAAGATGTTTTTAAAGAGCATGCCTTTTTGGCTAAACGTTTTGGGGCTGCTGTAATTGTCATGGCCTTTGATGAGAAAGGACAGGCTGAAAGTGTTGAAAGAAAAGTGGAAATATGTTCTCGCGCCTATAAAATTCTAACAGAAGAAGTGGGTTTTAATCCTCATGATATCATCTTTGATCCTAATATTTTTGCTGTAGGAACCGGTATCGAAGAGCACAAAAACTATGCGATTAATTATATTGAAGCGACACGTCAGATCAAAGCGACATTGCCCGGTGTACTTGTTAGTGGCGGTGTAAGTAATATATCCTTTTCTTTCAGGGGTAACAATGCTATCCGGGAAGCGATGCATTCGGCATTTCTTTATCATGCAATCCAGACCGGGATGGATATGGGAATTGTCAATGCCGGACAAATTGTCGTTTATGAGGATATAGAAGAGGATCTAAGGTCACGCGTTGAAAATGTTATTCTCAATCGAAAAGATGACGCGACAGAACAGTTACTGGATATTGCTCATGAGGTTAAACAAAAGGTTAAAGATAAAAAAGAAGATTTAAACTGGCGAAAAGAATCGGTCGAAGAACGATTAAAGCATTCCCTGATTAATGGTATTAGCGATTTTATCGAACAGGATACGGAAGAGGCACGAAAAAACAGTTCAGAACCGATTGAAGTGATTGAAGGACCTTTGATGGATGGAATGAATGTTGTCGGAGATTTGTTCGGCTCCGGTAAAATGTTCCTGCCTCAGGTGGTCAAGAGTGCCCGGGTGATGAAAAAGGCCGTCGGCTATCTGGTGCCATATATCGAAGCGCAGAAGGGTGAGTCGGGTATAAAATCCAATGGTAAAATACTTTTGGCTACGGTTAAGGGAGACGTGCACGATATCGGGAAAAATATTGTCGGTGTTGTCCTGGGATGTAATAATTATGAAATTATTGATCTGGGCGTCATGAATCCGGCTGAAAAAATTATTAAGACAGCGCGTGAGGAAAATGTTGATATTATCGGCTTAAGCGGACTTATTACTCCTTCATTGGAAGAAATGACCCACGTTGCCGCTGAATTAACCCGGGAAAATTTCAATATACCGCTTCTAATCGGAGGAGCGACAACCTCTCCTGTCCACACCGCTGTTAAAATTGTCCCGGCATATCAGGGATTGACCGTGTATGTTTTGGATGCATCCAGAGCGGTTGGTGTTGCCAGCCAATTGCTGAATGAAAATCAGATTGCCAAGTTTTCAGAAAAAGTAAAGAAAGATCAACACCGGCAGGCGGAGATGCATCGTAAAAAACACGGTGATCGTACCTTATTGCCAATAAATGAAGCACGGAGACGAAAATATAAGATAGACTGGAGCGAAACCAGCATTTCAAAACCCAGATTTTTGGGCATTAAAAAATTTGCTGATTATCCTATCGAGGAAATCAGGAAAAAAATTGACTGGACCCCCTTTTTCCATACCTGGGAATTTAAAGAGCGTTATCCGGAAATACTGGATGATAAACGTTCTGGAAATGAAGCCCGGAAAATCTTTGAAGATGCTCAATATCTGATTGATCAGTTAATTGCAGAAAAATGGCTCACGGCAAAAGCTGTGATTGGAATCTTTCCGGCGAATTCGATTGGTGATGATATCGAATTGTTCAGTGATGAAAATCGTGAACATGTATTGACCATTTTTCACACATTACGTCAACAGGGAGATAAAGGTACTGACCGTCCGGATCTTGCCCTATCTGATTACATTGCGCCAAAGGAAAGCGGTCAGGGTGATTATATTGGCGCCTTTGCCGTTACGACCGGTCTTGGAATGAAAGAGGCATTGAAGCGTTTTGAAGATGCCTACGATGATTATAGTTCAATTTTACTTCAGGCCGTGGCCGACCGGTTGGCGGAAGCGCTGGCTGAACATCTTCATGAACGAATACGTAAAGAATTCTGGGGATATGCCGGCGATGAAAATATGAGTAACAAAGATCTGATAAAAGAGAAATATCATGGGATCCGACCGGCGCCAGGTTATCCGGCCTGCCCCGATCACAGCGAAAAACAAATAATCTTTGATCTGCTCTCCGTACCGGAAAATACCGGAATGCATCTGACCGAATCATTTGCCATGGATCCCGCCGCCTCGATCTGTGGTTATTATTTTGCCCATCCGGAATCAAAATATTTTGGTGTTGGGAAAGTAAATAAAGATCAGGTTATTGATTATGCCCGCCGTAAAGGACTTGATCTCGCTGTGATGGAGAAGTGGCTGGCGACGAGTCTTGGGTACTAGATTTTCGTCACTCGTTACTCGCTCCTCAATATTATTTGCATTTTTACGGTTTCTAGAGGTATTCAATTCCAGAGGAATTGTCTCAGACTAGCCCCGGACGGAAGTCCGGGGTATATGAATCCCCCCACCAATACATCTAGTCCCTCAGGGACGACCTAATTTATATGAATTATAGAATAGGTCATCCCGATGGGACTAATGATTTTGGGTTTGCATCTTTATCCCCGGACTTCCATCCGGGGCTAGTCTAAGGTCATGCTTATAGCATTTTAATTCTGTCGCAGCGGATACAGTATCCCTTTTTTTTTATTTTTCTTGTATATAACTTAGGCCCTATACATCTTATAACGGAAAAATCGGAGATTGTAAATGAAAAACATCTTAGTCCTCGGAGCCGGGCAAAGTGCACCTTATATGATCAATTATCTACTCGAACAATCAGAAAAATACCGTTGGTTTGTTACCGTCGGTGATCGGAATATTAATCTGGCCAGGAAGGCGGTGAATAGACACCCCAAAGGTGATGTTATCTCCTTTGATGTCAATGATGCAGAAATGCGTTTAACTCAAATCGAAAAAGCAGATGTCGTCATCAATTTTCTTCCACCTACCTTTCAATATTTACTCGCACTGGGCTGCATATCCAGAGGGAAACATATGATAACCGCTTCATATCAGGACGACCGCATGCATGATCTGGAAAATGATGCTCATCGTAAAGGTGTTTTAATCCTGAATGAAATGGGACTGGATCCAGGCATTGACCACATGTCCGCCATGTCCATGATCAAAGAGGTGAAAAATCGAGGTGGCAAAATTACCAGCTTTAAATCTTATGGAAGTGGATTACCTGCACCTGAATCGGCTACCAATCCCCTGAAGTATGCTATTACCTGGAATCCAAGAAATGTCGTCATGTCCGGAGAGGTTGGGGCACAGTATCTGTATAAAGGACAAATAAAAATATTACCACATCACGAAGTCTTCCAGAGAACCTGGGTGGTTGATCTGGAAGGGGTGGGAAAGATGGAAGCTTATCCGAACCGTGATTCATTGAAATATCAGTCTCTGTTCGAATTAAATCATGTCCATACTATGATCCGCGGTACCCTGCGTTATCCGGGATGGAGCGAAACCTGGTTGCAGATTGTCAGGCTGGGGCTAACGAATGAAACGATGCATATCCCAAATATATGTAAATATACCTACCGGGATCTGGTGGAAATGTTTTTGCCCTTACATGTTTCTTCTGCAAATATTGAACACCGGATTGCTAATTTTCTCAATATCAGCCCGACAGGTAAAATCATGGAAAACCTTTCCTGGCTTGGTCTGTTTTCTGATGAACTTGTTCAATGTCAGGGTGATACCGCTGCAGCGGTCCTGGAAGATATTCTGAAGAAAAAGTTAAATCTACCTATCGATGGAAAAGATATGGTTGCCATCGTTCATGAAATGGATGCTGAATTTCCTGACCAAAATAAAAAAACCGAGAGAATCACATCCACATTTATCGAATATGGTGAAGCAGGCGGATTTACCGCCATCGCAAAAACGGTTGGTCTTCCCGCTGCAATAGCCGCAAAACTGATCCTGACCGGTGAACTGCCCATCAGTGGTTGTCATATCCCGACACACCCGGCTGTATATTCAAAAGTTCTTCCGGAATTAAATCAGGCCGGATTGACTTTTGTAGAAAAGGTAATAGATGTTGAGGGAGGGTGAAGGTATAAGGATGCTGGCCAAATCGTGGATGATTTGGCCCCGATAAGTCGACTGGAAGGAGACATTTTTTATCGGGGATACTGGTTTCTCGTTACTCGTTACTCGTTGCTCGTTGCTCGTCACTCGTTTCTCATTCTGGATTTGGAGATTAGGAAATGAGAAATTGATATTAATAATCTAATATTGATTTAAATTTTACTTACCTCGATTGACTGAATAAATAGATTTATTTTTCTTCCCAACTTATCAAGTCTTTCAAACAAATCCTCATATAAATGTTTATCTTTTAGAGAATTAGTATGATATAGATTTTCTAAATGATCCGCGGTTTCATCATTTGAAGCAAGTGAGAAAACAAGAAATCTTATATATTCCTTATTATATTTGCTGCGGCCATACCCCTCAACAATATTAGATTTGATAGATTTACTCGATTTGCGAATTTGACTACCTTCTTCATACATTTCAAACTTAGGTAGCTTAGTTATAGTCATCATATGTATATCAAGAACGAGCTTGTGTGCTATATTATATATTTCTAATTTTCGATAACTCAATGCAAATCATTTCTCTTGTCTATATATAAGTAGATGTATCAATTTTTATGCCACAAATTTTGATTTTTAAAAATGAGAAACGAGCAACGAGCAACGAGTGACGAGCAACGAGCAACGAGAAACGAGCAACGAGAAACGAGCAACGAGTATTAAATCTATGGGCAAATTAACGTTATACATTGGTTCCCGTGGTTCTTATTATTATTTCAAAGACAAGGTCCTCGAAGACCTGTCTGCCAACGATCAGGACTCATTTCTTTACCTCCTGCCGGTTAACCGGGCGGTTAGATATCTGAAAAAACAGCTGGTAACTGAGACTGGGCACAAGGCCGTACTGGAACCACCCGTCTTTACCTTTCGCTCCTTTATCAGAGATCTTTACAATCATTTCCCTGAAAAGAAAAAAGTCATTTCTCCCTCAATGCGTCTTCTTTTACTTCAGCATATTCTCAATACAAATGAATATCCCTTAAATTATTTTCAGAGTCAGGGGACTTTTGGGAATGGTCTTATTCTTAAAGCTGAGCGGATGGTGGAGGAGTTTTTTCAATTTGGTTTTCGACCCGAAGATTTTAGGGAACCACCACCTACCGCAGAAAAAAAATTTTCTGATTTTAGTTATCTGATAAACAAAGTCATTAATATGTATCAGGATAGATTAACCGACGAATCCTATCTCATAGGTGACGTAATATCTATGTTGGAAGGAAATGTAATAAAGGAATATTATCCTGAGCTAAAAAAGGTGTACATCAGCGGATTTGGGATCTATTCTCCACCAATGTTTCAATTTGTAAACTGCCTGAAAGAGATTTGTGATGTAGAGATCAAATTGGAATATAATTCAGAGAATGAGGAATTATTCAGACACACTGCTGATGCCTATGAGGGACTTTCCAGGATGTCTGATCAGATTATCGAAAAAATAGATGATCAGGATGGTTTTACCAGACAAATTTTCAAACCGATACCCGTAAACCATCAAAAAGAAAATTTCCCTGTTAATCTGGAAATCCAAAATTTATACAATCGCATCGATGAGATTAACTTTATTGCTACAAAAATCAAGCAACTACATCACCAGGAAAATATCCCATTGCATGAGATTGGAATTACTTTCCCTGATATTGAAAAGTATGTTCCTCTGATAAAAAATATCTTTAAGGATTATGATATACCCTTCAATCTGTCAACGGGTTTCTCCTTAGCCGAATCCCCTTTAATTCAGTCATTCATACAGGTTTTAAGAATTGTAATAAGTCGGTTTCATACCGATGAGGTTTATAAACTGGCGCTTTCACCCTTTTTGAAAGAAAAACTAACAGAAGAAGCTAATTTGATTCGTCAGAGTGCCAGGAAAATCCGATTAAATTATTTACAAGGAAACTGGGATCAGCAAATTCGTATGATTGTCAGACCAGGTGAAGATGATGAACCGCTAATCAGGATCACAGGTAAGATTTCCAATGATAAACTGAATGAAATGCTTGAAAATATTTCCACCCTTATATCAACTATGAAACCTTTGGCAGCAAGGCACTCTGCGGAAGAATTTCAAAAGATTTATACGGATGTTCTCAGTAGGCTCGGTCTGTTGGAGTGGTATGACCATGATCAGGGGGGATTGAGTATAAAGGAAAAAGAAAGAGAATACCGTGCATTTAATCGCTTTATAAAGCTTTTGGATCAAATTGTATGGATTCTCAAGTATATTCATGGTTCTGATCCTATAGATATACTGGATTATTTCAACTATTTGACAATTGTATTCGAAAATGCCACCTATAATTTACGCGAATGGTCGGATTATGGTGTGCAAATTATGCCCCGTCTGGAGATTCTATCATTGAACTTAAATACACTTTTTGTCGGTGGTCTCGTTGAAGGCGAATTCCCCAGGCATTTTACTCGGGATATATTTTTTAGTGATGAGGAGAGGGCAGTAATCGGATTAAATGCGAGTGAGGATCTTCTGGGCCAGGACAGATTTATTTTTTATCAATTGATCACCTCCGGAGCCCAAAACATCCAATTATGCTATCCTCAATTTGAAGGTGAAACTAATCTGTTACCATCGACATTTTTAACCAGTTTACAGGAAGTCGTTTCTTCAATTGAAATAAAGGGGGATATTAGAAACAAAAAATACCTTTCCCGCTCATCTGTTCCGGAATATTTGAGCAAATCTTTAAAATCAGGATTCAATGATGATGATAAAACCTTATATCTTTCCTGGATAAACGATGAATTGCCCCAAAAGGTCAGAGACTGGTACAGTGGTATCCGTTCCCAATATGCGCGGAAAAGTTATCGGGAAGTGACATCCTTTGAAGGAAACCTTACAGATTCAGGTGCAGTACATCGCAAACTGGAAGAATATCATATGAAACGCCCATTCTCAATTACCGCCCTTGAATCTTATGCCTTTTGTCCGATGCAATATTTTTTACAGAGAATATTGCGTCTGGAACCTGAAGAAGAAACAGAGGCGACAATAACCAGTCTGGAACGAGGAAATGTGGTACATAAAGTTCTTTATAAATTTTATAATCAGCTAAATCCGGAAGAGCGAAATAAACCATGGGAATATGGCGCCTTACTTGAAAAAATAGCGACCGATATTTTACAGACATTACCTTATAATGATATTTTATGGATAGTTGAAAAAGAGAAGTACTTCGGAAGTCCGATATTTACCGGACTCTGGGATAAGTTTCTGGAAACTGAGAAAGAGCACATTCAGCAAACAGGTTTTGTGCCGACGCATTTTGAATCAGATTTTGGATATTTAAAAAGAAGAGAAAGTAAGACTGATTATTCAGCTCCTCTGGTGATAAAGAGAAATGGGAAGGAAATCAGGATTTATGGTAAAATCGACCGTATCGATGTTGATGAAAAGGGTAGATTTATTGTAATTGATTATAAATCCGGACAGGGTGCCTTGAAGATCAGAATATCTGATATGCTGGATGGGTCGAGCTTGCAATTGCCGGTCTACATCGCGGCAGCAGAGCAATTATTGCGGGAAAAACAAGAAAACGGGGTTCCTGCCGCGGGTATGTACTATCAGGTCCAGGATGCAGAAAATTGTAAAACTAAATTTGTTCTGATAAATCGGGAAATTGGTCCCGAACTGGCTGGATCAAAAGATGCTTTCCTCCCCAATCCGAAATATGAGGAAGACGGAAAAGAACTCACATTCGATGACATCATTGAAAAATCGTTTGCCCATATATCATTCAATATTGATGGTATGGCGAGTGGAAATTTCAGACATACATCTTCTCCGAAAGACATGAGATGTACATCCTATTGTTCTTATAACAGGATTTGTAGAAAAGATACCGGTAAGCTACTATCCCTACAGGAATGATAATCCTTTAAATGTCGTTTTAACTATCCTGAATTCTTCAAAAAAACTGATGTTTTAACTGATGTTTTAAGAGTATAAATTACATATAATCAACGATTTAATTCCC
>JAGLYF010000136.1 GCA_023132435.1 Calditrichia bacterium | reverse complement strand
TTTGAAATATGTCAATGCTTTACAATCCCTTAATCTCCGCCAGTGGGCGGATCCGCCTACCGGCGTGACCCTTTTTTAAGGGGAAACTTTACTGTCGCTATTTGTTAAATCTAAAATTTATGAATTAACCAGGCTAGTATCTGACAATGAAAAATAGTTAATAATTGAGAAATAATATTTAATATTACTTCAAATACGGCGAATATTTACATATATTCTGTAATTCATAACATTTTTATTTACTGGGATTTTTTATATTTTAGTCACTTTAGGTCACTTTAGGTCACTTTTTACTTGAGTCACTTGCGGAATACCGCACTATCAGGCAATCAACTTCAAGAGGTTAAAATGAAGAAAGTTCTCAGGCACTCCTATTTGTTATTACTGCTCTTACCTTTGTTTCTTTCCCACTGTGGTAAAGCCAGTGAACCTACACCAGCGCAAGTCGTCACAATTGCAGATATGTGGGTAGGTAATCTGACAGATTATGATGAGGATGGTTATTTATCTTCTTTTAATCTGTATTTCGATCTGAATATAAACAGGGAGAGCAAAGAAGTTTTCGTTCTGTTGGCTATCAGATTTTATGACTCGGCTGATACCGCAACCTACTATGAATTATTTACAACTAAGAGTTTTACGATTGAGGGAAACTCATCCGATGATGCAAGGTTTATTGATGTGAAGCTTCCATCCAATGCATTCCCGGCGGCAGGCTATGACTTTTTGTTTCTCGTATTTGACAGTAACGATCCTATACAACGTTTGGCTAGATTGTCCGCAACCGATCAGGAACTATTGTCAAATGTCCCGCTTGAACACATAGATAATGATGTTGCGGTAACTATTGGAAATATGTGGATATCTGATACGGTGGATACGGATGGTGACGGGTATTATTCATCTTTTCATCTTAATTTTGATCTGAATGCAACCGGTGGTAGTAAAGAGGTATTTGTCATGCTGGCCGCACGATTTTATGATCCGAATGATACGGAAACCTATTATGAATATTTTACCTCGGCTGATTTTACTGTAACAGGCAATGAATTAGATGTAAAATATTTTATCATCGATAACTCCGAGGCGGACTTTCTGCAAGCTGGGTATGATTTTCTGTTTATTGTTTTTGATAGTTCGGATCCTGAGGTACGATGGGTAGAAGTCTCTGCTGGCACAAGTCCTATGCTTAGAAATTTTTTGATTGAGCCTACGGAAACGGATAATAAAATATGGATATACGATTCCTGGTTTGAAGACGAAGTTGATTTGGATGAAGATGGATATAATTCTGAAGCCTGGCTTGTATTTGATGTGGATGAGGAAAATGGTCCGGATGAAGATGTTTATGTGGATATTTCATACAGAACCTCAGGAACAACCACATATATGCCTCTGGTTACCACGGTAGCTTTTACGGTGACCCGGGAAGCTGATGATCCGAGAGGCATAGAAGTCACCGAATACCATAATTTTAATCATGGATCCTATGATTTTAAAATCGATCTTAAATTTGACGATTATAATATCATCGAGGATTGGGTGGATGCTTCGACCGATACGGATTTATCAGGCGTACAGCTGGAGTTATCCTCTGAAGATTGATATGTAAGAATAAAAATCAAAACTGTTTTTTTAAAATATAAACGTTGTAGAATTAATTTATTTCTACCATGTATAGAAAGAGAGGATACAAGATGAGACAATTGATGATAATCTTAATAGTTGGATGTATTGTTTCTACTGGTCTTTCTCAGAGCCAAATAACAGAAACTAAAAAATATGATGTACCGCAGAATGGTCCAATAATTGAAAAGGTCCAGGTCGAAAGAGACTATTACAACGAAATGCAACGTGCTGCTGAAAAGACAAAAAAAGAATCATTTAATTCCTGGATAGGAAAGACAGCTGTTGTAAAGGATATGGAAAAAACAAATATTAAATCTAAATATCATTCGGCGGCAAATGCAAAACCGAAACAGGTTCTGAACACCGATAGGCCTAATAATTTTGGTCAGGGTAAAGAACAGATATACAGTAAAACCAAGAACCGAAAAAAACTGGGCCGTGTGAAAGGTTATGCACCGAGAGAAGAAATGAAAAAAATAGATGTGCATCCTCCGGTGAGTGAAGAGGTATTGATACAGGCCCTTGGTAATCCAAAACCAATACAAAAACAGTCAAACTAAAAAGTAAAAAGGTAAAAGTTTAAAGTAAAAAGTACTGGAAACCATTTTTAGAGTTTTTTTCCTTTTTACTTATAACCATCTCAGTGGTTTATTAATAAGATCAGGTTAATCATTAAGGAGGTGTGAAAAACTCATACCTCCTTTTTTTATGCTGAAAATGACAATAGAATTTATTAGATTTTGATAAACGGTTTAGATGCTGGATACTGGATTCTGGATACTGGTTGAGAGTTGGCGAAGATCTGTCTCCCACTTAGAAAAGAGGGATTAAGGGGGTTGTTTACAAGGGGATGCGAGATACTCCTTGAATGAATTTCTGGGTACGAATAATCAATATTCAACAAGGAATATTCAATATTAATGTAGGAGCACGGTGTACCGTGCCCTTACATCAAAACCTTGACATATAAGATTCATGATTCAATTAACCGAAAATCAAAAAACTGCTTTATCCAGAGACCGTGATATTTCTGTAACCGCCGGTGCCGGAACCGGCAAAACTCTCATTCTTGTTGAACGATATATTGATATCCTTATAAATGAAAATGTCGATATTAGAGAATTGCTGGCGATTACTTTTACAAACAAAGCTGCGACAGAAATGCTCAGCCGTGTCGCTTTGCGGATTGATTCACTCCTCTCCGATACCAGTGACGATAAGAAACATTTAAAATTACTGAAAATCAGGAATCATCTAAGTTCTGCATATATATCTACAATCCATTCTTTTTGTGCCAGATTGTTACGGGAATATCCATTGGAAGCCGGTGGATTGGATCCCGGATTTAATACACTTAATGAAATTCAGTCTGATTTTATAATAGATGAGTGCATCGATAGTGAAATAGCTGAAATCGATACCATTGATCCGGACTGGCTTGAGCTATTCCGGGTATTTAATCCTGAATCTATCAAAACAATGCTGCGGCTGTCCCTGGACCATAGATTTGAAATGCGTCAAATAGTTTCCCGCTTCGAAAAAAATAGTGCTGACCACTTATATGAAGAGCTGAAACAGCTTTTTTTCCGGCAAGTAAACAACCATTTCAATCAAACACAATTGGAAATTATCCGGAAATCAGTTTTTGATATTCCGGATCATGACCTTTCAATTTCAGAGAAATCCGAAGATAAAGAGACCGTTGCAAGGGGACTTCAATATTTTAAAAAATCAGGATCATCTGAAGATATAAAATTTTGGATAAGTCTGTTTTTCTTATCTCAAATAATGACAACAAAGGATGGCAGACCTTATAAGAATACTACCTATTTGGGTGGTAAAAATGCCTGGACATCCGAACAGGAAGAACGATTATTAAATTTATCAAATATGCTATCCCCGGTAGCCAGTTGGCAGAAAGAGAATATTTCATCCTGTCCGGGTCCTTTGGAACTTGTGGTCATAAAGAATCTGAAAAAATATTATGAATTATATCAACGGGTAGAAGCAAGATATACTAACAGTAAAAAAAGGCAGGTTTCCATAGATTTTGAGGATCAACAACTTCTGGCCTATCAGTTGTTGGAGGATAATGACGAAATCCGCCATCAGGTTGCTACCAGATTTAAATATATCATGGTAGATGAATTTCAGGATACAAATCTGCTACAGTGGAAAATAATTGAACTGTTGTCAGAAGAACATGGAAACACTATTTTTATTGTTGGTGATCCAAAACAATCCATATATGGGTTCAGAAATGCGGATGTGCGGGTGTTTAATTCGGTTAAAAATAAATTTGCTGAAAAAC
>JAGLYF010000135.1 GCA_023132435.1 Calditrichia bacterium | reverse complement strand
CACAAAGGGCATAAGTTGAAATAATCACCGCTTTTTCACTTAATACGCCGGTCGGAATAAGTTTGGATAAATTTAAATATGCGATAAATTCATTCAGGACGACCTTTTGCCCAATCAATGAACCGACAGTTACGGAATCTTGCCAGGGCACACCAATAATCCAGGCAATCGGGCTTAGAAGATAGCCAAGTAATATCTCCAGGGTAATCGGTTCACCTTTTATTGTTAATCCCAATAAATCGGTTAATACACCGGCGAGAATCCAGTTAAACATAAAGATCAAAGCGATAAATGCGAGAAGCATTGCTCCGACATTAAGAGCAAGTTTAAGTCCGTCTGATGCACCGGTCGCAGCGGCTTCGATTACGTTTGAGGAAGTTTTCTCAACCATTACTTTAACAGTACCCATTGTTTTTGATACTTCTCGCTCCGGTACCAGTATTTTTGCGATGACGATAGTGGCCGGTGCCGCCATTAGGCTGGCGGACAGGAGATGTTTGGCATAATATAATTGGAGAGCAGGGTCTGTTCCGCCTAACAGACTAACATAGGCAGCTAATACACCGCCGGCAATAGTTGCCATTCCACCGATCATCAGGGTGAGTAATTCAGATCGTGTCATTGGTGATACATAAGGACGAACAACCAGGGGGGCTTCTGTTTGACCGATAAAAACATTTGCTGCTACGGAAATGGCTTCGGCACCACTAACACGCATGACTTTTGCCATTACCCAGGCCATCCCCTGAACAATTTTCTGCATCAGACCCAGATGATACAAAACAGCCATCAGGGATGCAAAAAAGATAATTGTGGGCAGTACCTGAAAAGCGAATATAAATCCAACTCCTTCACTCCTTATACCTTCCGGAAACGCATTTCCAAAAGTTTCCTGACTGGCAAGTGCGCCAAATACAAATGCAGCGCCATCAAAGGTAAAACTAATGATTTTAACAAAAAAACTACCGATGGCGTCAAAAATAACCGATCCCCAGGGGGTAAGAATTACAAAAACAGCAAAGATCAGCTGTAATCCGATACCGGTACCTACAATGCGCCAGTTTATAGTTTTCTTGCTGTCAGAAAACAGCCAGGCAATGCCCAATAAAACAAGAATTCCAAAGATCCCAAATAACACAGTAATCATCTCTTTTTCTTCTCCTTATTACTTTTTTCTTCGTTGGGCGGTTCATAGCAATTTCGACATCTTGCTTCATAGATATCAGAGGTTCCTATCAACACCTGATCTTTTGATTTTGTGGTGCGTTGTGTGAAATTTGCCGGATTTCCACAGACAACACAGATTGCATGTGTTTTTGTAATATATTCAGCGATTGCCAATAAATCAGGTATGGGGGAGAAAGGTTCACCCCTGTAATCGGTATCAAGACCGGCAATGATAACCCTTTTTCCCATATTGGCCAATGTTTTACAAACTTTCACAATATTTTTTTTATAAAACTGTGCTTCGTCAATGGCAACAACCTGTGCTTCAAGCGAGAGAGGTATCATCTCATTCGCATCCTTGACGACGCGCGAAGGTAATTTCTGATCATCATGGGAAACAATTTCGTTGTTTGAATAGCGGGTATCAATTGCCGGTTTGAATAATTCAACTTTTTGACGGGCAATATGAGCCCGGCGAACACGGCGGATTAATTCTTCTGTTTTACCCGAAAACATGCTCCCGCATATTACTTCGATCCAGCCTGTCTGCCTTTGGATAAAGGTATCCAATTAGTCAACTCCCATTTCTTGTAACAATGATTTTATTTTTGTTGTTAAAATATCGATGGCGACTACATTTTTCCCGCCTTGTGGAATGATAATATCAGCATGTCTTTTTGAGGGCTCAATAAACTGAAAGTACATTGGCCTTACCGTCTCCATATATTGATTGATAACCGAATTGACATCGCGCCGCCGCTGCTCAATATCACGGCGTAAACGCCGGATAAAGCAGATATCGGGAGCTGTATCAATAAATACTTTTATATCCATCTGGTCACGGAGTGAAGGCTCATTTAAGATTAGAATTCCTTCCAGAACGACAATTCGGTGTGGGCCAACCGTTTTGGTTTCTTCTTTACGGCTGTGGGTGGTGTAATCATACACCGGGTGAGCGATTGTTTCTCCGCTGAGCAATTCCTGAATATGCCTGCTCAGTAATTCGTGATCAAAAGCATCGGGATGATCAAAATTCAGGCCGCTTCTTTCATCAAATGGTATTTTAGAAAGATCCCGGTAATATGAATCTTCTTCCATGATCACTACGTTTTCAGAACCCAGTTGTTTATAAATATTTTCAGCAACCAGTGTTTTACCTGAACCGGAGGCGCCTGTTATCCCTATTAAAATACCTTCTTTCAACTTTTCCTCAATTTTGTTTCTTCAAAGGCAAAAGGTAAAAGCTCTTTTAGTGGTATAATTTTTGTGTCGTTCTTTTTGCTTAGAATAATTTTAATATCGGGTGCATAATCATAAAGCAGCTGTCTGCAAGCACCACAGGGAGGGCAATAATCATCGGTTGGACCGACGACAGCGATGTGGGTAAACCTCGATTTTCCTTCTGAAAGAGCTTTGGTTAATGCGACACGTTCAGCGCAAATGGTGAGTCCCAATGAACTACTTTCAATATTACATCCGGTTATTATTTCCCCATCCCGGGTCAGCAGCGCGGCACCGACTGAAAAATCAGAGTATTTTGCCTGAGAAAATTTTCGTGCTTCAGAAGCAAACCGGATCAATTCTTCAATTTTTTTCTTTGATTTCATAGGATCTAAGTTAGAGAAAATAAAGGCAAATATAAAAGATTTTTTATTAAAAACAACCTTATTCATGACAGTAGACTAAATTTTATATAATGGTTCTGTGGTAGTGTCAAAAGTTGCATAAAAAAGTTTTTAGTTTGCATTAACCGAATGAACCAACAATAAAGTTCCCCCTTAAAACAGGCTGTTGCAGAATATACAATATTCAATAATATTACTGTGCCTTTCTCACAAATTGTCATTCCCGCCCCGTATCAAGTACGGGGCAGTGACGACATTTTTGTACTGATTTCATTAATCTGCAATACCCTGAAAAAAGGGGGGTAGGGGGTTGTTTTTAGTTGAAGAGATACTACAATCCAAAACTAAAAGAACGAGCTAAAGAACTAAGAAAGAATGCGACGTTTGCAGAACACTTACTCTGGTCCCGACGCGTTGGGATTATTGCAGTAAATAGTAACACAAAGTAAACTCAGCATATTGACTACTTGAAATATGACAGGTTACCAAACAAAAATAATAATAGTTTAGATTGGGATTTTTTAAAGTAATACTTGAAATTTTTGAAGCATATCTCTATATTAATCCATCCCCCACAAAAAATATAAACCGGACCACAAAACCGTACTAGAAAAACGTGCTTGAGGGAAAGTGACCCTGAAAAGAGGCTACGACGAATGTTGCAGCCTCTCTTTTTTGGCCAATTTTAAAATGGCAGATCGTCTTCTTCTTCACCTGCCGGAGCAGTCTGAGTGTCTTTTTCGTTATTACCTTCTGTCGTTTTTTCCATAGCCGGCGCTTCCTCCTGCGGAGTCTCAGAATCTCCTTTACTTCCTAAAAGCTGAAGATTTGAGCATACAACTTCAGTTTTATACCTTTTTTGCCCATTCTGATCATCCCAGGAACGGGTTTGGAGCCGGCCTTCGATATAAACAAGTTTACCTTTGTTCAAATATTCTCCGGCAACTTCTGCGGTTCGACCGAAGGCAACAACCTGATGCCATTCCGTCTGGTCAGCATTATTACCATCCTTGTCTTTCGTGAAATGATTTGTCGCCATACTAAAATTTACCACGGCTGTTCCTGATGATGTATAACGCATTTCAGGATCCTTTCCCAGACGGCCAATTAGAATAACTTTATTTATTGTGCCTTTTGACATTTTTCCCTCCAATTATTCTTTAGATATACATAACTAACAAAATACTAAAAATTAATAGAAATACAAGCATGAGATTGAATAAAATGAGATTTAAGACCACTTAAATTTTAATCACATACACTTCCTCCTGAATTCATGTTCAACCTGCTTGTATATCATACCAGAACCATGCCAATTCTGATAAAAAAATAAATACATATATATTAACATGCTCTATTCATAAACCACAGATTTCACAGATTACACTGATTATAACTTGTTATTATTAACCTGGATAATTCAAAAAAATTAATGTTCAGGAGTATAAGTAACATATAATCAACGATTTAACTCCCCTTTAGCACAGGCTGTTGTAAATTAAACAATTTTAAACAATCTTGACGTTTAAAACGCGCAAATTGT
>JAGLYF010000134.1 GCA_023132435.1 Calditrichia bacterium | reverse complement strand
CGGAATCGCCCGGAATGGGTGTCCGAAATGCCCGGAATTTTCCAGGCAGGATCATCTGTCAATCCAAATGGATCAATCCTCAAAAGAGAATTGTTTTGAACATAATTGTAAGGTGTTAATCCAGGTTTTTTATTGGCCAATGGATCAACACTAAACCATCTTGGAATTTCAGGGTCATAATACCCATCGCCAAATAGGAGCTCATAAATTCATCAATTTTTAAATACATCTAACAATTTTATCTATACATAGAATTACAATTAATGGAGAGAAAAATTATAGTTTCAGATATAGTAGAGAGACTGTAAACAAATATCCACAAGTAGTGATGTAGTATTTTTTAATCAATATATTCGAATCTATCTAATTAAAACATATATCCCAAAGACTAAAAAACAAACTCCACCAATAAATAATTTTTTTCGCCTTCTCTCGAGTGGCAAATCATTTTTAGTCATTTCATCTTGAATCCAATTTAACTTTTTGCTCGAAAATACTGATATAATTCCAATAATAACACATGTTATTCCAAGTATGATTTTGAACTCAATATCGTTCATTTATTAAGCCCTTTATTTTAAGTATATATCCTTTTTAGAGTCAGTATTCAAATCATCTATTACGTTAATTATAATTTCATATTGATATACTGACTCAAATTATCCATTAGTTTAAGTGTTATAAAATTGTTATAACTAATGATTCTTTACTTTCAGATCTATTACCAGATCCACTAAGCGTTATATTACAAATAGCTTGACCAATAGCTTTCGACAACTCAAAATATCTTGGACCTGCAGAAATGAGTTAATCTGTTGAAAAAAGTATAATTATATTTGGTATTTGATACTGACATGATAGTCCAGTTGTCCACACCGTTGAGAAAAAACTAAGTGGTAATCCTAATTCAAATTATCAAAATCCTGTAGCTATTGCACTGAAAATGGACAGCATCAAGTGATTAATCCACCTGAATCTTTTTTAGATTCTTATATTCTTGCTCGAGCTATTTTTTATTTACTTAATATTTTATGTTATATATAAAGCGAAACTAAAAAATAATTTTTACCTTATTTCCAACTTTCATCAATCAAAAGTCATCATCCTAATTAGTTCGGATGAGGGATCGTAAAAATTTTCCATCATTCTTTTAAGATTCATCTGTCTTACCTTATTCTCCTCATCTATTTGATAATCTGCTTCAAATGATCTATTAGTTTTAGTGTTATCGGGAATTGCTATACCTGATGGTTCATTTCTATCAGATCTATTGTCAGATCCACTAAGAGTTATATCATAAAAAACTTGTCCAATAGCCGAAGGCAATTCCAAATATTTTGGACCTATAATTTGGAGTAAGTCTGTTGATAAAGATACAATTATATCTGGGTTTTGGTACTTTTGTGATAGTTCAGCTGTCCACACAGTTGAGATAAAACTAAGTGGTAATGCTACTTCAAATTGTCCAAATCCTGTGGCCATTGCACTGAATATGTCCAACGTCATTGGACCATACTTATTTGACACATCAACAAATGATTGTTTTACGTATTGATTTCCTAGAATATCAGAATGGCCAAAATTCTTTAATCTTGCTTGTGATGCTTTAATAAATGGTTTTTGATCATAGTTACCATAGGAATCAGCTCTCACTTGTCTCCCATCTGGATCAATAAAAACGAGTGGATTATTCAGAACATAGTTGTATGGAGACCAATCCGGATGCTTTTCAGCAAGCGGATCCACACTCATCCATCTCCCAATTTCAGGATCATAATACCTAGCGCCAAAATAGTACCATTGAATATTCGCTTCAAAATCACGTTCCTTACCAGAATACTTATACAAATCATTTTGATTGGCAAAATTACTACTACGGCCATTCATTTACAAGCCAAAAGGATAGTAGTCATCGTAACCTACGACCGTACCATTTTCATTTACTGTCACTCTTATGTTCCCCAAATGATCCTTTAAATAATAGTAATTGTCTACATCTCTTGCATAGGTTATTACAAGCTTTGGCCATTTTGTGGGATCGGTATGATCTATCGGGAAAATCCTGTGTTGTCGAAGTGGGAGCTACTATATCTAGCTGGTTTGTTGTAGTGTTGCCGGGTTGGTTTGCCCAGGTTATGCCGGATTCAATCCAAGATTGCGTAACTCTTCTGATATAGCTATGTTGACATTTTTATTATTGGTTGTTATGGATAGTTTTGATTTACTGGCTTTCCGTCTTACCGATGAAGCCTGGATGTTGCTGCAGATTGGATTGGGAGGAGATGTGATAGGAAGGTTTGCAGAGAAGATCGCAGATGCGTCTATGGCGGGCAAAAGTAGGAATTCAAAGGGATAAACTCCAGTAGGGATCCAAATATTTTTTTACGTAAGAGGTTGTTTTTCATTGGATTCCCGCTGGAGTTTACCCCGTACTTGATATGGGGCGGGAATGACAGAATGGGACAATATCAGGATTAAAATAATATTGGCAAGAAATTATTTTAAAGTTCTTAATCCGTTAAAAATAACCAACAGACTTGCGCCCATATCGGCAAAAACGGCCATCCAGAGTGTGGCTAATCCGGAAATAGCCAGGGCGAGGAAAAGGATTTTTAATCCGAGGGCAATAAAAATGTTTTGTTTTATAATGCGTAAGGTCAATTTACTCAGGTATTTAAGATAGGACAAACCTCTCAGATCGTCCTTGACAAGAACAATATCTGCTGTATCCAGAGCCGCATCTGAACCTCCGGTACCCATAGCAATTCCTATGTCTGCCGAAGCAAGTGAAGGTGCATCATTTACACCATCTCCGACCATAGCTACCTGATTGTAATTCTCTTTTAAGCCTTCAATGACTACAACTTTGTCTTTCGGTAATAATTCAGCATAGTACGAATTGATACCAATAGCGCGGGCAATCTTTTCAGCTGTTCGGTGGTTATCCCCGGTTAATAGAACAATTTCTTTAATATCACTTTTTCTCAAGGTCTCGATTATATCCTTACCTGAATCTCGCAGCGAGTCACTTATGGATATAATACCGATAATTCCCTTACTATTACCGATCAATATAGCCGTATGGCGCTCATCTTCAATTTTATCCAATGTGGCATGAACTTTTTCATCACACCAACCGCGTTCTTCAAACAGTTTATGGTTTCCAGCGATATATTTTTCACCGGAGATATCCCCTTCAATACCCTTACCCTCAATAGCTTTAAAATTATCTACTTCTCTCAGTGTGCAGTGACGTTCATTGGCATATTTGACGATCGCTTCAGCAATCGGATGCTCTGATTTTGATTCAAGAGAGGCCGCTAAATTCAATATTTCCTCTTCCTGAAAATTTCCTTCAGATATAATTTTCCGGACAACAGGTTTACCCTCGGTCAATGTACCGGTTTTATCAAAGGCTATTGCGTCCAGTTTGGTAAAGTTTTCTAAAAATCTGCCTCCTTTGATTAAAATCCCTTTGCGGATCGCCGCAGTCAGACCTGAGACGATTGTGACCGGTGTGGAGATGACCAGCGCACAGGGACAGGCTATCACCAGGATCACCAGCGCGCGATAAAACCAAACTTCAAAGGGCTGATTGATAATCAGAGGAGGGATAATCGCAATGATTACGGCCAAAAGAATTACTATCGGTGTGTAATATTGGGCAAACCTGTCAATAAATGCCTGCTTTGGGGCCTTTTTTGCCTGGGCCTCCATAACCAGATGGATAATTTTTGAGAAAGTACTCTGATCAAATGTTCGATCGACTTTAACCTCCAGATAACCGTTCTTATTCAGCGTCCCTGCGTAAACCCGGTCATCTTTTTTCTTCCTGGCCGGAAAACTCTCCCCGGTGATTGTTGACTGGTCTACATGAGATTTGCCCTTCATGACAATTCCATCCATCGGAATATATTCTCCCGGTTTGATAGCAACATAGTCACCAACGACTACCTGAGTTACCGGAAGATTTTCAAAGTTTCCATTCCGTAAGACACGTGCGGTTTTTGGGCTCTTATCGATTAAAGTATTAATCGATCGTCTTGCTTTATCCATACTTTTTGCTTCCAGCAGCTGGGCCAGAGCAAAAAGGAATACAACGGTACCGGCTTCCATCCATTCGCCGATTACCATTGCTCCGATAACCGCCACTGTCATCAGGACATTCATACCGGGTTTAAAATTTCGCGCTTCCATGATCCCTTTTTGAGCAATCGGTGTACCACCAATGATGATTCCGGTGATCACTGAAATAACAGCCGATAGTTCTGATGACGTGAAAGCATGAAGCAGGGCACCGGTAAAAATAAATAAACCGGACAAAACAACCGATAATCGCGAATTTGGAAGAAAATTCTGAACTGAGGATTTTATCCCGGACTGATCAGATATAATTTTATACCCTGCTGTTTTTACTGCTTTGTTGATAAGTTGGTCGGATATCAACTTCTCATCCGAAGCCACGCACATTTTTGCAGTTATAAAATTTATATCAGCTGATTTAATACCTTTCACTTTTAGAACCACATCTTCAAGATAACGAGCACAATCGGCACAATCCATACCATCAATTGTATAATCTTTCTCCAGGAGTTGTTCTTTCATAACTTTCTCTAATATTCCGAATTAATTTATTCTCGCCAAGGCGCAAAGGCGCAAAGAATATATTATTTATATACAACATCATATTCTCTGTCATCCTGAAAGGATCTTTGCAATTGCTTGCCGCAGGTACACCGAAAAATGTACAATCATATCGACAAGAGCAAAGATTCCTACGGAATGACATAAATAGAATCTTTTCTTTGCGTCGCCGCGCCGCTGCGAGAAACACAATGATCGTTTCGCCCCGATTAAAAATTATTCATTAACATGCTGATCGGCAACGGAAAGAAGTTGCTCGATATGTTCATCATCCAGCGAATAATACACCATTTTCCCATTCCGTCTGTTTTTAACCATTTTAGCGGTTTTTAACAATCTCAATTGATGAGAAACCGCCGAGATAGAGAGACAAATCGCATCTGCTATTTCATGAACACACAGTTCCTCTTTTTTAAGAACGATCACAATTTTCAGGCGTGTAGGATCAGACAACATTCCAAAAAACTGGGCCATTGAACTGATGATATCATATCCAGGCAGTTCTTTCCTGGCAGTATCAACCTTATTTGAATCGGGGATATGATTATCTCTTGCGTGACTATCTAGGGTTGTCATTATCTTTCCATCATTTGAACACTTGCTCAAATGTAATATAGATAATTCTGTTTGTCAATATTTTTTAGTCTGATTTATTCATAGCGCGGTAAACCGCAAGTGACTAAAGTTAAAAAGGATCTAAAGTGCCTAAAATAACAAAGTTTTCCAATTGCGTTCCCAAGTTCAACTTGGGAACGATAAAATACTTAATAAAAATTCTTGGACCAATTCGTATTGATCCCGTGAGATATTATTGAACATTGTCCAGATTAATTCAAATAACCTTGTTTATCTCACGGGATAAATTCGTGGTTGGAAAAAATTTTGAGGCAAAAGATATAAAAAATCATTGTAGGCACACGGCATGCCGTGTGCCTACTTAAAATTTATCTAGGTGCCCATCTCCCACGAGGAAAGGTATTTCACCTGTTCTTCCGTTAGCTGATCGATTTCTATACCCATCGACTTTAATTTAGCAAAAGCGATCCAGTCTTCGATCGCCTGAGGTACTTCGTGAACACCTATTTCAAGTTTATTTTTTAATGAATGTTCTGTTGTCAACGCCTGAGTGGCAAAACTCATATCCATCACACTGGCCGGATGCCCCTCAGCGGCAGCGAGGTTTATTAAACGACCTTCTGCCAACAAATAAAGACGCCGGCCATCTTTTAAGGAATATTGATCGACAAAATTTCGCACATTAGTGACTTTTTTTATTGCCAGATTTTCTAAATCATCAATATTTATCTCAACATTGAAATGGCCTGAATTCGCTATTATCGCCCCATCCTTCATAACCTCAAAATGTTCTTTTCTCAGGACATGGATGTCACCGGTAATCGTACAGAAAAGATCTCCAATTTTTGCCGCTTCAGCCATTGGCATTACCATAAATCCATCCATAGTAGCTTCCAAAGATTTGATCGGATTGATCTCACAAATAATTACATTGGCGCCCATGCCTTTCATACGACTGGCAAATCCTTTCCCACACCATCCATAACCAGCTAACACAACTTTTTTCCCGGCAATTAAAAAATCAGTGGCCCGGATAATGCCATCTACTGTGGATTGACCGGTTCCATACCTGTTATCAAATAAAAACTTTGTTTGCGCGTCATTAACAGCAATCACCGGCATTTTCAGAGCGCCGTCGTTATGCATGGCCCGTAATCTGATAACACCGGTCGTCGTTTCTTCCATAGAACCGACAATCTGTGAACATTTTTCCGGATATTCCGCATGCAGTGTTGCTACCAAATCCGCACCGTCATCCATTGTCACAACCGGATCATGCTCGATTGCCGCCCGGACATGATCATAATAAGTTTTATTGTCTTCACCATTGATAGCAAAAACAGAAATATCGTAATCAGCGACTAATGAGGCAGCAACATCATCCTGAGTACTTAAGGGATTTGATGCAATGAGAACTAATTCTGCCCCACCAGCTTTCAAGGTTCGCGCCAGATTTGCTGTCTCAGCGGTAACATGAAGACATGCGGACATATTTTTCCCCGCGAGTGGTTTTTCTTTGGCAAATTTTTCCTTTACCTTTTTTAGTACGGGCATATCATTATCTGCCCATTCAATTCTTTTTTTGCCTTCCGTGGCAAGAGAAAGATCCTTAACATCGTGCTTAACCATTTGAACTCCCGTCTATATTATTAAATTGATTGTGGTAATCTACCTCTATATGTAGTGTATCATTTACTAAATTAAAAAGAAATTTTGCATCCTCCCAGCAGGATAATTCATCTCTCTCACCGACACAGCAACTATCCACGAATTTCACTAATTAGCTCGAATTGCACGAATTTGTTTATATATTTTTAATAGTTATTCGTGTTCATCCCGTGAGATATTATTGAACATTGTCCAGATTAATTCAAATAACCTTGTTTATCTCACAGGATAAATTCGTGGTCAATTCGTGTTCATCCCGTGAGATATTATTGAACATTGTCCAGATTAATTCAAATAACCTTGTTTATCTCACAGGATAAATTCGTGGATAAATTCCTTTGTGCGAGATGCAACCGCTATTCCGGGTTAGATTATTACTTCCCGAATTTGTCAAGAGCATGCCAACCACTACGAAAAATAATTGCCGCCAGTGCAATTTTTATGACAGCCCCGGATACGTATGGATAAAAACCAACGACCAGTACATTATCATTTCCAAAAAATATCATAAGCCAGGATAAACCACAGATAAAAATAATGATTGTACCAACTGTCATTATCGCGAAAGCACTTAAAATAGTTTTACCCCAACCAAATTCCACCAATAATCCACATATAAAAGCAGCAGGTACAAATCCAAGTAAGTATCCACCTGTCGGGCCCAATAAATGAATAAGTCCAAATTGGGCCTGGGCAAATACGGGAAGGCCTGAAATCCCCTCTAGAAGATAAGCAATAACCGCCAGACTACCTCTCCGGCTACCAAGGATACTACCGGTAAGTATAACCGCTAATGTTTGACCGGTTATGGGCACCGGACTAAAGGGTACATTAAAAGCTATTTGTGCGCTTAGGGCAATAAAAATTGAGGCGCCTATGACCAGAACTATGTCATAGAGAAACGCTTCTCTTTTAATTTGCGGGCGAAAATGATCTGCGTAGGTTTGACTTTCCATTGATTTTATTCCTTATTTAATTAATAAGATAGATTAATATCGTATTTTTTTTATCAAGATATTTGAGATTCTTTAAATTTCAGTATGTAAATTATATCGTATTTTAATATCTTTAGTATCATTTGTTTTCAAGTGACTGGTTTATAAAAATAATAAATCTTTAGAAAAGTAAAAAATTTAAAATGGAATTTATATTCAGAAAATCTTAAGTGTCAGAAAGGAACAAGAACCATGGCTGGTAAATCTTTTAATCCCTTCGAAATGGCTCAGACCCAGTTTGATAAAGTTGCTGATATGTTAAATTTGGATAATGGTGTTCGTGGACTGTTACGCAATACGCTACGTGAATACCATTTTAGTATTCCTGTTCATATGGACGACGGTTCGGTCAAAGTATTCCGTGGTTTTAGAGTTCAACATAATGATGCCCGGGGTCCGGGAAAAGGTGGTATAAGATTTCACCCACAGGAAACCATTGATACAGTACGCGCATTAGCGACATGGATGACCTGGAAATGTGCGGTTGTTGATATTCCTCTTGGTGGAAGCAAGGGTGGGGTAATTTGTGACCCCCACAATCTAAGTCAGCGTGAGCAGGAACAGATCTGTCGCGGCTGGGTTCGGCAATTGTCGAAAAACGTAGGCCCAATAAATGACGTACCCGCGCCGGATGTGATGACGAATGCCCAACATATGTTATGGATGTTGGACGAATTTGAAACCATTCAAGGTTCTAAATATCCTGGCTTTATTACCGGTAAACCGGTTGGTATGGGAGGATCATTAGGCCGGACAGAAGCCACCGGGTATGGGCTTATTTACACTTTACGTGAAGCGTTAAAAGTATTAAAGATTGATCCCAAAGATACATCCGCCAGTGTACAGGGTTTCGGAAATGTCGCTCAGTACGCGATCAGGCTCTATAATGAATTCGGAGGAAAAGTTTTATGTGTGTCCTGTTGGGATCAAAATGATCAAACCGCCTACACATATCTCAGAGCTAAGGGAATTGATCTGGATGAATTACTTGGTATCACGGATCGTTTTGGTGGAATTGACAAAGACAAAGCAAAAAATCTTGGTTATGAACGTTTAGCTGCAGAGGCGTGGTTAGAGCAAGATGTAAATATTCTTATGCCCTGTGCTTTAGAAAACCAGGTTACCGGTGAAAATGTGCATAAAATCAGTAAAAAGGTAAAAATACTTGCTGAAGGCGCCAATGGGCCCACCACACCGGAAGCGGATAAGTTTCTTGATGAAAAAGGCGTTTATGTACTACCTGACTTCCTTGCCAACGCCGGCGGAGTTACCTGTAGTTATTTTGAGCAGGTGCAAAGTAACATGAATTATTTCTGGACCAAGGAAGAAGTTCTCACACATCTTGATGAAAAGATGACCTCTGCATATCATGCTGTCAATGATCTTTCTAAAAAAAGAAAATTATATATGCGTGATGCCGCTTATGTGATCGCCATTAGCCGTGTTGCCCAGGCCTGTAAAGACAGGGGTTGGATTTAAAATAATTAATGATTAACCGCAAAGACGCAAAGAAAAATTATTTATTTTATCTTTTTACGTTCTTTGTCATCCTGTAAGGATCTTTGCACGTGCTTGCCGCAGGTACACCGAAAAATGTACAATCATATCGACAAGTGCAAAGATGCCTACTGCATGACAAAATCTAAAGCAACTTAGCGTCTTTACGGTTAGAAAATATATAAAATTTGACTGGATTTCTATTATGGTAAAGAAATCAAAATCTATGGACAAGCTATTTGGAAGCCTGCTCGAGCGGGCGAAAGAGCTGAATTGTATCTATGAGGTTGAAGAAATTATCCAACTTCCGGATTTGAATTTAAAAGAGATTCTTATCAAGATTGGTGAGGTAATTCCCTCTGCGATGCAGTTTCCGGATATATGCCGGGTAAAAATATCCTATCAGGATGAGGTTATATTAGGCAATGATTTTGAAGATACAAACTGGTATATCGGTCAGGATATTAAAATCGAAAACAATCCCGTTGGTTGGATTAAAATTTTTTATCTTGAGAAACAACCAAAGGTTAATGAAGGATTTTTTCTCAAAGACGAGATAAGAGTGCTCGACACCATCGCTAAAAGAGTCGGTGATTATATAATGTATCAAAATCTTCGTAGTATGTTCGGAGATATTGATACTGAGCAAAATTCAAAAGCCAGGAAAAAAGAGAGTGAATGGTATATTGTATTAGACCTGCTAAAAAAAACGGATCCGGATGTTTTTGTCAGAATATCCAGAAAAATGTTAAACAACCTGGTTTGGAAAGGTATTGCAGAAGCAGAAGAATTATTACAGCAATTTTTACCTTTACTGCGTTATGGTGAACAGGATATTGTGGCAGAAAGTAATCGTCCTCTGCAAACCCGGGCGCTTGACGATTCTGATCAACTTAGTCAGAAGGTCTTTGATATTGCTACCCGTCATATGAGTGATGACGATATCCTGAATAATATCCGGAAGTGGATACAACAGGATAAAACCAGTTTTTTAGTTCGGGCAACATCCAATATTAACTCATCATTGACCGATATTAGTCAGGCCATTCGGCGTTATTTTCAGATGGCGCCAGGGGAAGGGATGGAACTTTCTCCCTCGGCGCGTATTGGTGTGAGAGCTGGACTAATCCGTCGTTTTCTCACCGATCAGTTAGAATATTTAGTCATTGCAAAAAATTTTATCAGAGTCAGGGATTTTTATGATATATTACAACATTTGATTTTCCCCCCCGGAAGTCATGGGAAATTAGGTGGAAAAACAGCTGGTGTTCTCCTCGCTTATCGAATTTTAAAAAATTTTAAAAAACAGGAAAAAATATTCGCAAATGTAAAAGTACCAAAAACCTGGTATATATCTTCCGATGAGATGATCCAGTTCATGTATTATAACAACCTGGAGGAGATGCTCGAACAAAAGTATAAACCGATCGATGAAGTAAGAAAAGAATATCCTCATTTGGTACAGTTGTTCAAAAATTCTCACTTTTCAAACGAAATTGTTCAGGGCATTTCTATGGCTCTTGATGATTTTGGAAATTCCCCTCTGATCGTTCGTAGTTCAAGCGTTTTAGAAGATCGCCTCGGTTCCGCCTTTTCCGGAAAATATAAAAGTCTCTTTTTAGCGAATCAGGGTACTAAATTAAAAAATCTCGAGGCACTTCTGGATGCCATAGCAGAGGTATACGCCTCTACTCTTGGACCCGATCCGATGCAATACCGTTCCGAGAGAGGACTGATTGATTTTCACGAAGAGATGGGAATAATGATTCAGGAAGTAGTGGGCAAACAAGTGGGCGATTATTATTTTCCTTCATTTGCCGGTGTCGCTTTTAGTAATAATGAGTTTCGTTGGTCCCCGCGAATTAAACGGGAAGATGGATTGATTCGGCTGGTCCCGGGACTGGGTACAAGAGCGGTCGACCGTTTGAGTGATGACTATCCAATTCTGGTCGCAGCTGGTCAGCCAGGTTTGCGCGCGAATGTCAGCATGGAGGATATGGTTAGATACTCACCACAAAAAATAGATGTCCTCAATTTTAAAACAAACGCCTTCGAAACAATTGAAATCAAAGATCTGATGAAGAAACACGGCAATGATTATCCGGGGATTGAGAACATGGTTTCTCTGTATGAACGCGACCATCTGAAAAAACCCATGCCATTTCAAACAGATTTCACGGAAGAAGATACCATCTTTACTTTTGATGGACTGATAAATGAAACACCTTTCATAAAAGAAATAGACACAATCCTAAAGACTCTTCAGAACACTCTTGCCTACCCGGTAGACATAGAATTTGCATCCGATGGGGAGAATTTTTACCTGTTACAATGTCGTCCTCAAAGCTATTCCAAATATGATGCCCCCTCCCCGA
Source organism: Calditrichia bacterium (assembly GCA_023132435.1). Lineage (GTDB taxonomy): Bacteria > Calditrichota > Calditrichia > JAJRVZ01 > JAJRVZ01 > JAGLYF01. The sequence goes on along the minus strand of JAGLYF010000134.1, from coordinate 3,805 downwards.
TACCTAAAGAACTACCTGAGGATCAAACGATATTTACAGCGAACAGATATATCTCTAATGGAACCGTGCCGGACATTACGCATATTGTTTATGTTAATCCTGATCAATACAGTAAAATTGAAACCATTAATGAACTGAAGGCTATCGGCAGAGCTATTAGTAAACTAAATCAAATATTACCAAAACGACAATTTATACTTATGGGCCCGGGCCGCTGGGGAAGTCGCGGCGACATAAAACTAGGCGTTAATGTTACCTACTCGGATATCAATAACACCGCGGTGCTGATCGAAATCGCACGAAAGAAAGGAAATTATGTACCCGATCTTTCCTTTGGTACCCATTTTTTTCAGGATCTGGTCGAGGCCTCTATTCGATATTTACCTTTGTATCCGGATGAAAAAGAAATCATTTTCAATGAGGAATTTTTAATCAAGTCACCAAATGCTCTATTCGAATTACTCCCCGCTTACTCTAATTTGAGTGATATTATACATGTTATCGAAGTACCGGAAGCTGCTGATGGAATGGTACTACGGGTGCTTATGAACGCTGACCTGGACATGGCCGTAGGTATCTTAAGCCCCAGGTCGTCTATTTTAATAGATGAAGATGAACAAAGTGTATACACGGTTACAAAAAGAACCGATCATTGGCACTGGCGATCAGAAATGGTAGAAAAGATGGCATCTCAATTAGATCCTCAGCGATTTGGTGTAAAATCTCTCTATTTAATCGGCAGTACTCAGAATACCACGGCTCAGGCGGGAAGCGATATTGATCTTCTCGTAAATTTCTCAGGAACCAGAGCACAAAAAAATGAACTCCTTACCTGGTTAGATGGATGGAGCTTATGTTTGGATGAGATTAATTTTCTACGGACAGGATTTAAAGCAGGCGGTTTACTGGATATTCATTTTGTAACTGAAGATGAACTATCCGATTTGAAATCACTATCAGAAAAACTCAACTTAAATATTGATGGACTAAGAGAATTACCTCTAACTTCTTAGAATCAATAAGCATAAATTCAATTATCACTTTCTCAAAGTTTGAAGTAAATCCAAAGGAATACGTAATGACCTACGATAAGAGAAGTCTTACACCTTTAATCCAACAACTTGAAGAAATCATCCGGAGTGCTACAGAATTGGAAGACCAATATGGTGATTATATAACAAACATTCACCCGAAATACAAAAATAGTGCGTCTAATATGATCCATTATCTGGCGCTAAGACACAGGGATATTACTCAGATGCAAAAAAAACTTGGTGACCTGGGTATTACACGTTTAGGTAAAGCCGAAAGCCATATGATGGCAAGTATATTCAATGCTGTAAACATCTTAAAACGCCTCATCGGCCTCAGAATACCAGTTAAAACGCGATCGCACCTTTCCATTCAACAGGGAATCCAGTTGATCAGAACCCACACAACAGCTCTACTCGGGAAAAAACTAAAAGGTAGTAAAGTACGAATCATGGTAACCCTGCCAACTGAAGCCGCTGAAAATAAAAAAATGATTCGAAACTTTATTTCTTCCGGGATGAATAGTGCCCGAATAAACTGTGCTCATGATGATCCGGAAATCTGGAAAAAAATGATCGATTATATTAACAAAGCTAAACGTAAGACAGGACGGAATTGCAAAATATGTATGGATCTTGGTGGTCCAAAATTAAGAACTGGTTTGATGAAACCGGGTCCAAAGGTAATCCACCTGCAACCAGAGAGAGATGATGTGGGAAGTGTGCGGGCGCCAAGTGAGGTCTGGCTGGCAGCAAAAGATGCGCGGGTTCCTGATGATGAAAGGATTCATATCCCATTAAATGAAAACTGGATAAAAAAATTAAAAAAGGGTGATATTATAACCTTCAGAGATGCACGTGATAAAAAATGTAATCTAAAAGTTGGGGCAAAAGAGGCAAATGGACGTTGGGCCAGGTGTTATGATTCTGCCTATATTCTTACCGGCACCAGATTTGCCCTGCAAAAAAAGAAGAAAAAGGATAAACTTACAACCCGCGTAGGCGAGATATTACCTATCGAACAAAAAATTCTTCTCAAGATTGGTGATCAACTTATCCTGCATAAAGATCCGCGTTCGGGTGAACCAGCCAGATTTGATGAAAATGGTCACCTGGTAAAACCCGCTCACATTGCCTGTACCCTGCCAGAAGTATTTTCTGATGTCCGGCCAGGAGAGCCTGTACTTTTAGACGATGGCAAAATCGAAGGTGTGATTAATGAAGTCTTAGAAAGCAAAATGATCATCTCTGTTACCTATGCGAAGGAAGAAGGAGCAAAACTCCGTGGAGATAAAGGCATAAATCTTCCGGGTAGCAATCTGCGTCTTAGTGGACTGACTCAAAAAGACAAAGAAGATTTAAAATTTATTGTAAAATATGCGGATGTTGTAAATTTCTCTTTTGTAAATGATCCTCAGGATGTTATGGATCTGCTGGAAGAGCTCCATAAATTAGGTAGAACAAATTTAGGAATTATCTTAAAAATTGAAACCCAACGCGGATTTAAAAATTTACCGGGCATTCTCCTCTCCGCCATGAGATCACATCCTATTGGTGTTATGATCGCTCGCGGCGATCTGGCAATAGAAGGTGGCTGGAAGCACCTGGCTCAAATACAGGAAGAGATCATGTGGCTTTGCGAAGCCGCGCATATACCTATAGTCTGGGCAACCCAGGTTCTGGAAACACTGGCTAAAAAAGGTCGCCCGTCCCGGGCTGAAATCACTGATGCCGCAATGGCACAAAGAGCCGAATGTGTTATGCTTAATAAGGGACCGCATATTACAGAAGCTATTCGTATGATCGATGAGATAATGAAAAGCATGGAAAATTACCATCAGAAGCAAGCTCCGATCATTCCAAAACTGACTTCGGAAAATGTTCTGGAGATTGGATAATTCACAATTTTTTTCCCGGGGAATAACATTTCCATATCTCAAATCATGATAAATTCAGATCAGGGAAAGCTGATTATATTATCCGGACCCTCTGGTGTTGGTAAAACACCTCTGAAAAATGTTTTCGCTCATTTTTATCAGGATACGTATACCCAAATGCTTCCTCTTATTCTCTTCACCAGCCGGGCTATCCGCCCTGGTGAATCTGAAGGATCGGACTATTTCTTTCGTTCACTTAAGGAAGTCAAGAAATTGAATCAGGATTCCAGATATATCGTTTTTAAAGTGCATAATGATTTGCAGGCTCTCGATAAGATAAATCTGGATGAACTTCTAAAACAGAACGATGTATTTTTCGAAGGGAATACCACTGTTGGCCGATTGTTTCAAACCCATCCGGATTTAGCGGATATCAAAAAGGTAACTATTTTTCTCTCTCCTGTATCAGGGCAGGAAGTTATGAAGCTTAGATTGCGCGGAAAAAAATTTTTACGGGAAACAGTTCAAAAGATCATGAGGCAAAAACTCCTGCGCCGGATAAAGCAGTACGGAAGTGATCTGGATTCACGTGGAATTAAAGATATTCAGCAAAGAGCGACCGATGCCTATCTTGAATTGAAAGAGGCGCATCATTTTGATTATATCATTCCAAACCATGACGGAGAGGATAGTGATAATTGGGAAAGATCTTTTCTCCCATCGGGCGATGCCGGAAGAGCCCTGGACGCGTTTGCGGCCATTCTTTCCAACAAATCACACCCTAATATAGAAAACTGGGAAGAAAACCTGGTACCCTAGATGTAGTCCATCTTTAAGATGGACTACATCTTTGTTTAATTACAAGACCATCAATATCACTACTGATATCTTAGCACG
>JAGLYF010000133.1 GCA_023132435.1 Calditrichia bacterium | reverse complement strand
TAAAAAATGTGGGACACGATCAGTTCCTAAGGGGGAAACAGATCTTTCCCATCCTAAATAATACACCCGATCGGCGGGAACAATACGGTCGATGATTTCTTCATTATGGGAGATAAGTAAATAGGATTTCCCCTGTTTTTGCCGCTTCTGTAGTATGGCCAGTACCTTTTGTAAAGTTACAAAATCCAGACCATTGAGTGGTTCGTCCAGAATCAGTATATCGGTATCAAGTATCAGGGCACGGATCAGATTGAGCCGTTGTTTTTGACCTCCGCTTAAATAAGCGACCGGTTGGTCCAAAAAGGTATCATCAACACTATCCTCAAATACAATTTTTAATTTTTCAATCAGAAAATCACGGTCGGTTCGCTTAGCCAGCGGAAGTCCCCGGAAAATATCTTTTACCTTACCATTTAAATTGAGTGCTTCATCAGCATGCTGAAAAACCATTGACATCCTTTTTGCCCATATATTTTTCTTCCACTGATACTTAGGCGTTTGCTGATTTAATTCAGTATCACCAATTTTACACTTAAAGTATTGGCAGGATTGCAGGCCCATTAAAATCTTCGCTACGGTTGTTTTCCCGGCACCGCTTTCGGCTTTCAGATAAACCGCTTCACCAGGGTAAATCTCAAGTGGACACGGTTTTTTATATTTTGGATCAGTCACGACCGTTAATCGGCGATTGAAAACATGAATCTCAGAGTCAAGAGAAAGAATCGGTTGTTGTGAAGTCTGTCGATCTGCCTCCTTTGGTTTTACCGATTCCAGCCAGTTCAGGTAGGAATCAGCGGAAAACCCCACCTTCGTAAGTCTGTTTTTCTGCATAGATAATTCCTGAAAATCAATCTGAGGTAGCATTTCAGGATAATGACTTGATATTTCGCTGATCATCGAATAGTCATGGGTTATGAGTAAAGCAGTGAATTTAAGTTTCTTCTGAGCACTGAGTAACATTTTAAGGAATATATTGCGATACGCATTGTCCAGATTTCCTGTTGGTTCATCGAAGATAAACAGGGCAGATTCATTTGCAGATTGTCTAGGCAGCAGGGAGATCTTTTTAAAAGCCATGGCAATAAGGATACGTTGTTTTTCGCCGCCGCTGGGCCGGTAGGGTTTTGGAAAAACGGATAATAATTGCTCACGTTCAGATTCACTGAAGGCAGGAAAGAGCCGGGCAAGAATTTGCCTGTTGCTTGAAGGATCATGGATGGAACCTTCATTTAGCTGCTGGTCAAGAGTACGCAGGGGATTGAGATGCGAAGATGGTTCCTGAAAAACAAAAAATCCTTTTTCCTGAATTTCGGCACAGGTCAAACTTTCGGTATAATCGGTATATGGTGAATTATTGAGAGTAATTTCCAAATCGTCTGATGAAAGTAAACCAAAAATGGCCTTTGAAATCAACGATTTCCCGATACCGGATTCTCCAAGCAAGATGGTAATCGTCCCGGGTCTGAGTTCAAAATCCTTAATTCGAACAAGTGATCGTTTATCAGTGCCAATCTCTATATCATATTTCACAGGTGGTGCCTCCGGGCATAGCCATTGCCAATTTGGTACATACAGACCAGGGTGAAGACAATGATGAAAGCAACAGTAATCCCCTGCAGATGTTCAAAGGGCAGGCGAAATACATATCCCCAATGGGAAAGTGAATGTCCGATTGCCAGAATGTCCTGTTTGCTGTCAATTTTAGCAAGCAAACTTCCCAGAGTTACTGGTAGATTGACAGCACTGACTTCGGTTGACAATCCAACTGATATAATAAAATCCACGCTGCAGAGAAGAAATATTGAAATCCCCCAAATAGCGATCAGCTTATTGATCATAAGTATTCGACTGCTACGCCATATAATTTCCCGGTTTATGATATATCGCTCTGTGATACCACAAACACGCATGGCATCAAAAAAATCACGGCGACGAAAATAAGTGATTCTCTCACGCAAGAGATCAAAAACCTCGAGAAAAACAAAGAGGGCAATGATAAAACCCATAAAGATTAATATTAACAGATTTGAGATCAAAATCCCCCTTTGGATGAGTACAGTCAATATCACATAGCCCATTAAAATTCCCACAATCTGAGGAATTGATCGTATCAAATTGATAAAAAAGACCAGTACAATCTGAACCTTTGGGAAACTCCGGGCCAGCAGGTGATAGAGTAGAGTGGTGACCCAGCCAAAAACAGTAGAAAATACAATCACCAGCAGGGATATGATTAACGTATTTAAAAAACCGGATTCCAGTTGACGTAATGCCGGCTCATTTAAAAACAAAATATTCCATATCCAGATCAACAACAACCCTAAAATCCATATCGAGAACCAATACCTGTCTTTATGGCGGTAAAATTCTGAGAAAAAAGCAGATAGTATTTTCAGGAAATTTCTCATCCGGATTCCTCCGATGATATATTTCCAATTCTTCGTTGATGTATAAATACGATAGTGTCAATTACGATTTGAGTCATCTTAACGATGAGAAAAATACCAAAGAGGATTATTAGTACTACCGACAGATTTTTATAAAGAATATTTTGCATCAGTTCATAGCAGAGATGTCCCTGAATATTCAGAGCCATTTCAATGATGATTAACCCGGTGATAAGGAATGAGGCTTGTTCTTTTAGTGTGTTCAGGTACTGAAAACGAACATTCTCATAAATCTGATCAAATATATGACCGGGAAACTTTTTATTGAGCCGGAAAATTGAAGACAAAGAAATACCACTCTCCTTGTCGAATATAAAACCGGCATCAAAATTTTTTACAATCGCTGTCTGGACATAACCCTTTCGGCTCTCACTGACCAGAAAGGTATAATATTTTTGCATATAGGTAATCAAAAGACCATTAGAAATCACCCCGAGGATAATCATCAATATAAGGGAATCGGTATCGAAACGGGTCTTAAAGGAGTAGGCGATCACATAGGCCGGGGCAAACAATGTGAGTGTAATCAGTGCTTTCAGGATAATTCGACCGGTTTTACCAAACATCTTGAAGAAATAGGTACTTTTGGTTTTTAAATCATGGGCATCAGCCAGTTTTTGGGCAGTAGTTGACATAGATTTGAAAAAGGATAAGCGATACTGGTCACGGACAAACCGGTAGACGGCAAAGGTTTCTACGCCATAATAGGTAACCAGAAGAACGAGGATATAAATAGCGGCAAATTTTATCAACATACTCAGGATTGTAACAAATTTATCGCTATCAATAACCTGAGAGAGTTCACGGGAATCGGCTGTGGCGTACATTCGGTTTGTCAGATATCGCTCGATCTCTGCAAGCAAGCTGTCATGGCTGGATGTATTTTGCGGATCATAGATTTCCAGTGCCTCACGGAGAAGCAGACGATCCTCGGGACTATTCAAATTTAAAAATTCCAGTTCTGTATATTTCTGAATCATAGAAAAATCAGAATACTTCTCTTCTCCGGTCTCGGCTGGAAATATTATGTGGATGATAAAAAATAAAATTCCAACAAAAAGAATACTGATCAGATGGTTATTAAGTTTTTTATACATCTGATTATCTGGATGGTTTACTGATGACAATTTGCCCGTCAGTTGCAGACAATTGATAAGCGCTGCCATAGAGCAAGTCATGTAATTCCTGGACTAGATAGGATTGGGAATCAGTAAATCGATTCCTGTAATCCGGAGGTACTAGCGTGTATTTAAGATATGACGGAGATTTCTCAGCAATCCATTGCGGGGGTATTTGGGATTTGTCGTACTGTTTATTCAGATAGGCAAATAGTTTATCCAAACGTTTATTATAGGACTTAAAAATCCGATCAACCCGTGAAAAGAGCTGTTTTTCCAGAGCCTGGTCTGAGTTGGCAGGAAGGTAGGCTTCCCAGTGAGCGGGACCATTACCTTCGATCCAACCTGTAGTTTTTCCGGCAATATCTCTGGCAAAGGTTCTGTTCCGATAAAGAAAAATACGTTGGATCAACATCCCTTCCGATAAGTCATGTTGTTTATCACCGCTCTGCAATGAAAGCCTGTCACTGTTTTTGATGCGAACTGTATCTCCCTGAACCCGGGTATTCTTAAATGTGTAAATTTGACCTGCTTTGGAATCGTTTACCGGCTCACCTTCAACGGATATTTGTATGTAATATATCTTTCGGTCATGTTCAGTTTTAATCGTGTGGGTAAACTGATCGCTCAAGACATGGTCATTTTCCAAAATCCGCCAGGCAGAAAATTCCGCCAGCAAACTTTTTTCCGTATCCATTAATCGTTGCTCGTATTGGTTATATAAAACGAGTGCCGACGGTTTCTCAATAATCCAATATTCCGACACCGTGCTCCAAGCCTCTAGCTCGAAGGCAAATACGACAAACAAGAGCAGATAATTTTTTAGCTGCATACTAAATTTGATTATGATCTACTCTTCCTTTTTTTCTTCCCATTTTTCAATAGTGGAGAGTTGCGAAGCCACACCATAAAGATCAATCGTCTTTTCTTCGAACTGAGTTGTAAAATAGGCAAGTGAGGGAAGTGAGAAGAGCCAGGTACCGAGGGCCATATCCTGTTCCAGTTGATCGATCATTTGTGCATAGACCTGTTTATCTCCTATCTCACGTGTATCCATAAATCCATAGATGTACTCTAGCAGACGCAGAATATCATCACGCTCTTCCGGATTTTGTTCCGGGTCCAGACGGAAAAAGTTTTTACTGGCGGTGAAAGATGCCGGTAATACATTTCCATCTGTTCCTACCTGAAGACTGATTTTATATCGGGCAAGATCGGGTTCGCGTAAAAAGATGTCATAAAGATCAAAAAGAAATTTACTGCTATATCCGGTTATGGCAATAAGCAGAGCGTCGTAGTCTCCTCGTTTTATATCCGCATTCTGCACCGCTGATACCCGGAACTTGCCGCGAGAAATGGCCGGATCATTGAGGATCTCTACGAGGTCCCGGTATTCTTCACGGAATCCGTAATTCAAGCAGGCTTTTACCCTAATACTATCAGGAAGCACGGAAAAATCCGTGGCCGGTGTATCCTGAGATGGGTAAACAATCTGTTCATCCACATAATAGGATGATGAGGGAAAGACACTAAAATTCAGATAGTCTTTATAATTATCCCGGCTGCCCTTATAATCAGAAATGTGCCTTTGCTGTTCACTACCGACTTTGTAGAATCTTTTGATGATCTGTTCACGATTGAGCAAATTACGGACAGCCTGACGTTGCTGACGGTTAAGACGTTCTGTGTTAAAAATCATGGCAAAAAAGGTTGTACTGATATTTGATTTGAAAAAATAATCCTCTTTATCATCCAGAATCGGAGAAAGAGATCCAAAAGGAGTTTCCAGCATCACATTGATATTATTGTTGCTCAGTTCGGTGGAAAAGGTACTGTTGTCAATAAAAGGCTCCAGTTTTAGATGAGGAATCGTCGCTTCATCATCCGGATTGTGATAATAATTTGAAACCGCTGCCTTTTTATCGATAGTCATATAAGGTCCGCTGCCGATGTTAAACCGGGTGGCGGCAACATCCGCATTGTGGGGCAATATTTTAAATGAAAGAACTTCTTTTATATCAGGTTCAATCCAGATCCGATCTTTGCTAAACTGAAGACGGATCTCATCATTAATATCAGGACCTTCGAAAGAGAATGTCTTTACTGCCTGACCAACCAGGATATAGTCCGGAGAAAGACTGCCCAGTTGCTGAACCCGGCGCAATGTAAAACGTAAGTCCTTGGCAGAAAAATACTGTGGTTCTTTTTCCTCAATGATGATGTCATCATCATCGGCCTTGGCGAAATAACTGATATGCCATTTCTTTTTTGTCTTCAAGCGGATAGTGACCACATTATTCTCATCAATGCTGATAAATTCACCAACGCCGTCCTCATAGGTGATCCCACTGGGATTGGCTGAGACGTTGAATAAACCGTCGAAAAGCACTTCATCCAGTTTATCGGACAGGGCATTATAATCCGGCAGATGGGGATCCACTATCGGTTTTTGATGAGCGATATAAGGTATGACAATTCTTCCGGACTGGTCTTTTTTCCAGAGGAAGTAAAACACAACGGCGGCAGCGACGATGACAATACTACCGATGATAATATATTTTTTCATTGATTAATCCTTCCTGCACAATTTAATTCCCCCTTAAAAAAGGGGGGTAGGGGGTTGTTTTTTCTCCAATAACTTAATTTTATCCACAATCATTTGTAATGTTTCAGTAATATGATTTATAACATAATATCCATCAAACCTTATAATTTCTAGACCGAGTTCTATTAGTTTATCCTCTCTTTTTTAATCATATTCTTGTTTATCGTTATGTGTTATTCCGTCTATTTCGATCACTAATTTAAGTGCGCTACAATAAAAATCTACAATATAATTGTAAATAGGCTTCTGCCTCATGAATTGATAGCCCAATAATTGACGGCTTCTCAGATGTTTCCAGAGCAATTTTTCAGAATAGGTTGCATTCTTTCTCAGTTCTTTAGATCGTTGTTTTAAATCAGGATTGTAATGTATCTTCATTCAAAAACAACCCCCTAGCCCCCTTTATTAAGGGGGAATTAGATAATCTACAATTTCTGTGCCAGTTAGTTCTTTTTAATTATAGGTTTCTGTGCCATCACACTAATCTCCAGCACTTTGAACGCATCATAGTCAAAACGAATTTCAATCACATTATTACCGGTTTTATTAACTTGTAGAGGAGTGATCTGAGCAATATAATCATTATTGGGATCCGGTGCGGTAATCGTAAAACGCCCCTCATTCTTTAAGACTTTTTTGTTAAAGTAAATCGTATCGTACCATTGCCTGCTGCCCGCATGACGAGCTACCTCTTGAGGCAGTTTGACATTTACGTCATAAACCGGAAATTTGGCCTCTGAAGGGATCTGAAGATTAATTTTTACCATATACTGATTGGATCCTCTAAGGTTGGTTGTAATCGGTAAGGCATACAATTTGCGATATTGTTTTGGTTTAGTCACCCATTTTGAAGCGGTCGGATCACATTCCGCTACAAGATTCTTGAATTTCTGCTTTTCTCCCTGATAATAACTGCCATGTACAACAATTGCCCTTGCTTTTTCAACACCCTGAACATGCATGGCATCGGTAAAAGATCGGTACAAGGTTTCAATCGCTGTCTCCGGGAACTTATGATGACGTAAAAAATTCATCTGACCGGTCAATTGTTTATTCTTTGATAAAACAGCGACCGGTGTCGTACCATAAGTCAAAACATGTACCGGGTAAAGGGCAGGATTGCTGTAGAGAGAATCCACTAAATCAACGGTAGTTTTATTGGCCTCAATAAAGTCATTGGCATTTTTCAGGGAAACGGTCTCGATTTTTTTGCCCAGTGAATCTTCATAGGCTCTGACCAGTTTATTTTTTCGCGGTATAATCTGTTTCGGATTGAGAAAGTTGTTATCCTGGTCAAATTTTCGTAACTCATTTTCTGCTGTTGCAAAATCATTTGTCCGTAGCGACCGGGAAATAGCCTGACGATGTTGGGTCATGGAAAGTTCATCGATTTCCTTGTATTGTGTCGCCAAAAAGACCAGATCTGTATTTTGCTTAAGGATGCGCAGAATCTCACTGTAATTTCCCTGATGGCGGAGAAGATTTATTTGTGGCACCAGGTTTTCCGCGCGCTGAAATTTATAGTCGAGACCGCGCATATCACTATTTGTTGCTTTAATAGATTTACTTAATTCTGAAACACAGGCATATGATTTGTATTTGCCGAAAGATGTTGTCTCAGAGGGCGGAAGTTTATACTTCAATGGGGATAATTCTGCTCGTTTATCCGCGTAAAAGGTATTATGCGGCCAGGCGATTGCGGTCATCAATTCATTATTCAGAGTATTTAACTGACTTTTTATCTCCGTGAGCGCTTTGGCCCGCTGATTATAGGTGTCGATAAATGAGTCCAGTTCACTAAAATTTGCTTGCGGACTAATGTTTGAGGCGATGTAGACATCCTGCACAGGTTTAAGGTCTATGTCGATAGGTGTACTATCTTTTTTATTCCGTAATTCTCCTTCATAATATGGCACAACCATGGGTAGGGTTCGGCCCAGATTTTTATTAACAGCCTGATGGAAATTTTTAGAATAGTGTGCTGTATCGGCCAGAAGGGTGGAAAAAGCCGGGGCCAGAGCAACAAACTTTTCCATATCCGGTTGTGGGGCGCTGATAACTTCCAGCACGTCCATGGTCTGAATATAGTTATTCTGAAATGCCAACTCTTCATCAATTTGATTCTTCAGTTTGAGATAATCCTGATAGGCCTGATCATCCGAGTTGAGGATATCAGGAGGTAACATCGCTTCAATTTCATGCAATTGCTTACTGACCTGTTCAATCATTTGGGTTTTTTGAGCAGCAGACTGTTTTTCGCCCGTATAATCTACATCGGTGAGTTGAATACTTGTGCCGATTTCCTCCAAGATTTTTCTGGATTGGGTGTTTTCCACAAGCACTTGTTTGAACTGGGCATGTTTTTTTTCGAATTTATAGCGCCAGACTGCGACATAGCGATAGGTCATATCCAGGATAAAATCCCGGCGTACTTCTTCGATCACCCAATAAAAAGTCGGTACGGTTTTATCGATATGAAAAACACTGGAAAGACCGGGATCTTCGCTTACATCATCCATGCGGATGATTGCCCCTTCCCCGTCATCAAAAGCACGGGTAAGATAAGACGTGATCGGGCTCTTATCCTTAAAATTCAGTACCAGGTAAATATTTTCCTGGGTTGGTTGTGGAAAGCGGATGAAATACTTATTACCTTCGTCTAATTCAAACTTTTCATCATCATCCAGCAGTTCAATATATCCAGCCTCAAGAAATGATATTTGGGGAACCGGTTCCAGCTCCTTATAAGCGGCACACCCGGCCATCAACACAATCAGGATATATAGGATATACTTTGAATACTTCATGTTCTGCCTCATTTATGATTGATATCATTATTTAAAGAAGTTCGGTCCATGAATCAGCACCTCCTTAAAAGTCATCCCCGTCCCGCCTTTGCGGGAGGGATCCAAATAAGATATGCTGCATTTTTAATCAATACGACTAATTTAACAGTTTTGTTCTATAAACAAAAATATATGAACGGGATTGGGAACTCGAAACCTGTTCCCCTCTCCTACCAGGAGAGGGGCCAGGGGTGAGGTCTTTGCCCGAAGCACGATATAGGAACTCACCCCCAAGATCCCCTCTCCTACCAGAAGAGAGGGGGAGAGAATAGTGATGTTTAAAGCAATTATTATTAAACTAGGGATTAGGTTTGGCGGTAAATAATAGATTGGAAATTGGAGGAATTATAAAACTAGTAGTTAAGCGCCACGTCGGCGATCCTGTTGTTTGTCCTGCCAGTCAGAAGACCGTCTCTGATAATTGCTCTCATTATTCATCGGTTCCATATCTCCGAGCCAGCGGAAGCCAATGGCGTTAACAACATCATAGGTACAATGGGTAATCTTATGCCACTTTTCATTTAATTCTTTTTCGGAGATCTTACCCCGTTTGTACTGGTCCTGGTAGGTATTAAATATCCAGGCGGTCTGATAAGCGATGCGGAACGATTCTCGAACTTTAGGAAGCATAAATAAACAATTGTTTTTCCAGAATTTATCACAGTCGTGTAATATCTTGGCATTTTTTGCAGGATCTTCGGCAGCTGAGGGTAACTGCAAGGAAAGAGAAAAAGCTTTCTGATGGACTTCCAGTCTTTTATCGAGGGCCGCGTGGGTGTATTTTCGCGAATTACGCTTACGCGAATACGTTTTGGAACCGTGTCTTGCACCGAGATAAGCACCGAGTGTGGCGATAAGCACACCACAAAGAGAAATCAATATGGTTGTTGCGTATACATTCATAGTAAATTTTGAGCACCTTAGATTATAAAATCTGGAAGTTATAAAATTAAGATAAATATTAATGAAATATAGATCTTATGCTGAGATGTAAATCACAAATTTTCAGGTTTTTTTCCCAACAAAAATTTAAAAAATTCTCGAGGATTCGGATTTTCTGAGAATACTGTTCTCTAATATCTTTCGTCGCACCAACGTCGGCCTGTTTATCTTGTAAAAATTTGTTTTTTGTAAATTTTTTTATCCTTTTGGTGATTAAAGCTTCTTCTTTTGATTTTGATAAAACCGGACCGGGATTGACGGGTAGTGTAAAGATTTTATACATAGGGATAAATACGAAGTATATAAAAGCTATCAGAATAATAGCCAGATGATGGTTACCTAAGGGTGATGCCGAAAAAGGCTCGAACTCCCTCCTCGAGCCTTTTTTTATATCTATGATTTTACGCACATATAAAAAATTTAAGTATTTCTCATTATAAAGGGAGATTATCCGATATAATTATATTGTAACATATATAGTTACATCTCTAGATTAAATCGATATTGTCTTTTTGTTAACCTGCTAATTTTCTTTTTTTACAAATCTAACTAAGGAGGTTTTTATGCGTTGGAACTACAGAACGATTCTTGTAATTGTTATTGCTGTCCTACTTTCCAGTACATTTGTTCATGCCCAGAAACAATCATGGAACCTGAATTTCAAAGGTGGTATTATGTTACCGGGTACAATTACAGTTGATGGTTATGATGGGGATACAGAGTTGGGCTGGATTGTAAATACGGCATTTGATGGGATGGTCGCAGAAAAGCTTTCGATGGGTGGCTATTTCTTTTATTCCGGAATTTCTGAGGCGGAAACCGGTGAATCTTTATCCGCAAATATCATGTCCATCGGTGGTACGATTAAAGGCCGGTTTCAGTTACGAAGCGGCACTCAGCTCAGACCAGGTCTGATCCTCGCTTACCAGATCACCACCGGTGATGCGTTTGATGATGTGAAAGGTCTCAATGTGGGTTTTACCTTTGAGGCAGCCTTTCCTTTAAAAGACTTTAAGGCTATCGTTGCCGAACTGGGTTTCACAACGCAACCCTCCGGGGGTAATGCAGACGCAGACGTCACCTGGGCACCAATCTTCTATCTGACCGTTGGATATGAATTTGGAGGGTGATATTATCGGATATATGTAGACAATATTCATAATGTATAGACCACGGATGGACACGGATGAGACACGGATCTCCACGGATTTCTTTATTTATTGATTTAGTCTGTGTTCACCATGGCAGATACGCCTGTCGGCGGAAAAATCCATGTCATCTGCGTCATCCGCGGTCTATTGTACGACATTCCTGCGATCTATTATAAGTATTTCGAATCTTTAATCCTGTAGCGCGTTACTCTTATAGAACATCAAACAACCCCTTAGTCCCCTTTATTAAAATGAGAAATAGGTAAAGTACATTAAACAAAGTCAATAATTATCCAAATATTTAGCTTTGATCCGAATACAAAAATAATTATCATTAGAAACAAACCCGGTTGGATGGCGTATACCTCAGAACAACGGTGGGTGATATAACTTCTGATAATTTCATTGAATCATATTAAAAAAAAACATCTCAAAATTTTTTTCTACATTCTTTTATTGCAAACGTTGGTCCTGTCCAATGATCTGTTTGCTTTCTACACAGAAAAACATCCGGAAGAATTTCTGATCAATGTCTGGACGGTAGAAGATGGTTTACCTCAGAATACCATTCAAACTTTACTCCAGACACAGGATGGTTTTATCTGGGCCGGTACTCCGTCAGGCCTGGTCCGTTTTGATGGTCTGAATTTCAATATTTATACCCGCTGGAATCTGCCCGCCTTAAAGAGTGATAATATAACCTGTCTCTATGAAGATCAACAAAATGTCCTCTGGATTGGAACGGAAGGTGGAGGACTTTGTGCCCTGCAAGAGGGGCAGTGGATTAATTTCTCAACGACAAATGGATTATCCAGCGATCATGTTCGTACGATTATCAGTGACTTGAAGGGGGAATTGTGGGTAGGTACTGATTATGGTCTGAACCGGATATATAAAGATGGTATACAGGTTTATACGGCAAAGGATGGGTTGTATGATAATATTATTACATCATTGGCTGTCGATGGCTGGAATAATTTATGGATTGGCACATTTCGCGGCGGTCTGGCAAAATATAATCAAGAGATTGGAACGGTTTATGGTTATCAGGAGGGATTAACAAATTTATCCGTTCGAACTCTTTTAACCGATCAGCGGGGAGTCCTCTGGATCGGAACAACAGAAGGAATGTATTATATTAAACGGGACGAAGGTCGTGTTTTCCCCGTATCAGGTACAGCCCATACGCCAATAAATGCAATCATAGAAAAATCTCCGGATTATTTATGGATCGGCACTATGGTCGGCGGATTAAAACAGATGAATCCTTATGATTTGACACGTGAAACTGTTACAGATTTATTACCTGATGATTTCATTCATTGTATTTTAAAGGATAATGCAGGAAATACCTGGATTGGTACCGATACCGGAGGTCTCGTTCAACTAAAAGTTCGACGAATATCTAATATCACTGAAAAACAGGGTCTGCCGGATAATGCAGTTTCAGCAGTATATCAGGACCGGTTGGAATCAATATGGATTGGCACCAGAAATAGAGGGCTCTTTAAATTCAGTGGTAAAGACAGTTATCGGGTTTTTAACAAAAAAAACGGATTATCCAGCGATAAAGTTAGAGTAATTTTCGAAGATAAAAACGGTCTTCTATGGATCGGGACTTACGATGAAGGAATAAACATTTTAGATAAAAATACGATTTATTCAAAACTATCTACAGAGAATGGATTATCTTCAAATAGTATCACAGCCATTCTTCAGGATCACCAGGGGAATATGTGGATTGGTACTGAAAATGGATTAAACGGGTATGCCAATGGCAGGTTTTCGATTTATAAAAGAACAACAAATGCGACGAATCTCGTGATCAATGTCCTGTTGAAATCACGATCTCAGGTGCTGTATGCCGGTACGAATGAGGGTGTATATAAGCTGTCAGATAATTTACTTATACCTTTGCAACAGATCTCGTCTGCTGATTATAGGGTGATTTCATTATACGAGGATCGGGATGGTGCACTCTGGATAGGTACAAACGGTGATGGTCTTTTCAGGTGGTTAGATGGCCAAATTGATATGATCACAAAAGAAAATGGATTGCTTGATAATTTTATTCTGAGTATACACGGGGATGAAAAAAGTAATCTGTGGATGAGCAGTCATGCCGGTGTTTTTTTGGTGAAACGGAGAGAAATAACTAAATTTTTTGACAAAAAAATTACCAGGATCCATTCAACCTGGTATAGTGAAACAGAAGGTATGGCCAGCCGTCAATGTATTGGAGATGGCCAACCCTCTTTCGTTAAATCAAAAAATGGCCAGGTGTTATACCCTACTGTAAATGGGGTCTCTGTACTTGATCCTAAGCATCTTGTGGACTACTGCACGACACCCAAAACCACTATAGAGCGTATATTTTGCGGTAAGGATACGGTTGTGATTGACGAGGAGCAGGTACCTCAATTAGGTGGAGAAACGATTACCTTCACCTTTACAGCGACTGAATTTGCCGCGCCTGAAAAAATCCGATTCAAGTATATGCTTGAAGGATATGAAAAAGAATATCATTATATCTATCCAGGGGATGAACGAAAGGCTATCTATCATAATCTCTTATCTGGCGAACATACTTTTCACTTATTGGCGGCGAATAACGAAGGACGATGGGTCGAACAAGCAGCAACATTTTCCTTTAGAATTAATCCACCGTTATATCTAAATCCCGTATTCCTGATCATATTTATAGGACTCAGTCTTTCATTAAGCTCCGCTCTTATCTATTATAATCACAAACGTAAAAAACAGAAACAATTGGACAAGTACAAGACCTCCAGGCTTGATCCAATGAAAACTGAAGAGATCATCAGCGCCCTGGATGATTTAATGGACAGGGAAAAACTCTTTCTTGATCCTGATCTAACCCTTCGGGATTTATCCGTCCGTTTAAAAATTCATTATAATTATATCTCTCGAATTATCAATGAACATTTTGGTATGAGTTATAATGATTTTATAAATAAATACCGGGTTGATGAAGTAAAAAAAAGATTATCCGATCCTGATTATATGAATAAAACAGTTCTTGAAATTATGTATGAAACAGGATTTTATTCCAAGTCAGTCTTTAACACAGCCTTTAAAAAGTTTACCGGTATGACCCCCTCTGAGTATAGGAAAAGGAATAATTAGTCGTCTACCAATCCATTTAAATCCCCTTCATTACGTTATTTTAAAATCAAAACAAAAGATCGTCCATGCCTCTTTTGTCATTCCCGCGGAAGCGGGAATCCAAAGGTGTAAACTTCAGCAGGGATCCAAATATTTCTTACGTAAGAGGTTGTTTTTCAATGGATTCCCGCTTCCGCGGGAATGACAAGTTGTGCGAAAGGCACAGTAATATTGTTGAATATTGTGTATTCTGCAACAGCCTGAAGGGCGGGGTGACACTGTTGGTAAGATCCACATATAGACTGTTCGGAATTATAATTCAGAACAGTCAATTTGTTCTGGATTGCAATACCGGACGACACATAATGAAATAATTGGTATATAATGGTCGAACAAAGACACATATTGTTTTGAAACTATAATATTTAATCTAATCAGAGGAGGAGTAAAATGAGAATCAATTTTAGAAATATTTTATTTGTAAGCATGTTGTTGATTGGATGGAGCGTATTATACGCACAGGAGATGAAAGAAATTAATAAGACATTCGAAGCAAAAAAGAATGTTCGTATCCAAACAGTCAGTGGTGACTGTATCATTAAGGCCGGAGATCCCGGTAAGATTACTGTTCATGTCGAATATTCTGAACGGGCGGAAGACTCTTTCGAGGCAGATATGCAGGAAAAAAGTAACTCGCTAAAACTCAGGGAAAGATGGTATGGTTCTTCTTCCGGAGGAAGAGTAAAATGGACTGTAACCGTTCCGCCGGAAACGGAAATCGAATTTTCAACTGCCTCCGGAGATTTGTCAGTGGAAGAGATTAACAATATGCTTGATGCAAGCACCGCATCCGGTGATATTACTATTGAAAATTCTCAGGGTGAATTTGAGATCAGTACGGCAAGTGGTGATATCAATATCGTAGATTCGAAAGGTGAATTCGATTTTTCGACAGCCAGCGGGGATATTAAATCTTCGCAGATGACTGGGGAGATGGATTTTAGCACAGCTTCCGGTGATATAAAGATGAGAAATTCTGAAGGTTTTTTTGAATTGAGCTGTGCCAGCGGAGATATCGATGCTTCAGGTATCACTATAAAAGAAGAAAGCACTTTTTCTACCGCTTCCGGAGATGTGGAAGTAAAATTGGCGGAAAGTTCAGAATTTGATCTGGATCTTTCGACAGCTTCCGGTGATGTGACTCTTGATTATAATGGTAATGAAATTAGAGGATATTTTGAATTTACGGCAAAAAAACGAAGTGGGAATATCAGATCACCCATAGACTTCGATAAAGAAGAAGAGTATGGTAGAAATGGTGATGAGTATATGAGAAAGTCTTTCAGCAAGGGTGGTAATACACCGAAAATTTTTATAAGCACGGCTTCCGGAAGAGTGGTGCTTAAAGATTGATACTTGATGCTGGATGCTCGATGCTGGATACTGGATGGTAGAGCTCAGTTCCCCACTATCAAGGGGGGATTAAGGGGGGTGTTTGCGATGGGATGTTGGATATGAGATTTTTGATACACGATGTGGGATATGTGATATGAGCTGTCAATCGTGAATTGTAGGGGCGGGTCTCCGTGCCCGCCCTTATAACATAAACCAGATAATTATGTAGGGCCGTTTCGCGAAATGCCCCTGCATCGGTGAATGGTGGAATTAAGGTTCAAGAAAATACAACCATATTTTATAGTGGAAGGCTACGACGCGGAGCATCGTAGCCAGTAAATGGAAATTAAGGAGGTGTGAAAATGAATTTTAAATTATTAACTGTATTCATCCTTTTGTTGATCTTCATTTTGTTCATTAGCCTTTTTGCTCAGGGGAAAAAGGAAATAGAAAAAACCTTTGAGCCTAAAGAGTTAGTTAAAATTAAACTTGTTTTGGGTGACTGTATCATTAAAGCCAGCCCGGATAAGAATGTTCATGTTCGTGTGGTTTATTCCTATGATGAAGATTATTTTGAGATCAAATTTAAAGAAAAATCAAGTTCAATAACGATCCAGGAAAAATTTCACGGCAATAATGGTGACGGATATTCGAGTTGGGTGATCTCAATTCCCGAGAAAACGGAAGTCGACTTTGAATCAGCAACAGGTGATTTGAATTTAGAAAGTGTAAGCGGTGAATTTGATGGCAACACCGGCACCGGTAATATTGAAGTCCTGGATGCAGAAGGAGAGTTTGATTTAAACACGGGTACCGGGAACATTCTTGTTGAGAGTTCTAAAGGTGAATTTGACCTAAACTCGGGAACAGGCAGAGTTAAGATTGAGGATTGCGAGGGCGAGTTTGATGCCAACAGTGGAACCGGCAGAGTACGTGCGCATAACATTACAATAGAAACTGAAGGAGAATTTAATTCCGGAACGGGCGATGTGGAAGTATCTCGTCCACAAGGCAAAGATTTTGACCTGTCGGTCAATTCCGGAACAAATGATGCGACAGTAATAATGGATGGATTGCCCATTGAGGGGTATTATGAATTCTCGACGAGTGCCCGAAGCGGTGATATTGACTGTCCGATTGATTTTGATACAGAAGAAGAATACTACGAAGGGGGCGGCGATCAGGTTCGAAAATCCTTTACACGTGGTAAAAAGAGTCCCAGATATTTCATAAGTACAGGTACAGGTACAGCAGAATTGAAGAGATGAACTGGATACTCGATGCTCGTTTCTCGCTCCTCGTCACTATATTCTAGTTGCTCTTTTGATGGTGGAAGCGTGATCTGTTTCCCCCTTCGCCGGCAGGCGAATCCGC
>JAGLYF010000132.1 GCA_023132435.1 Calditrichia bacterium | reverse complement strand
TACTGGCGTGATTAAAAAAGGGGGACTAAGGGGGTTGTAGGATGCTGACTAAATCGTGGATGATTTGTTCTCACTACATCCTGTAAAAGAGTATAAGACAACCAACCAGATTAATAATGCTTTTATGTTCTTCATCTTCAAACCATTCTAATTAATGGACCACGGATAACACGGATCTGCACGGATTGTTTATATTATTTATTCCATCCGTGTTAATCCGTTCAATCCGTCTAATCCGTGGTCTTTTTCGATCTTTCATTTGTCTCTAATTTTTCCAACATATTTACGGCATTCTGATTGTGTGGATTTAGTGTCAGTGATTTCCTGTAATTTTCGATTGCCAGCTCTTTATCCCCCGATTTCATATAGACTTCACCCAGGCTGTCATAAACATTAAATGAATTGGGATATTGATATACATTGAACTGAAAAAGAGCCAGTGCTGGAGATAGTTTATTCTTTGACAAATATCTATAACCAAGATCGTTTATCATCCACTCATTCAGCAGATCTGACCTGACCGCATCACTCAACGATCTATGAATAACCGATAGTGCAGAATCTGTTTTCTCCTGGACAAAAAGCGTATCCATCATGTCAAAGTCAGCACAAATTCTGAGATATGATACAATTGCCTGGTCATCAGTTTTTTCCCGATAGATTCTTGCCGCTTGTTCTGCTTTTTCCAGGGCAAGAGAGAGGGCACCGGAGGTATTTATAGAAATGTCGGGTTCCACTCCCTTGCCTTCCCAGTTTGTACCGGTAATGGGATTGATGGAACGACCTGTGGGTATAAAAATGTTAAAGTAGTCATTTATTCGAAAAGTATAACCGGGATTGGCGCCGCCGGCAGTTTTCTCTCCGATAAGAGTTGCTCTTTTTTGGATTTTTAAATTATAGGTAAATTCTTCTCCCCCGGAGAAAGTTCTGTCACTGGTGAGAACAAAGACAGGTACTTTTGGTCTTTTTTTAATACCGATGCTATCCATTGTCCAGAATTCTTCGGTATAATCTCCACGGCGCCAATAAATACTATTTAAATGTACCGGCTGATCAAAAAAGAAACTACATAAAAACTGTACCATTGTAGGATTTCCGCCAATATTATTACGAAGATCAACTATTATTGCATCTGCATTTTCTATAAAATGTAGTGTATTTAGTGCTTTACCGCGGGCCAGCTCATAGGGTTCAAAGGAACGAATATTTATATATCCTACATTGCCGGGCATTATTTTCACCTCTTTGAATCCCAGGTTTTCTTTAATGCTATCTCTTGTTCGTAAGAAAAAGTCCAATCTTGGATTTTTTACCAGTCTTCTGTCTCCAGGGGTGATCGATTGAATGCGGATATGGCGATCATTGTGAATTTTTCTAAGATCAGATGTAAGATTTCTGGCGAACGCCCGGGGGTGGGTTATCTCTTCATAACTTTTATTTTCTATCTGTTCTTCAAGAAAATCAGCACAGACCTGACCGACATCTTTCAATACATAATTATCGGTAAGCAACTGACTTATTTTTTCTAATATTTTGTCTTGTTCTTCCTCGCTTAATATTTGAGAGGTGTCTTGCCCAATCGCAGGTGACAGCTGCAGAATTAATACTGAGACTAATATTTTAACAGGATGGAATATTATGTGTGACATATTATTTCCCTTGTTAAATGATTAAGAAAGATTAGTTTCTCATTTTCGCTTCTCGTCTCTGGTTTCTCGTTACTCGTGTTTCCCCCTAATTTCTTCTCCTTCATGAGTAGTATATGCATAATTTTTAAAATACACTTTATACTTTTAATAATTTAAGGTAATAGCATTGTCTTATTGCAGTCTTTTTAAAACTCACCCCAACCCCATCTCTTGGTAAGAGAGGGGAACTGGATTTAAGGATAGTAGGTAGTTGATCATATTAACCTCTTCTCCTTCTCTGAGAAAGAGGAAAGAATGAGTTAGGAGATATTGCTTTTAACAACGACCTCACCCCTGGCCCCTCTCCTGAGAGGAGAGGGGAAGTGTAACTTGTAGAGCATCAATTCGCGAGTTACGAACATCCAGTATCCAGCATCCTGTATCGAGTATCAAAAAACGAGTATCGAGCCACGAGTAACCAGCAGCAATTTAGAAGTAGAATAGGCCTAATAAAAGCTTTAATTCCCTAATTCTTCCAGTCTTTCTTTAGCCTGGTCGGCATAATTGCTTTCCGGATACTGTTCTATGATTTCACGAAAGGCCGCAATCGCCTGATCTTTTTTACCCAGTTTTTCTAACATAAGGCTTTTGTTATATTTTGATACAGTAAAGTCAGGTCTAATCTTTAACGCTGTTTCATAGTAAATAAGAGCAGAATCAAATTGGGCAACAGCTGAAAAATAATCCCCCATGCTATCATAAGGATTTTCATAATCCGGGCGGAGTCTTATGGCCCATTTGAAATACTTATGGCTATTCTTAAAATCTTCTTTCTGTAAGAACCGGTATCCCAGCTGATTTAAAAGATTGGTATTGCTATTGCGAATAATTCGATTCGTTTCTTCATCCGATTGAAAAGTCATCGATTTGGCCAATGCCTTATCAGCTTCCTCCATGTTATCATCAACAAAACTGTGATAATAGGCCAACATATTATAACCTCTGGCAGGATCGTTTTTGACCAAATCATCAGCCAATATTTTTGCTTCTTCATCATCTCCACCTAGAATACCCGGAGCATTAATATAGAATTGAAACAGCCCCCACTTCGCCTCTATATGTTCCGGGTCTAACTCCAGCGTTTTTAACCAGTTACTTTTTATTTTTGGTGCGGCAAAAGCTCCCGTAAAAGCCCCAGAATTTTGAGCTTTGATAGCATAAGCTCTTCCCAGTAAAAAATAATAGTCGGGATTATTTTCATCTCCCTCAATGGCCACATCGAGATAATCAATAGCATCATCATAGAGTGTATCACGAATGGCCAGTAGCGCCAGCCAGTAATTGGTTTGAGGATCCTCCTCATTCTCAGCATACTGTTGTGTCAATATATCACGGGCCTTATTGTATTCTCTCTTATTAATAAGATCTTCAATTGAATTCGATGACATATGGTCCTGAGCTATGAGTGGTAAAGCAAAGCAAAGAATAAAAAAGAGAACTGTTAGCATTTTCATACAAAACTCCTTCTTTAGATTAAATTAGGGTTGGGTCGATTGCAGTTTACGAAGTAATATACAATCGGTTACATTTTTTGTAAATTTTTGCTCGTTTCTTGTCACTCGCTGCTCGTAACTCGTGTGGGTAAGAGATGCTGTACTCTTACATTATTGTTTATGATTCATATCTTTTTTTTCAGGAATGTTCCAACGCAGAGCGTCGGAACAAGGTTTACTGGAATTTGAAATTACCAGTGGATCAAATAAAAATTCAGGGATGGAAGAAAAGGATGAATTATTGGACAGAAGTATCTACGGAGGGGGAAAACACAAACTATATCTAATACTTACTTTATAGCAGATAGTTAGACTGTGTCTTTAAATAATTCTTCTATTGAGCGTGGTTTGATGATGAATTCTAACGACTACTTTCGTAGTTGATGAAGTTTATCCAGCTGCTCTTCATCCCGCGCTTTACGTAAAGTGTCTTTTTCAATAGTGTGTTTGCCCCAGAACACACCTGCAACAATGACAAGTGCTATTAATACAATTATGACGACTATCCCCATTTTCTCTCCATGACGTTCTGTTTGTATGCTTTATAGATTTGAAAAGAATGTACCTAAATATAACAAACATAAACGATTATATGAAAATATTTTTTAAAAGGGCTAAAATCGGGTTTAAAAATCGTTTTTCCCTATAATTTTTTGAAATAAAAATTTAGCAAAATATTTAAAGAATCCTAAGAGAAGGATTAGACCAGTTATGTATCGCTTTACGCAGGGTATCACGAGCAATCTCAGCACATTCATATTTTTGAGGTGGAATTCCTCCCAAATACTCAATGATATCTTCACTGTCAAACTGTCCGGCTGCTTCCAGGGTTTTTCCCTTTATCATCGCGGTTAAAGCCGAAGCACAAGATTGCAAACCAGCACAACCGATATATTCGTATAGTGTATCAGTAATAATATCCCCTTCAATTTTGAGGGAAAGGAATAATATATCTCCGCAAGATCCCTGGTGTTCTTCGGTGATTGAGGGCTGATCCATGGTGCCCATATTGAGGTTTTGTTCAAGAATTGATACAGCTTTTTCAGAAAAACCCATATCAATTAACAATTTTCGCCTGGTATCTTTCAATTAAATAATTCCGTGTATTTATCCGTGTTTCTCCATGGTAAAAAACAGACTGTTTATTTGTCCCGCCATGTGGATTTGAGTACAGCAAGATCACGCTGATCATCTTCCGAGATCACACGGTGTAGAAAAATATCCTCATTTTGTTCGGTTTGTATGATTATTCTTTCTCCATGCTTGGTTTCAGCACGAAAGCTTATTTCCAGAGAGGCTAATATTTTTGCTTTCCAAATATCCAGAGGAACCGATTCCAGCGCCCACTCGATATATTTAACATTATTTACATGTTGGTTAATATCAAGATCACTTAATCTTACATCAAATTTTTGTTCTAAATTTGGATTTTTGGGTAATGTCATTTTTGGAAAACTATCGTCAATCGCCCTCTGGCGATCGGGCAGCCTGATCTCATCCATAAATTCGGGCATAACGATTGGTTTTTGTGTTTTAAGATCTATAATCATCCAGGATGAAGTTGCTTTGACAAGAATATTATGTTTCTGATCGAAAATCAGAAAATCCCGGGTAGCAAATTTTCTTTGCCTTCCGGAAGGCCAGGTCTCAATCTTTATTTCTTCGCGCCAAAAAGGAAACCTGAAAACCTGTATGTGCAAACGGGATAATACCCAGGTCATATTTTTTTTGAATAAGTGATCAACAGCAACCCCAAGTTCTGTCGCATGATTACCGGCTACTTCCTGCAGATAGTTACAAATAGCCGGTACTGATGCGACACCTTGAACATCCATTTCATATGAGCGTACAGTAAATTTTTCCTGATGAATCATAGATTATATGCCTCCTGATTTATTAACCTGATCTATTCACAGCGCGGTAAACCACAAGTGACTAAAGTTAAAAGTGATCTAAAGTGCCTAAAAAACTTTGCTAAAATAACAAAGTTTTTGGTAGTAATAGCATAAATATCTCGCGCAAAAGAGTACCAAATGTAAAGTTAAAATCACATCCCGCAGATGCGGGACCAAATGACAAATAAATTCCAATTTCTAATTACCAGAATGATTATTATCAACCAATTTACAATTTGGTCATTCGTATTTGATAATTATTTGTGATTTGATATTTGTTATTTGGAACATTGCGTCGCTTTAACGGTTTTTCCCAGCTTGAAATTGATGTTCATCTACAGATGGAATCCCGGCACGTCCACCTAGTTTGGTGCTTACACAGGCAGCTGCCCAGGCAGAAAAGTCC
>JAGLYF010000131.1 GCA_023132435.1 Calditrichia bacterium | reverse complement strand
TTTTGGAGGAAAACCCATGGCGAAGGCAAAATTTGAGCGAACAAAACCCCATGTCAATGTAGGCACGATTGGTCACGTTGACCATGGCAAGACCACCTTAACAGCGGCGATCACGTTGTTGTTGAGTAAGAAGGGGTTGTCCGAGTATCGTAGTTTTGATAGTATAGATAATGCTCCTGAAGAGCGTGAGCGCGGTATTACGATAGCGACCGCCCACGTTGAGTATGAGACGGATAACCGTCACTATGCCCATGTCGACTGTCCGGGTCATGCTGACTATGTCAAGAACATGATCACCGGTGCAGCCCAGATGGATGGCGCGATCCTGGTAGTAAGCGCGGCGGACGGTCCGATGCCTCAGACCCGTGAGCATATCCTGCTGGCCCGTCAGGTGAATGTACCGAGTGTTGTTGTGTTTATGAACAAAACCGACCAGGTGGATGATCCTGAATTGATCGAACTGGTGGAATTGGAACTGCGTGAATTGCTCAGTTCATATGAATTTCCGGGTGATGATATTCCTATCATCCAGGGAAGTGCCTTAGAGGCTTTGAACAATCCGGAAGATGCAGAGAAGACCAAATGTATCTTTGAGTTAATGGAAGCGGTAGATTCATATGTGCCGACTCCGGAACGTGATATTGACAAGCCCTTTTTGATGCCGATAGAAGACGTATTTAGTATTACCGGTCGTGGTACCGTGGGAACCGGTCGTATCGATCGTGGCGTGGTAAAGGTTGGAGAGGAAGTGGAATTGATCGGTCTTGGTGCCCATCGTAAGACGGTTGTTACCGGGGTTGAAATGTTCTGTAAGTTACTGGATTCAGGCGAGGCTGGTGATAATGTTGGCCTTCTTATGCGTGGTGTAGAAAAGACGGAATTAGAGCGTGGTATGGTAGCGGCAAAACCCGGAAGCATCACCCCCCATACAAAATTCAAGGGTGAGGTTTATGTGTTGTCAAAGGATGAAGGTGGTCGTCATACGCCATTTTTCAATGGTTATCGTCCACAGTTTTATTTCCGTACCACGGATGTAACCGGCTCGATCCAGTTACCGGAAGGCGTAGAGATGGTTATGCCTGGTGACAACATCACGATGGATGTTGAATTACATAAAGAGATCGCGATGGAGAAAGAGTTGCGTTTTGCTATCCGTGAAGGTGGCAGAACAGTTGGTGCTGGTGTCGTAACTGAAATAGTTGAATAATTAATAATTATGTAGGGGCGATCGGGCCGATCGCCCCTACAGTATAATTAAAAATTGATGGAGAATAGCAGTGGCAGACCAAAATATTAGAATACGGTTGAAGGCATATGATCATAACCTGATTGATAAATCAACGGATAAGATTATAAAAACTGCAAAAGCGACCGGAGCGATTATATCGGGACCGATTCCGATGCCAACAGAGCGTACAGTATATACTGTCCTGCGATCTCCTCATGTCGATAAAAAGTCGCGCGAACAGTTTGAAACACGGATTCACAAAAGAATGATCGATATTTTGAATGCGACGAATAAGACAATTGATGCGTTGATGAAATTGGAACTACCTTCAGGTGTTGATGTAGAGATTAAAACCTGATTTTTTGGAGAAATCAATGAGTGGCTTATTAGGTAAAAAAATACGTATGACCCAGGTGTTTGATGATACGGGGAGATCTATTCCCGTAACGGTGATTAACGCAGGGCCGTGCTATGTTTCCCAGATTAAAACAGCAGATAAAGATGGATATCATGCGATTCAGATCGGTTATATGGAACTGAAAGAAAAACATGCAAAAAAACCGGTCGTTGGACATTTAAAAAAAGCTGATTTGAAACCACTTAAATACCTTCGTGAGTTTGATTTACCGTTGAACGAAGAAGTCCAAATTGGGGATGAGTTGAAGGTGGACATGTTTAAAGAAGGTGAAGAGGTAGTGGTTTCGGGCTATGCTAAAGGCCGTGGTTTTCAGGGTGTAATGAAAAGACATGGTTTTCATGGTGGGCAAAAAACCCATGGTCAATCAGACAGAGCGCGCGCCCCCGGGTCTATTGGGCAGAGTTCAGATCCATCCCGTGTCTATAAAAACATGAAGATGGCCGGCAGAATGGGAAACAATCGTGTTACGATTCCTTTGGTAGAAATCGTTAAAATAGATACAGAGCGTAATCTCATTTTTGTTAAGGGTCCGGTACCAGGTGCTCCCAATTCATTGGTTGAAATTAAAAAAGTTTAAGTGATATAGGTTTTTTATTATGAAACTGAATGTTATTGATATAAAAGGGAAACAGACCGGACGAACGGCTGATTTGTCAGACAAGGTATTTAAAGTAGAACCTCATGATCATTCGATCTGGTTGGATGTTCGTTCAGTGCGTGCAAATAATCGCCAGGGAACACATAAGACAAAATCCAGATCTGAAGTGCGCGGAGGTGGTAGAAAACCATTTCGTCAAAAGGGAACAGGTCGCGCCAGGCAGGGAACGATTCGTGCACCTCATCATGTCGGTGGGGGTAGAGTGTTTGGCCCCACTCCCCATGACTATACGGTCGGAATAAATAAAAAGGTGAAGAAACTGGCCAGAAAATCGGCTTTAAGTTATAAAGCCAGAGACGAAAAAATTATTGTGGTTGAGAATTTCTCCTTCGATGAGCCGAAGACGAGAAAAATGGTGGAAATTATTGAAGCGCTTAATCTTGGCAAATCTTCTGTCCTCTTACTGACTGCTGCTCATGAAGCACATTTAAATGCATCTACGACAAATCTTCACAGAGTATCTGTAAAAGATTCTGTCACATTCTCGACCTATGATGTATTAAGGGTGGAAAAAATTATAGTACAGGAGGGAGCCCTTACTAAAATTAATGAGGTACTTGCAGGATGAGAAAACTAAAAATTTTAATCAGGCCATTATACACAGAGAAAATTGCGAAACTGCAAGACGAAGCAAATAAATTCGCCTTCGAAGTAGACCGTGAGGCTAATAAAATCGAAATTCGAAAAGAAATAGAAAAGCGATTTGAAGTTAAGGTTACAAAAATCCAGACTATGGTAGTCCGGGGTAAGGTGCGTCAGCAGATGACCAGGGCAGGTAGATTTCATGGCCGGCGTCCTGACTGGAAAAAGGCTATTGTCACGCTGGCGGAAGGTAACAAGATAGATCTGTTCGAAAATGCATAATCCAAGGGATTTGAGGATAAAATGGGAATTAAATCATTTAAAGCAATCACACCAGGACAACGATTCAAGACTGTCAGTACTTTTGAGCAGGTTACAAAATCTAAACCTGAAAAAAAACTGACGCGTGGATTGAAAAAAAGTGGTGGTCGTAACAATTTGGGTGGTGTGACTTCACGGCATCGTGGTGGTGGTAATAAAAGAAGATATAGAGAAATAGATTTTAAACGCGGTAAAAGAGATATTCCAGCCAGAGTTGCGGCGATCGAATATGATCCAAACAGAACGGCACGCATCGCACTTTTATATTATGCAGATGGTGAGAAAAAGTATATTCTCGCTCCGGATGGGTTAAAAGTCAATGATATGGTTGAATCCGGTGAAAAAGTAAAACTGCAGCCTGGAAATGCTCTTCCGCTTGAAAAAATCCCCGTAGGTGTATCGGTCCATAATATTGAGATTCGTGAAAAAAAAGGTGGGCAACTGGCAAGAAGTGCCGGAACGGCAGTTCAGTTAATGGCAAAAGAAGGCAAGTGGGCTATGTTAAAACTGCCTTCAGGTGAAGTTAGAAAAGTATCATTGAAATGTTATGCAACACTGGGTCAGGTTTCCAATGTTGACCATTTTAACATTTCAATTGGAAAAGCCGGTCGTTCCCGGTGGTTGGGGCGCCGTCCTCACGTTCGCGGAGTTGCCATGAATCCGGTCGATCACCCAATGGGTGGTGGAGAAGGTAAATCTTCAGGTGGTCGACATCCGGTATCACCCTGGGGACAACTTGCAAAAGGTCTCAAGACACGGAAGAAAAAGAAGCCGTCAGATGCATTTATAGTTAAAAAACGGAAGTAGGGAGTAAGAATGGCACGCTCAATTAAAAAAGGCCCCTTTATAGACGAAAGCCTTGTAAAAAAAATAGAAGCGATGAACGCGGAAAACAAAAAAGTAGTTGTAAAAACCTGGTCACGCCGGTCAACTATTCCGCCGGATTTTGTCGGACATACAATTGCCGTCCATAATGGAATAAAATTTATTCCCATTTATATCAGTGAAAATATGGTAGGACACAAATTAGGTGAATTTTCTCCGACCAGAACATTTCGGGGACACGGCGGTAAGTTGGCTGAGAGATTAAGTCGAATCAAGTAAGCGATTGGAGAAGAATCATGCAAGCAAGGGCGCGAGCAAAATATATTAGAATGTCACCACGTAAGATCAGCCGTGTTCTGGACCTGATTAAAGGTCTTACAGTAAGTGACGCCTTAAATACTTTACATTTTACTCAGAAGATTGCAACCGAGCCGATTGAGAAGGCAATACAGTCTGCTGTGGCAAATTTAGGAAATATTGAAGAGGGTCAGCGACTTGACCTGAATGAAATTTATATCATCCAGGCTTCTGTTGATCATGGGCCGGCACTTAAACGTTTCAGGCCAATGTCAATGGGAAGAGCGGGTAAAATTAGAAAACGTACTGCTCATTTAACTATCGTTTTAGAAGACAGCAAGTAGGAGTTTGATTTGGGTCAAAAAACACATCCGATTGGATTACGCTTAGGTATCATCAAAACCTGGAATAGCAACTGGTTTGATGAGAAGAATTTCTCGGACAAATTGCAGGAAGACTTAAAGATCAGGAAATATGTCCGTAGCCGTTTAGAGAATGCTGCTGTATCAAAGATAAATATTGAACGGACGGCTAAAAAAATCATTTTAACTGTGCATACTGCACGTCCTGGTATTGTCATCGGGAAACGAGGTTCTGAAGTCGATAAGTTACGCGAAGAGTTAAAGACTATTTCGGGGAAAGATGTTCAGATAAATATCTTTGAAATAAAACGTCCCGAGCTCGATGCTTATCTTGTTGCCCAAAATATAGCCAAACAGTTGCAAGGCAAAATTAGTTTTCGCCGGGCTATGAAAAAGTCGATAACCTCTACGATGCGATTGGGAGCTCAGGGAATCAAAATAGTTTGTTCCGGAAGGCTTGGTGGTGCCGAAATGGCTCGTAAGGAAGAGTATAAACAAGGAAGAATTCCTCTTCACACCCTTCGGGCGGATATTGATTATGCAACATATACGTCACATACAACTTATGGCTGTATAGGGGTAAAGGTCTGGATTTGTAACGGTGAAGTGATCGGTAAAAGATAAGGGAGTTGTAAGTTATGTTAATGCCTAAACGAGTAAAATATAGAAAAAAACAACGTGGTCGCATGAAGGGTAACGCTCAAAAGGGTAATTATGTTGCCTTCGGTCGTTATGGGCTAAAAGCACTAGGGTCTTGCTGGATAACAAGCCGACAGATAGAGGCTGCCCGTGTGGCTATGACACGATATATTAAAAGAGGTGGCAAGGTTTGGATCCGATTGTTTCCGGATAAACCTGTTACCCAAAAACCTGCTGAAACAAGAATGGGTAAAGGTAAAGGGGCGCCTGAACACTGGGTCGCCGTTGTAAAACCCGGCCGAATTATGTTCGAGATCGAAGGGGTCGATGAGCCGACGGCAAAAGAGGCTATGCGTCTGGCTTCCCATAAACTACCGATGAAAACTAAATTTGTTGTTCGAGAGAGATAAGAAGGAACGACCATGAAGAGCAGAGATGAAGTATTAAATTTAGCGCCCGACGAACTGGAAGCAAAGCTGGTGGAATTGCTAGGTGAGATGGAAAATCTTCAACTTCAAAAAGCAACCCACCAGATTACAAATCCTTTACGTATCAGAACAGTTCGTAGGAATATTGCACGCGTTATGACTCTGATTAATGAGCACAAAAATGGTATTCGAAAAATAAAAGTCGAAGAAAAGTGATGGAAGAAAAATGAAAAATAGCCGAGGTAAAAGAAAGACCAGAGTTGGAGTAGTTGTCAGTGATAAAATGGATAAAACGATCACCGTTTCGGTAAAACGCCGGATCAAACATCCGGTTTATGGTAAATACATCACAAGAACGACTAAATTTATGACTCATGATGACAAAAATGAATGTCATGAAGGTGATACAGTCAAAGTAATGGAAATACGACCATTAAGTAGAAGAAAACGCTGGCGCCTGGTTGAGATTATTGAGAAGAGGAAGTAATTAAATCTATCGAAGGATTATGAAATGATACAGGAATATACCAAATTGGCGGTTGCAGATAACTCAGGAGCAAAAAGTATTATGTGTATCCGATTGCTTGGTGGATCGAAAAAAAGGTATGGCTCAGTCGGTGATATTATTGTTGTATCGGTAAAAAACGCTATACCTGGCGGTGCTGTAAAAAAAGGCGAAGTTTCACGCGCGGTTATTGTGAGAACGGCTAAAGAGATTAAAAGAGATGATGGTTCGTATATACGTTTTGATGAAAATGCGGCTGTACTGATTGATAATCAGAACGAACCACGAGGTACACGTATTTTTGGACCGGTAGCCCGGGAATTACGGGAAAAAGAATTTATGAAAATAGTTTCTTTAGCACCCGAAGTATTATAAATCAGGAAGGTTACAATGCACGTAGTAAAAAATGATACGGTAAAAATATTAACAGGCAAATATAGTGGAAAAACCGGAAAAGTGTTAAAAGTTTTCCCGGATCAAAACCGTTTAATTGTTGAGGGGGTTAATATAATCAAGAAACATACAAAACCTTCTCAGAAAAATCCTCAGGGTGGAATTATTGAGAAAGAATCAACAATTCACGTTTCTAATGTCATGGTGATCGATCCCAAGACGAACGAACCGACTCGTGTGGGATATAAGTTTCTGGAAGATGGAACAAAAGTTCGGATTAGTAAAAAAAGTGGTGAAATGCTTAGAAGTTAAGATAGAAGAGGTTTTTAATGGCTGAATATGAACCAAGGGCTCAGGTCAAATACAAAAAAGAAATAATACCCCATTTAATGAAAAAATTCGGGTATAAAAATATCCATCAGGTTCCCAAATTGACAAAGATCTCATTAAATATGGGTGTTGGGGATGGTAAACAGGATCCCAAGCTCTTAGAAAATGCAATGAACGATCTTACGATTATAGCAGGGCAAATACCGGCTAAAACAAAAGCGAAGAAGGCAATTTCTAATTTCAAGTTGCGTGCCGGGATGGAGATCGGATGTAAAATTACCCTCCGACGTAAAAAAATGTATGATTTTTTAGACCGTTTTATTTCAATTGCCATTCCGCGAATCAGGGATTTTAGAGGTCTGTCTGATAGCTCTTTTGATGGCAGGGGAAATTATTCGATGGGTATTAAAGAACAGATAATTTTCCCGGAAGTTAATATGGATAAGATTGACAGAATCCGTGGTTTGGATGTGACAATTGTAACCAGTGCTAATTCTGACGAAGAAGCATTTGAGTTATTAAAATCATTTGGAATGCCATTTCAAAAACAAGCAATAACAGATTGAGGTGAACTTTGGCTAAAAAAAGTTTAATTATAAAAGCGAATCGAAAAAAAAGATTCGGTGTCCGGGATTATCATCGTTGCAAACGATGCGGAAGACCGCGTGGATACCTTCGTAAATTTGGTCTTTGCCGTATTTGTTTCAGAGAATTAGCTCTGATGGGTGAAATACCCGGTATCACTAAAGCAAGCTGGTAGAAAAAAAGGAGCAGAAAAATAATGTCTGTTAGTGACCCGATTGCAGATTATTTAACAGTTATAAGAAACGGCAGTAGAGCAGGATTTAAGCATGTTGATGTACCTGCCTCAAAAATAAAACGTCAAATCACACGTGTTCTTTACAAGCAGGGATTTGTTAAACGATTTATTTTTATTGAAGATAACAAACAGGGATTATTGCGTATCTGGCTAAAGTATGACGCGGAAGGAAAGCCAATCCTAAACACAATAAAGAAAGAAAGTACACCCGGAAGAAGAAAATATGTTGATGTAGCAAGTCTGCCCCGTGTGCGCAATAACCTTGGAATTGCAATTTTAACCACACCTAAAGGTGTAATGACTTCACAGGAAGCTGCCCGGACAAATGTTGGCGGTGAAGTGTTATGTTACGTGTGGTAATTATAGGCAAAAGGAGATAGTGAATTGTCACGGATAGGAAAATTACCGGTTTCAATACCTGAAAAGGTTGAGGTAAACTTAAAAGATAATTATCTGACCTGTAAAGGACCCCAGGGTGAATTAGGCTCTCAGCTGAATAGTCAGATGGAGATAAAAATCGAGGATAATGAAATTACTGTGAACAGACCAAGTGATAGCAAAGAACACAGATCGTTGCATGGGCTAACACGTTCTCTCATCGCCAATATGGTGGAGGGTGTATCTTCAGGTTTTACCCGGAAATTAGAGATACTCGGGGTCGGTTATAAAGCTGAGATGAAGGGCAAAAATCTGATGTTGACGTTGGGTTATTCTCATTCAATTGTGATGAGTTTTCCTGAAACGGTTCAGACTTCTGTTCCAGTTCCCAACGAGATCGTTGTCCAGGGTGCAGATAAAGAACTGGTAGGAATGATTGCCGCAAAAATCCGAAGCTTTAGAAAACCGGAGCCGTATAAGGGCAAAGGGATTCGCTATTCAGGTGAATATGTGCGAAGAAAAGCAGGCAAGACAGGCGCATAGTTTAAAACATTAAGGATATTTTTAAGATGCGAAAAGCAAAAGTAAGTATGTATGGAACAAAAGAGAGGCCGCGGCTGGTTGTATTTCGAAGCCTGAAATACATTTATGGCCAGCTGATAGATGATGATCAGAATAAGATCATTCTTTCGGCTTCAAATGTCGGGAAAAAATTGCCCAAAAATATTAAAGATGCCAAAACCAAAATTGATGCAAGTCGGGAAGTTGGTAAATCATTGGGAACTTTAGCAGTAAACAGTAAAATAAAAGAGGTCATTTTTGACCGAAATGGCTATTTGTATCACGGACGTATCAAAGCCTTTGCTGATGGTGCGCGAGAAGGTGGATTAAAATTCTAAATAAAGGAGTGCAAGTTTAGTGGAAAAAATTAATCCTGCTGAATTAGATCTGAAAGAAAAAGTTGTTCACATTAATCGCGTGGCGAAGGTAGTAAAGGGAGGTCGGCGATTCTCTTTTAATGCCATCGTCGTCGTTGGGGATGGAAGTGGCCATGTCGGTATAGGCTTAGGCAAAGCGAGAGAGGTAACCGGTGCGATTGCCAAAGGAACCGAAAGGGCGAAGAAAAATGTGTTCCGGATCCCCATTATTAGTGGTACAATTCCACATCCAATCGTGTCAAAATATGGCGCGGGACGTGTAATGTTGAAACCTGCTTCTCCCGGTACAGGTGTAATTGCCGGTGGACCGGTGCGGGCGATATGCGAAGCGGTGGGAATTCAGGATATATTGACAAAATCTCTTGGCTCATCAAATCCTCATAATGTCGTCAAAGCAACTTTTAATGCTTTAACCTCATTAATGGATGCACACTCACAGGCCAAGAAAAGAGGAATTTCAGTACATGAGTTATTAAACGGAGAAATTAGTTAGATCAAGGTATATAAAATGGCGCAGAAAAAATATTCCAAAATAAAAATTACCCAAATTCGTAGTATCATTCACAGACCAAAAGGTCAAAAACGTACAATCAAAGCCCTTGGATTACACCGAATGCACGATACGGTGACACATGAAGCAACACCTCAAATCCTGGGTATGACCAATAAAGTAAAACATTTGCTACGCGTAGAAGAAGTGAAATAGAGGATAGAATGGATTTAAGCAATTTAAAGCACGCAAAAGGTGCCCGGAAGAACAGAAAACGTGTTGGACGTGGTGAAGGTTCTGGTCTTGGTGTAACAGCCGGACGCGGAAATAAGGGGTACGGATCCAGATCTGGTTCAAAAAAACGCAGCTGGTTTGAAGGTGGTCAGATGCCTCTGCAGAGAAGGTTACCTAAATTTGGATTTGCCAATATTCACAAAAAAGAATTTCAGGTTGTCAATGTGGAAGATCTGGAAAAAATTAAGAAAAAAGAAAACATTACACCTGAGGTGTTATTTGAAAATGGTTTAATCAGAAAAAAACGCGTCCCTGTGAAATTGCTCGGTAATGGTGAATTGAAGTCTAAAGTAACCATAAAAGTCGATGCTGTTAGTAAAACTGCACAGGAAAAAATTGAAAAACAGGGAGGCAGCGTTACTCTATCATGATCATGATATTCAATACCCTTAGAAACGTATTTAAAATTTCAGAGCTCAGAAAGAGGATTCTTTTTACCTTGATGATTCTGGGTATTGAAAGAATCGGTACATTAGTGGTTACGCCCGGTATCGATACCGCTGTACTGGCAGAAGGTTTCCGGCAATTGCAGGGTACACTGTTCGGCCTATATGATCTTTTTGCCGGTGGTGCTTTTGGACGGGCTGCCGTTTTTGGACTGGGGATAATGCCTTATATCAGTGCCTCAATTATTATACAATTGTTAGGTTCTGTTATACCTTTCTTTCAGAAACTTCAGAAAGAAGGTGAAGAAGGTAGAAAAAAAATTACACAATATACCCGGTACGGAACCTTGTTTATCTCTGCTATGCAGGCATATGGTGTCGCAATTTTCTTGCAGAATATTCAGCTGGCAAATGGTTTACGGGCCGTTCCTGATCCAGGTATCGGATTCATCGTAACTACAATGTTATCCATGTCAACCGGTACGATGCTGATAATGTGGTTGGGTGAACAGATTGATCACCGGGGAATCGGAAACGGTATTTCGCTCATCATATTTATTGGTATAATTTCAAGATTGCCCAGCGCGCTTTTGGAAGAGTATACACAATTTTCCAGCGGTCAGCGCGGTCTGCTATCTGAGATACTCTTATTAGCTCTGGCCATGGGAATTATCGCTGTGATAGTTTTGATAACTCAGGGAACGCGGCGAATCCCTATACAATATGCAAAACGTGTAATAGGAAGAAAAGTGTATGGTGGCGTAAACACGCACTTTCCAATGCGTGTGAATACGGCAGGCGTTATGCCGATTATCTTTGCTCAGGCAATTATGTTTGTCCCCAGTACGGTTATCACCTTTTTTCCAGAAAGCGAATTAATGGACAGCGTCCAGAGAT
Organism: Calditrichia bacterium; assembly: GCA_023132435.1. GTDB lineage: Bacteria > Calditrichota > Calditrichia > JAJRVZ01 > JAJRVZ01 > JAGLYF01. Next base: position 33,354 of record JAGLYF010000131.1, on the reverse strand, counting down.
TATTCTCGTATGATTCCTGGTTCTATTGGATCCTCTATGGGGTAATGGTCGTGTTTTTTACTTATTTTTATACCGCTATCGCACTAAATCCGGTTGATGTTGCAGATAATTTGAAAAAACAGGGTGGTTTTATTCCGGGTGTACGTCCTGGGAAGAAAACCTCCGAATTTCTTGATAATATCCTGACCAGAATAACCTTACCAGGATCTATATTTTTGGCCATTGTGGCCATTGTCCCGGCGTTTTTAGCGAAGTTTTTCAAAATACCGTTTAATCTGGCATCGTTTTTTGGTGGGACAGGATTACTTATTATTGTTGGTGTCGCATTAGATTTCTTGCAACAGGTAGAATCTCATCTGTTTATGCGCCATTATGATGGTTTTATGAAATCCGGAAAAATCAGAGGCCGCAGAGGCTTATAAAGAAGTAAATGATTTATATAAAAGATCCTGATGAAATTGAACGAATCAGAGAAAGTAACCAGATTGTTTTAGAAACTCTGAACTTTATAAAGAGTTATATAAAGCCAGGCATTTCAACAGGTGAGATTGATAAAGAAATTGAAAATTTTATCCTGAGCAAAAAAGCCAGACCGGCCTTTAAAGGACTTTACGGGTTTCCGGCGAGCGCGTGTGTCTCGGTTCAGGAAGAAGTTGTACATGGTATACCTTCTTTTAAAAGAAAACTTAAAGAAGGGGAGATTGTCGGAGTTGATATTGGTGTTGAATTGGGCGGGTTTTTTGGAGATGCTGCTTATACCTTCAAAGCGGGATCGGTTGATAAGAGGACTGAGAGACTTTTGACGGTTACAGAAGAAAGTCTCTACCTGGGTATAGAGCAGTTGGTGGCTGATAATTGTGTGGGAGATATCGGGAATGCCATTCAACAGCATGTTGAGAAGAACAATTTTAGTGTGGTTCGCGATCTTGTCGGGCATGGTGTAGGTAGGAAACCGCACGAAGATCCTCAGGTACCAAATTATGGACAACCCAGAATGGGAGTCAAATTAAGAACCGGAATGGTTCTGGCTATAGAACCGATGGTAAATATGGGAAGTTACGAAGTATATTTTGCTGATGATGAATGGACGGTTAAAACATCCGACGGACTTCCTTCAGCACATTTTGAACATTCGGTTGCTATAACGAATAATGGACCCGACATCTTATCTAAATAGAAAATGGAGAAAAATTGGCAAAAGAAGAAGCCATAAAAATTGACGGAGTAATTAAAGAAACATTACCAAATGCTACGTTTATCGTTGTACTGGAAAATGGTCATGAAGTTCTGGCTCATATCTCCGGAAAAATGAGAATGCATTTTATAAAAATATTACCCGGTGATAAGGTCAGTTTGGAATTGTCACCTTATGATTTAACACGCGGTCGAATTATTTATCGTTATAAGTAAGTATTTTTGATAATTCTAAGGAATAGAAAATGAAAGTTCAAACATCGGTTAAAAAGATTTGTGAAGGGTGCAAGATTATCCGCCGTCGGGGTGTGGTAAGAGTTATTTGTAGTAAAAATCCAAAACACAAACAACGACAGGGATAGAAAGAGGAGGCGATCTTGGCACGTATAGCAGGAATTGATTTACCAAAAAACAAACGGGTAGTAATCGCGTTGACTTATATATGTGGAATTGGTAAAACGAGCGCACAAAAAATCTGTGCGGAAGCAAAGGTTGACGAAAATATTCGGGTCAATAAACTGTCGGATGAGCAGGTAAAAGCAATTCGAACAATTATTCAAACAGTTTTTAAAGTTGAGGGTGCGCTAAAGGCAGAAACTAATATGAACATCAAACGGTTGATGGATATCAGTAGTTACAGAGGATACCGTCATCGCCGTGGTCTACCCTGTCACGGACAGAGAACTAAAACAAATGCCAGAACCCGAAAAGGACGAAAACGCTTAATTAGTTCTAAAAAGTAAATTAATAGGAAAGCAGGAGGAAGATTTTGGCTGAACCGAAAGCGCGAAGAAAAACAAAGAAAAAAGAAAAAGTTGAATCTCATGGTAAGGCCCATATAAAGGCCACATTTAATAATACAATCGTCACGCTAACAGATACTTACGGAAATACTATTTCCTGGGCATCTGCAGGCAGGTCAGGCTTTAAAGGTTCACGTAAAAATACACCCTTTGCCGCACAGAAAGCAGCAGAAGGGGCTGCAAAAGAAGCAATGGATCTTGGATTGATGCGTGTAGATATTGAAGTAAAAGGACCGGGAGCAGGCCGTGAGGCAGCAATCCGTTCACTTCAGGCAGCAGGTCTGGAGATATTATCGATAAAGGATGTGACCCCGATTCCTCACAATGGATGTCGTCCACCAAAAAGACGACGCGTGTAATAATAAAGATGGAGTAATTTGAATGGCACGTTATACAGGACCAGTTTGTAAATTATGTAGAAGAGAAGGCGAAAAACTCTTCCTTAAAGGAAGCCGATGTGTTGCGATAAAATGCTCATTTGAGAGAAAGAGCTATGCACCGGGTCAGCATGGGGTTTCACAGAGAATAAAATTATCCGAGTATGGTATTCAGCTTAGGGAAAAACAGAAGGTACGCAGAATATATGGGATTTTGGAAAAACAATTCCGTAACTATTTTGCCAAAGCAGATCAATTGAAAGGTGTAACAGGAGAAAATTTATTACGTCTTCTGGAAAGCCGGTTGGATAATACCATTTATCGTCTGGGATTTGCACAATCAAGAAAACAGGCAAGACAACTGGTCAGACATCGTCACTTTATGGTCAATGGGCGGTTGGTTGATATACCTTCCTATTTATTAAGACCTGGTGATATAATTTCGGTAAAAGATAAAAGCAAAAAATTATCGGTGCTTCATGATTCAATGCGTAAAGTACGTGATGAAGATATGTATCCCTGGTTGAAACTCGAGAAAGCTCAGATCCAGGGAACATTCGTGGATTGGCCGAATCGAATTGATATTCCCATTCAGGTTCAGGAAAACCTGATTGTAGAATTATATTCAAAGTAAACAAAACTTATATAATAAAAGAGATAGGAAATTTGATGAGCTGGACCAATTATCAGATGCCGGATCGAATTGAATTAGATGAGCAAAACTACACAAATACATTCGGTCGGTTCTATGTATACCCTCTTGAAAAGGGATTTGGTGTTACAATTGGTAATATGTTTCGCAGAGTATTGGTATCTTCACTGCATGGAGCAGCAATAACAGCGATTCGTATCGATGGTATTCAGCACGAATTTTCGACGATACCGGGTGTTTATGAAGATGTAGCAGAGCTGATATTGAACCTAAAACAGGTTCGTCTGAAACTGCTTAATAAAAAAGTCGAAAAAGTCAATGTACAAGTTCAGGGTACCGGAACGTTAACCGCCGGTGATATTCAGAAATATACCTCTGAATTTGAGGTTTTGAATCCTGATCTTACCCTGGCCACTCTAAGTGAAGAAGCAAATTTTGAGATGGAACTAAGGATTGGTAAAGGCCGTGGTTATGTACCAGCTGAAGAAAATAAAGTACTGGATCAACCAATTGGATTAATACCTATTGACGCAATTTTTTCACCTATAGTAAATGTTAAATATCTGGTTGAGGATACACGGGTTGGACAACGAACAGATTTCGAAAAATTGATTCTGGAAATTGAGACTGACGGAAGCATTACACCGGATGATGCGCTCACATACAGCGGAAAAATTCTTAAAGATCATATTCAGTTATTTATTAATTTTGACATCGAGCCCGAAGAAGAGGAAACCAGTGAAATCGATGAAGAAATGCTGCGGATTAAAAAACTGCTTAAGATGAGTGTAGATGAATTGGAACTTTCTGTCAGATCTCATAATTGTTTGAAAGCGGCCAATATAAAAACTATTGGTGATCTGGTACATCGTGATGAACAGGAAATGTTACGTTTTCGTAATTTTGGGCGTAAATCTCTGACAGAATTAAATAAGATACTTGAAGAACGCGGCCTTCATTTCGGTATGAATATTGAAAAATATTTGAAAAGTGATGATAAGTAAGACTGCTTTTTGAAAAAAGGATTAATATGCGACACAGAATAAAAGGGCGGAAATTAAACAGAACAGCAAGCCACAGAAAAGCTCTGATTCGTAATCTGGCTAATCAGTTGTTTGAACATAAAGAAATCAGAACAACCACAGCGAAGGCCAAAGAGGCTCGGGTGACAATAGAACGACTGATTACGTATGCGAAAAAAGGGGATACTCATCATAGAAGATTAGCTTTCAGTTTTTTGCGCCAAAAAGAAACAATTAAAACTCTATTTGATGAAATCGCACCTGCATATACTGAGCGTCAGGGTGGATACACCCGGGTGATTAAGTTGGGCCGCAGACAGGGTGATGGCGCTCCTATGGCGATTCTTCAACTCGTTGGTTTCGAAACACTAGCCGATACAAGCAAACCAGAAAAGAAAAAGAAACCAAAGAAAAAAGAAGAAAAATCTGTTGAAAAAGATATTAATGCAGTAGATACAAAGGAAGTTGAAATTGAAGATGTTCAAGTAGAAGAAAATGAAAAATTAGTCGGGGAACCAGATAAGGTTAAAAAAGAGACACCAGCTGAAGAACCGAAAGATGTTGAGGAGGAGAAACCAGCTCCCGAAGAAGTAAAGGAAGAGAGCGAAGAGGTAAAAACGGAAGAGCCTGAACCTGATGAGGAAAAAAAAGAATAATATAAAAGGCGGTCATTATACCGCCTTTTTTTATAAAATATAACAAATGTAAAAAGGGTAGCCAGGAGGTTACCCTTTTTTATTGCTTTTGCCTCCGGTTCGTTGTGTCTTTGCGAGAAATCATTTTAAACGATTTTTGCAATTATTATTTGCTGAAATTCTTGAAATTAATTTTGACAACGTGTTGAATAATAAATACTTGGCCCTGATGTAAATCTTGCAATATAACTTAGGGTTTTATATATTTTAAGGATTAATTAAAAATAAACAGGATATTATGCGTCTTTTTTTAGTGGTCCTGTTGTACCTGATTCCTCATTTATTAATCGGAAATACTGTTCACGGGGAACGCTCAGCTCTGTGGGTGGTCCGATATGCCGTGACAACAAAATCGGATGTCGATAGAATTTTATCAACGGCGATTGAGTTAAACATCAGTGATATCTTCTTCCAAATCCGTGCTCTCGGTCATACTTATTACAACAGTCAATGGGAACCAAAAGCAGCCAGTGTTGAAGATGATTTTGATCCGTTGGAATATGTTATTAAAAAATCTGATCATTCCGGCATGCGTATTCATGCCTGGGTGAATATGTTCTATGTATGGGCAGGTGATCAGTTTCCTGAGAATAAAAGTCATATTCTAAATAAACATTCCGATTATGTACTTAGAGATGGCGATTTTCCGGATTATAAAAGTCTGAAGCGACAAGGTCATGAAGGCTTTTTTTTGGATCCTAAAGTCGCTGCGGTGCAAGATGATTTATTAAATATCTTACGGGAAATATCGGAATATTATGATTTGGACGGAATACATCTGGATTACTACCGGTATCCAAGTCTGGCCTATTCTTTTACACCGGCGAGCCGAACGATGTATATGATGGAAGATATTTATGATCCCTGGATTATTTATCAGTCGGCTCAGACTTATACGGAACAAAGGGGGTATGAGGTATTTCTCTATGCAGACAGAGAATACAGAAAATCGCTGACTGGTACGCTAAGTAATTATTTAGAAGTAATTTCAAAGACAATTAAAAATATACAACCGGATCTGGAATTATCGGTGGCAGTTAAACCGGATCCGGTGATAGCAAAACACCGCTATTTTCAGGACTGGTTGAGCTGGCTCCGGAACGACATTTGTGATTTTGTTGCCATTATGAACTATCGTACCGACTGGCAGGAATTTAATTCGGTATTAAAGCAACTAAATGATAGGAATCTGAAGGAAAAGATTATCGTAGGGATTTCAACATACAATCAGGATGTGGGGGCGGTTTTAAAACGCCTGAAAGCAACGAGGGACGGTGGTTTTGCCGGATTTTCCCTCTTTTCATATAACTATTTACATGAAAATAAAGAGTATTTAATGAATCTTCAGCGTCAAATAATTGCCAGGAGATAACATGAGTGAAGTTATACGAGCTCCTCGTGGCTCCTCAATCAGCTGCAAAAGTTGGCACCAAGAAGCGGCAATGCGGATGTTAATGAATAACCTGGATCCCGAAGTAGCTGAAAAACCACAAGATCTGGTAGTGTACGGTGGGTCTGGAAAAGCAGCAAGAAACTGGGAGTCATATAAGGCAATTATCAGAGCCTTAAAAAAATTGGATAATGACGAAACATTATTGGTACAATCAGGAAAACCGGTAGGTATCGCCAGAACTTTTAATCACGCGCCTAGAGTTTTAATAGCTAATTCAAATATAGTCCCGGCCTGGGCAACATGGGAAAAATTCAGGGAACTGGAACAAAAAGGCTTAATCATGTACGGGCAAATGACAGCCGGTAGCTGGATATATATCGGGACTCAGGGAATATTGCAGGGCACTTATGAGACTTTTGCAACCATTGCAGAAGATTTTCCCTCCAAAAACCTGGCAGGCAAACTGGTTCTGACCGCGGGATTAGGTGGTATGGGAGGCGCGCAACCTCTTGCAGTAACAATGAATGGGGGAGTTGCCCTTGTCGTCGAAGTTGATAAAAAAAGGATAGAAAGAAGAATAAAACTCAAATATTTGGATAAATGGACCGATAATATAGATGAAGCCCTGAGTATGTGCAGGAGTGCAGTGGAGAAAAAAGAGGCACTCTCGGTTGGTCTTCTTGGTAATGCGGCGACGATTTTTCCTGATTTGGTGGACCGGAACGTTGTTCCGGATATTGTGACGGATCAAACATCGGCACACGACGAATTAAACGGATATGTGCCACACCAGGTAAGTTATGAAGAAGCGCTGGATTTACGGAAAAATCAGCCTAAAAGATATATAGACCTCTCTTTTAAATCGATGGCAAAACATTGTCAGGCCATGTTGGATTTACAGAAAGAGGGCGCGGTCGTTTTTGATTATGGTAATAATCTGAGGGCACAGGCACAAAAAGAGGGTGTACGAAATGCTTTCGATTATCCCGGCTTTGTACCGGCATATATCAGACCGCTTTTTTGTGAAGGGAAAGGTCCATTTCGTTGGGTTGCTCTTTCCGGAGATAAAAATGATATATACAAAACTGATGAATTAATAAACGAGTTATTTCCGGAAAATAAATCACTTATCCGATGGATTCAGCTGGCGCAAAAAAAGGTAGCATTTCAGGGATTACCTTCAAGGATATGCTGGCTGGGTCTGGGAGAAAGAGCAAAATTTGGTAAGGCATTGAATGCAATGGTTCGTAAAGGCGAAATATCTGCACCGGTCGTGATAGGCCGTGATCATCTTGATACGGGAAGCGTTGCTTCTCCAAACAGAGAAACCGAAGATATGAAAGACGGTAGCGATGTTATTAGTGACTGGCCCCTGCTTAATGGCTTTTTAAATGTCGCTTCCGGCGCTTCATGGGTTTCTTTTCATCATGGCGGTGGAGTAGGTATTGGATATTCGCAGCATGCCGGTCAGGTTATCGTTGCTGATGGTACGGATGAGATGGATTCAAGGCTGGATCGTGTCCTGACCAATGATCCTTTAATGGGAATCTTTCGTCATGTAGATGCTGGATATAAAGAAGCACATCAATGTGCAAAAGAAAATAGAGTTAAAATTCCGATGTCTCAGGAGTGATATAAAAATTAAATGGGTGAAATTGTTGCAGTTGTAAGTCAAAAAGGTGGTGTCGGTAAGACTACCACTTCCGTAAATCTGGGTGCCAGTCTGGCAATCCTCGATCAGAAAATTCTTCTGATTGATATGGATCCTCAGGGTAGTGTTGCGGCAAGTTTTCAGTTAAACGAGACCCAGATCAAAAGTGGGATGTACCAGATTTTCAGAGACAATATTCCCCTGACAGATGCTATAATCGATATTGGTCTTGAGGATTTGCATATCGTTCCTTCAAATGTGTTTGAAGAGGAAGAAGAAATAGAATTTTTTCGTCATGGTATGGATTATAGCTTATTAAAAAAAGTGTTAACACCCTTTAAGGAAGTGTATGATTTTGTTGTGATTGATTGCCCACCCAGTCTTGGAAGTCTCACAATAAATGCTATTACGGCCGCTGATTCTATCCTGATTCCGGTTCAATGTGAATACTACTCCTTAAAAGCACTTGGTAAATTTATCCGAACGGTAAAAAAACTCAGTCAAAAATATAATCCGGATCTTGATTTCAAGGGTTTTTTAATCACCATGTTTGATAAAAGGATAAAAAGAAGTCAAGAAATATCCGAGGAGCTCCGATATAGCTTTAAGGATACGGTTTTAGAAACCGTAATTCCAAGAAATTCAAAGATTTCCGAGGCTCCGAGCAAGGGTAAACCAGTTGCCCTTTTTGATATTGCTTCTGCCGGAGCGGTCGGGTATCTGCATTTAGCAGAGGAGATATTGATTTCTGGATCAAATAATCGATAAAAGTGAAGGGGAAGATCGTGGAACAATTTTATAAAAAAGTCGACAATATTGATGATAAGGTAAAAGAAGCAAATATGCCTTATATGCAATGGAAGGTATTATTTCTGGTTGGCGAAAATACAAGCGCTGAAGAAATTTCTTCTCTTTTAGGGGAAGATATATCTGCGGTTGAAGAGATCTTAGCCTCTCTTGAATCAAAAGCCTTAATTGAAAAAGCTGAAGAAGCAAAAGCAGAAGCCGAGGCAGAAAAACAGCCAGAAGATGTAACGACACCCTTAATCGGAGATGAATTATTGATGGAAGAGGAAGAGGTGATCTCACAAGTCGACGAACAACTGGAAGCATCTGCCTCTAAGCCGGAAGAGGAAGATGTAATACCAGAATTGGAAGAAACTGTTCCGGAATCAAAAGAAGAATTTTCGCTGGAACCTGAGGAAAAAACGGAAGAAGAAACCATATCTTTAGATAAATTAACTGGAGAAGAGGAAACAACACCACCGGGTATTTCCGTCCCGGAAGAACCGGAAACAGTAGTAGCTGAAAAGCCTGAACCTGCAGTGGAAAAACCAGCCGAAGTTGAGAGTTCGGACGAAGAGATTATTTCTGACGGCACTAAAAAAACAGTGATGATTATTGATGATAGTATTGTTATTAGAAAAATGATTGAAATTGCCCTGGAAGATGAAGATTATAACATTATCACAGCGATTAGCGGAAAAGAAGGTTTGGAAGCGATTGAGAAGGAAAAGCCGAATCTGGTGATTCTCGATATGATGTTACCTGATATGAATGGGATAGAGGTACTTAAAACGATTAAGACTGAAAAAAAACTACCTGTCATTATGTTATCCGGTAAGGATTCTCCCCAGCTAATTGAAACAGCAAAAGAAGTTGGGGTTGATGACTTTTTGCCTAAACCTTTTCGGGATGAAGAATTAGTTGAGAAAGTAAAAACTTTAATTGAGGTCTAGGCAATTTGAAATCCGCGAATCATGAAAAATACACCCGGTATTCCGTTTTTAGTGTTTCAGGAAAACTGTTTGGTCTGGAAATGTCAAAGGTTCGGGAAGTCTTACCACCTCCTAAAGTAACCTTATTGCCGAATGTTCCGACTCATGTTGTAGGTGTCTATAATTTAAGAGGAAATATTATTTCACTGATAGACATCCAACAGATACTGGGTCTCAATTCAACGGGAAAAAAAGATACTGATATGGTGTTAGTGGTGGAATCTTCTGATTTCCTCATTAGTTTTGTCGTGGAAAAGGTTCTGGATTTTGTGGAGGTTGAGAATTCTAAAGTACAATTGCCTTCGAAAAATATCCCAGCCCGAATGGCATACTTTATTCGTGGCATATATGAAACTGATAAGATGGGACAAATATATTTGTTTGAGACAGAGAAATTGCTGAATTCAAGCGTGATCTTCGTTAAGGAAAACTAATAAAGGAACTAAAGAATGCCTGGAACGACTTCCTTAATCTTAAGAAAAATAGTATTAATATTTCTTCCACTGGTGATCATAGGTTTGCTTATATCAGCTGCATGGGCTTACTATCTGGCAAAAGATTCTGTCCAGGAAGCCTTTAACGAAAAACTCATCGCGATGGTATCCACGAGCGTTATTCAAATTGATGGCGATAGTTTTGATTTAATTAGAAGTCCTTCCGATTTTAATAATGAACATTATTTAAAAATTGCGGGCGTTTTGCAGGCTATCCGTACTGCTAACAAATTGGAAAAAGATGCGGTGAAAACACTCAGGAGGCAGGGTAATATTACGAATTTTGTTGTCACATCAAATAATCAGAATGTGATAAATCAGGAATTCAATTTATGGGGGGAGATGAATCCCACCTTCAATAAAGGATATATCGAATTAAAAGCTCCCTATGATAGGGGAGAAAAATCCTATATGAGTGCTTTTGCGCCAATCAAAAATACGGTTTCAGAAATTGTCGGTTTATTACAAATTGATATGGAAGTAGGTGACAAATCTCCATCGCTTTTTAAATTCTTGATTTTCCCATTAGTTATCAGTGTATTACTTATTATTTTAGGTATCATAATAATTAAAGTTGTGCTTAATCCTCTTCAAAAAAGTATTGATACGCTGTCTGATCATTTTAATAAATTAGCGTCAGGAGATGTTTCAGCAAAGTATGCCGAATTTGATGTTGGTTATTTATCGGAAATCTCGACCAAATTAGACAAATTGCAATCAGGTTTTCGGAAAAAAATAGCGACAGACGAAGACAAAGATAAAATACAACGACAAATTAAAGAATTGTTACGCATCGTCAGTGCTGCTGCCGACGGAGATTTTACAGTTACTGCTCAGGTAACGGCAGATACTTTAGGCGCCTTAGCTGATTCATTTAACTTAATGGTATCAGATCTTAGTGCTTTGGTCCGGGATGTGAAAAAGAGTGCCGAACATGTTGCACAATCCACGCAAGGTATTCTTGAAAAAACGACTGAAATGGCAGTGGGTGCGGATAATCAGGCAAAAGAAATAGAGCAAATTAGTGGTTTAGCCAAAAATATGACCAGTGTCGCGGAAAACACAAACGATAGTGCCCAAAGGGCATCGGATGCAGCCCGTCATGCAAAAGAAGTAGCAGAGCGTGGGGGGGCGATCGTTGAGCAATCTGTTGAGGGTATGCATCGAATAAGAGAAACTGTCACCGATACGTCTGAAAGGGTGAAAATACTTGGTGAAAATTCGGCAAGGATCGGCGAGATTTCTGAGTTTATTAGCGATATAGCCAGTCGTACGAATCTTCTGGCGTTGAATGCAACGATAGAAGCAGCACGCGCCGGAGAGGCAGGAAGGGGATTTACTGTTGTGGCGGATGAGATAAGGAATCTGGCGGAAAGATCCAGTCATTCTGCCAGTGAGATTACCAAACTTATCGAGGACATCCAAAATGGTATTTCTGAAGTAGTGATGGCGATGGAGATTGGAAATGCAGAGGTTGCCGAGGGCACTAAAAAAGTTGATGTCGCCGGATCAGCATTGCGTGAAATATTAGGCGCCGTCGATATATCCACAACCTCTGTCGGTGAAATTACAAAAGCAACCGAGAAACAACTAAAATCGAGTGAAGATATTGTGAAAGTGATGGAAGGAATTGCTTCAATCGCTCATCAGACAGCAGAGGGAGCAAAACAATCTGAAATTGAAATAACACGATTGGAATCTCTTTCCAAATCTCTTGATGATGCAGTATCAAAATTTAAATTGTCCCAATAGAAATAGAGGGAAATAATGTCAAAAAGAGATAGAATCAGTTTTAACGAGTTTTATATCTGTGAGTTTTTTGATCATGTACGCGAGAAAACACGCGAGACACACGATCAGGAAAACTTTCAGGTAATCGATGAACTGTTTACCCTTCTCAGTGAGCAAGAAGAGATAACGGAAGGGATAGGTAAGCTGGCACAGGAACGGGCATCCGGTGAATTATCTATCTTTCTTTTCGATATTTTTGATCGTGCACAGGATTATCCTCCCACTGAACTGGTGGACGCTTTACCGGAGATAGCTGATGATTTTGTCAGTGGTCTTTCAATTTTACTTGAAGAAGAAGGGACTCTTCACTCAATAAAACTGGTTAATAATGAATTAAGAGGATCTGCCCCCGAAATAGTAACATCCCCAGAAATCCAGGAAGAAAAATCAGCAGAGTCTGCTCCTGAAATGCAACCTGAGAAGGAGGTTGAAGAAGATACTCACAGTTTTACTGAGTATATCGAACAGAGTTTTATCTCTGAATTGAAAAAGGTACTTCTTGTCCAATCCAGCGAAGAAGATACGGAGTTATATATCGATTTTACAAAAATACTTATCGGGAATCTTGATAAGTCTGTTGAAGATGAAATACCTGACGTAGTTCAAAATTTAATTAGTCAATTACAAAAAATTTATCCCTGGATCTCCGGAACCCCTTATTCACCGTCCCGGCTTATGTCTAAAATCCAGGATACCATCGAATCATATACGTCGCTGATCGTAGAATTAGATACTGACTTTATAGAGAATTCAGTAAAAGAAGGTAAAATTACCTTACCTGAAAAAGAAGAGGAAACAAAATTTGAGCGAGAGGAAATTCCTGAAAAACCGACAACAATTGATAATTTATTGTCAGAGTATTTTCAGGCTGAAGTTGATGAATATGTTACTAATCTGAAAAAGATATTTAAGGATCTGGAAAAATCTCCGGATAAAACAGAACACCTGAATAAGTTGATAGAACAATTTCAATCGTTTAAAGAAATTAGCATGATTCATGGTTATGTTAAACTGGAAGATTTCTGCTCTGATATGCTGGCTCTACTGAATCAAGCCAAAAAAGAGAACAATTCATACAATCCTGGAGCAAAAGATTCGGTTGACGAACTTCTCTCAATATTACAAAAGACAGATATTTTTAAGGATGCCAAAGCAGAGACACCTGAATCATCAAAGATAAACTCCCTTTTGGATGAATTTTTAACGACTCTTTTTATCGCTCCTTCCGATGAGGAGATCAAAGAAGATAAGAAAAAGGAACCTGCCCCGGAAGAATCGATCGAAACTGAAAAGGATGGGGAAGTGGTTAGTGGTAAAGATAAAAAATCGCTTATAAATGTTTTTAAATCTCTCTTAAAGGATCTTGAACCCGTAATCAATGAAGAATTATCAACTGAAAAACCAATTTCCGATAAATTTGAAAATTTGATATCAAAACTGTTCAGCGCTGCAAAAATTGTAGATCAAAATGATATAAATTCTTTTTTTCAAGATTATCTTGAGTGTGGTTCGGCGATCACTGAAATAGATGATAAAAAATATCGTGCGGCAAGAAAAGACCTAGTGAAAATTTATAATGATTTTATCAAGCAGATTTCTCCCGATTTTAGCTATGATAAGCTTGAAAAAAGAATATCAAAATTTAAGGACAAGTATTTAGATGAAATCAAAGAGATACCATTTGGCGATACAGATAAACTTCTAACCGTATTAATGGAGATCGAAGAAAAAAATGCTTCGGATTTTTTTAAACAACTCAATTCTGTTTTTAATGAAAATGATCATGAAATCAAAAATCGCCAGATCAAACATTTTGAACGATTAACAATTAATTTAAATATGCTGGGCGCTTTAAAATTAAATGAATTCCCCAGGTTTTATTTATCACTTATTCAGGAACAACCAGAATCAATCCCCGATAGAGAAGATTTAGAACAACTAGGGAAATCATATCAGTCAATCATAAAAATAATAGCGGACAAAGGCGTAGAGGCAGATATTGAAACAGAGTTAGCATCTGCAAAAGAAAGCCTTAGTAAAAAGGAAGAAGAGGATCTTGAGGAGATTTTTAAACAGGAGTCGGAAAACTACCTGACTGTTATCAATGCGGCTATCGTAAAATTGAGTAGTAATCTTGATGATGAACAGGCATATGAAACAATTGAAAAAAGTCTTCATTCTTTGAAATCATCAGCCCGCTTAATGGGCTACAATGATGTTGCTGATATTGCTTCTCCATTTGAAGAATTGTTTGAAATTTTGCATTCGACAACCCAAAAAATTAAGGCGGAAGATCTTACAGCTATTAAAGAAGTTGCCGGAGGCTTGTCTTTGGGTGTAAAAGGTGAGAGTGTAGATCCGGCTTCATTAATCGAAAAATTAAAATCTATTGAGGTCTCTAAACCATCAGATTCTGTAGCAGATCTGAAAGAGGAGATAAAAGAAGAACAACTATTTGCCGGCTCTTCGGATGAGGATGAAGACTTACTAGATATATTTAAAGATGAATCAACGGAATATATAACGATCGTAGAAAAGGCGACAGAGGCTTTATCGAAAAATCCTCAGGATAAAGATGCACTTGGACAATTAGAACATGCGATGCATTCCTTAAAAACGGCGGCCAAGATGCTTGGATTTAGTGAGATTGGTCAGGTAGCGGATAGTGTTGAAAAGGTGGCTGTAGAAACCCTTAAGGGTGAAATAAACAATAATGCACAAGTTAATAAAAGTATTTCTTCGGCAATTGAATTAATTAAAGAATTGACAGCCGGCGATAAAAAGAGCAGCGAAGATGTTGAAGCGATTATATCAGGTTTGGACATTAGCCTTTTTAAAAAAGGAGAAAGCGGACAGGCAGAGGATATAGCCGGTGAGAAACCAGGAACAGAATCCTTAGAACTGGATGAGCAGACAGAGATGTTTATTAAAGAGGGCTGGGAGTTACTTGAGAAAATTAATCGGGACCTTGTAAATCTTGAGAAAGATCCTAAGGACAAATCGGTAATTGATAATTTGAATCGTACTATCCATACATTAAAGGGTACTGCTCAAATATTAAATTTTCAACACATAGGAACTCTTGCTCATAAAATAGAAGATCTCTTTGCCAAATCGAAGGAATCGGAACAAGGTCTGAGCGAGAGTAATATGGATCTCACTTTTAAAGCAGTTGATACAATTCAGGAGTTGTTGAATTCGATTAAGAAAGGGGAAGAGGAAAAGGGAACAGAGGCCAATCTTATCATGAAACAGATTGACGAACAATTAGCAAAATCCGGATCAAAGCCCCTCTCTGTGGAAGCACCAGAAAAGCCTGTTGTACCTCCAGCAAAACCAAAAATTATTCCGGTAGAGAAAATACAGGAAGATCGGAAAGATACAGATCAGGTTATAAAAATTTCCACCGAATACCTTGATAATCTTGTGAATATGGCAGCGGAACTGGTCATAAATAAAACCCAACTCAGCGCTTATCTTGACAAATTACGAGCGATAGGTGAGACCCTGGATAATGACAAAAAAAGACTGAGAAAAACCAGTCGCACGATTTCTTCATTTTTAGAAAAAACAGTGGGAGACGAGACGGGAACAAAAATTAAAGAAGAAATCGATAAAAATATGCTTGATGATCTTATTTTGGTGTCAGATGAATTTAAAGATGTTATGGTCACATTCGATACGGTCTCGAAAAGTTTCAGGACAATCACGCAGGAGTTTGAGCAAAATATTGGACAAATTTCGACTTTGACAAAATCTTTGCATGATGATATTCTACAGGTGAGAATGGTACCTACTGAAATGTTATTTAACCGTTTCCCCAGAGCAGTGCGGGATATGGCCAAGAAACTAAAGAAAAAAGTCAATCTGGTTGTTGAAGGTGAAAAAACAGAAATGGATAGAGCGCTGATTGAATCTTTGACTGATCCGGTCATGCATCTGGTCAGAAATGCGATTGATCATGGAATTGAAACGCCTAAGGAGAGAAAAGAAAAAGGAAAGAGTGAAGATGGAATTATCTTACTCAAAGCCAGACGCAGTAAAAATCAGATATTAATTGAAGTGCAAGATGACGGTGCGGGAATTGACCCGGAAATCGTAAAAAATGTAATCATCAAAAAGAATCTGGCTAAAGAAGAAGATTTAGAAGGAATGAATACCACAGAGATAATGGATTTTGTATTTCATCCGGGTTTTTCAACACGGGATGAAGCCTCAGACGTATCTGGACGCGGTGTTGGACTGGACGTGGTTGCAGATCATTTGCAAAAATTAAAGGGAGATATTCGAATCAACTCAACACCGGGAAAGGGTACAATCTTCAATCTTCGTGTTCCCCTAACTCTGGCTATCGCGCAGGCCATACTTGTGAAAGTTGGTTCTGAAACTTTAGCTATTCCTCTCACTTCAATTGAAGAAACTGTTCAATTTAAAGACCCTGAATTCGTGGAGCAGGATGAGAAGGCGTTTATTACCGTTCGTGATAAGCTGATCCCTGTAGCCTATCTTTCTGCTTTATTAAACTATCGTACCGGAAAAAAATCGACCGGTTCAAAAAGTAATACGGCAATCATTGTGCAGGAGTCAGGAGCCCGCTATGGTTTAATTGTAGACAGTGTACTTCGCCGGGAAGAAATCGTAATAAAGTCGCTGGGTGAGCATCTTGCACATGTACCCTATATTTCCGGTGGTACGATTTATGGGGACGGCTCGGTTGGATTGATTTTAGATATCCCTTCTATCACACAAAAAATTGAATCTGATGTTTATGGTCAGGAAAAAGATTTCTCTGACATTGAAAGAGCAAGAGAACTTGTGGTAAAAGAATCCCAGAAAACTACGGTTAAAAAAGAGATCAGAAAAAAAGAGCCGGTACAAAAGTATGAAGTTCTAGTTAAAAAGAAAAAAATCAAGGGACGTTCACCAAAGGCATTGATTGTTGATGATTCTGTAAGCGTCCGAGAATTTGTGTCTTCGGTTTTGGAGAAAAACAAATATGCAACTGTATTGACTGAAGATGGGCCCGAAGCTCTGGAACAGCTCAGGAAAGAGAAATTTGATATAATAATTACAGATCTGGAAATGCCAAAGATGCATGGATTTGATCTTATACAGGAAATCCGGAGTTATAAAAAATATCAAAGTATTCCCATTGTGATCCTAACGGGCCGGGCAGGAAAAAAACATAAAGACAAGGGAATCGAGTTAGGCGCCAATGCTTATATTACGAAGCCCTTTAAAGAAAATGATCTTTTAAAATCACTGGAAAATTTTATTGAAATCGCATAAATCAAAAATAAATAATTGACTCACCAGCCTGACCCTCCCCCAGCCCCTCCCTGCAAGCTTAGGCTGCTGCAGATTAGTGAAATTATACTGAAATGTCATCCCTGCCCCTTTTGTCATTCCCGCGGAAGCGGGAATCTCAAAGGGATAAACTCCAGCAGGGATCCATGTAGAAATATTGCCTAAGCCATTGTTTTTTTTATAGATTCCCGCTTTCGCGGGAATGACAATTTGCACGTTTTAATCGTCAAGATTGTTTATAATTGTTTAATTTGCAATTTGGTCATTCGTATTTGATAATTATTTGTTATTTGGAACATTTCGTCGTGAGAGATGAATTATCCACTACTATTTATCAAGAAACTCAAATATTAGTCGATAATAATTAATGGGCCTCTGTATTTGGAGAATATTTAAGCCCATTTATATCGTTAATTTTAAGTGCTCATAATTATGAACAAAATTAATTATAGCCTTCTAATAATTCTGGTAATTTTTATCACTTCCTATTCTCAGGTTCATAAAATCAATGGCGAAAAAATTACCGGCAATGTGAACTGGCGCGGTACGATAGTTATAGCCGGAGATGTGACCATTGAGCAAAAAAGCAGGCTGGTCATAGAACCAGGGACTAAAGTCCTGTTTGAGCCAAAACAGGATCTGGCAAAAGGTGGTTCTGATAAAACACGATGTGAAATTATAGTTAGAGGTACACTGATTGCCCGTGGATTGCCCGGTAGGAAGATTATTTTTTCCTCAAACTCCAGTGCTCCCAGGATGGGAGACTGGTATAGCATCGAATTTCTCCATATAAGGACCGGAACTCTTCTTGAATATTGTGTGATTGAATATGCGCATAATGGCATTACAATAAAGAATAGTAATATAATTGTAAACAACTGTGAATTGCGTTATAATTATCATGCAGGGATCAGAACAGAAGTAAAAGCAAATCCGGAAATAAAAAATTCCATTATATCAGAAAACGGGTATGCCGGCTTGATATGTGAACTTGGATCAAAACCTGTTTTGACAAATAATCTGATCTCATTAAACCGGATTGGTGTGGTTGCGTTTAGTCTTTCACAACCAAACTTAGGCAACATGGCTCCTGGGGAGAATTATAATCCCGGACGAAATAATATATTTAATAATGAAGAATTTGATTTTTATAATCATTCTAATAAAGAAATATTTGCGGAAAACAATTATTGGGGTGACGAAAATGTATCCTCGATAGCGCTACAATTGTACGATAAAAATGACAATAGCAAGTATGGTACTGTTGATTATGTACCGGTACTGAAACAATCGGGTCAACAAAATTTAAGCAGTATGCTGCTTCTTGCGCAGGATACAGGAGAAACTCCCAGGTCATCATCACCTGCTCCGGATGCACAACAAAATTATCAGCCTTCTATCAGAGAATCGTCACTAAAAATTGAGGATACCACAGTACAAAATTCTGAGGGTCAAAATTTGGCTACGACAGAGGGGGTGAATGGTGAAGATATTGATCTCAGTAAAAAGATAGATGAGATGGCGCCATTAATGGCCTCGATTTCATCTCCGGAGCCGATAGCTCGTGAACTTCCGGCAAACAGCAAAGAAGTTAAAAATCAGATTGATTATGATCGGATTTTTTTAGAACTTTTCCTGGATGGCGGTAAGAAGAAATATTTCACCAAACCTAAAATAGAGATCTCTCAGGTACCGAGAAATGTGTGGCAAAAAGGTGAAATTCGCGTCAAGGTGGTCGTTGACAGGGGAGGTAATGTTGAAAGCGCGACCATTTTACGTGGGATTAACGATATTCTCGATCAGGCTGTTTTAAAGACTGTGGAGAGGTATGAATTTCAGACCGGAAGAATAAATGGTCAGCCGGTTAAATTCACAACAAATGAGGTTTTCCGTTTCGAGTAAAATTATCCTTCTATTTATAGATGGTGTTGGTATCGGGCTTGATGATCCCAATATTAATCCCTGTTGCTATTCCGAGACAGGGATTTTTCGTGTTAATGAGACTCTCCCTTGCTCAGGTAATAAATTTCATATTGACGCGCAAATGGGGGTTCCCGGTCTGCCTCAGAGCGCAACCGGCCATACAACTTTATACACAGGAATTAATGCGCCAAAATTGCTGGGGATGCATCTTAACGGTTTTCCTAATAAAGAACTTCGTCAGATATTACGGAAGTATTCAATTTTTGTTCAGCTTAATAAAAACGGGTTTAAATGTAAGTTCATCAATGCCTTCCGACCTATTTTCTTTACAACCCCGGAGATTTTTACGAAACTGCATATGTCGGCGACTACAGAAATGAACAAATATGCCGGTTATAATTTTTCTGATTTTCATGATATTAAAAGCGAAAAGGCTCTATATCACGACTATACCAATAAGGAGAATAGAAATAAAGGATTTGATCTCCCCTTATTTTCAGCAGATAAAGCGGGTGAGATATTGGCGCGTGAAAGTGAGAGATATGATTTAGTTTTATATGAATATTTTCTGACTGATTTCGCCGGACATGCCCAAAACTTAAGCCGCTCAATCGATGAGATCAGGAAAGTGGAAAATCTTATCATAGCTGTTCTAAATTATATGAATTCGGATAATACTCTTCTTATTGTGGTCAGCGATCATGGTAATATAGAGGATGTTCGTACCAAATCACACACAACCAATCCTGCATTCTTAGGGATTTGGGATAAAATTCCATCAAACGAAGTTTTTGATTTCACAAGTTTGCAGGATTTATTTCCTTTTATATATTACAAAATAATCGGGAGATTACCGATACCCCGGACTGCCGAGGTTGTGTGAAAACTCTCTATCAAGTGTCATTCCCACGAAAGTGGGAATCCATAAGTTATTGTTTTTTATAGATTCCCAATCAAGTTGGGAATGACAAAATCGAATCAATTTCTGTTTTTCATACAACCTCTGCCGTCCGGGGCTAGTCTAGGGTCATGCCAATGACATTTATATTATAATGTCAAAACCAATTCCATCGGAATTGGCTCAGGCTAGCCCCGGACGGAAGTCCGGGGTAATGATTACCATAATATTCAGTAGTCCCATAGGGATGACCTTATCGAAAAATCATAAGAATTAACAAAAAAATCTTGAATCAAATTTTCAAGCTGAGTAAACTGAATATATAGATTTGGGATAAAAAAGAGAATGAATAAAAATAAGCAGGGTGATAAAAGAAAGCTATTTATCGCCATTGCCGGAAATATTGGTGTCGGAAAGACAACTTTAACCCAACTACTGAGCCAGAAACTACGCTGGCGAGCCTATTATGAGAAGGTGATTGATAATCCATATCTGGCGCCATTTTATGATGACATGAATCGCTGGAGCTTTCATCTTCAGATATATTTTCTATCTCACCGGTTTAAGTCTCAAAAAGAAATTACCGAATGGCCGGATTCCTGTATTCAGGATCGGTCAATTTATGAAGATGTGGAAATTTTTGCCCGGACACTGCATAATCAGGGGTATATGACCGATGTGGATTATGAAAATTATCGGATGTTATTCGAAACCATGGTAGATTATTTACGCAAACCTGATCTGATCATTTACCTTAAAGCCTCTGTAGATCAGTTGGTTGAAAGAATTCTAAGTCGTGGACGGGATTATGAACAGACCATCGATAGAGGCTATCTGGAACAGTTAGGACATGCTTATGAAACATGGATGGATGAAGCGGAGGAAAATGATTTTAAGATTTTACGCATAAATACAGAAAATAAAAATTTTGAAGAACATAAAAAGGAGTTGAAACTAATAGTAGATTATGTCAGAGAAATGGAAAAACAATCTTGGCTAAACGTGGATTAGTCATATCCTACTATTTTCCACCGACCGGCGGTGGGGGAGTTCAACGCTGGGTTAAATTATTAAAGTATCTTTCCGGATATGGGTGGGAATTTTGTGTTATTGCCAATGATCATACAATCTCAAGTCCGAGAGATGAATCCCTTCTAAAAGAAGTTCCTGAAAATATAAAGGTTATTCGTACCGGAAATTCCAGTACTGCGGAATCCATTCAAACAAAGGCACCTTTTTTCAGACAGAGTGGATATTGGCAACGTTGGATTAGCGCATTTTTTCGTATTACGGATAGTCGAAAATACTGGAATAAGATTGCCCGAAAATATTTAATTGAAGAATTAAAGCGTAATAAATATAATGCAATTATTTTCACTTCACCACCATACTCACTCGCCTTACTTGCTGCTGAAATAAATCAACAGGCAAATTGCCCTGTTTTTCTTGATTTGAGAGATCCATGGACGATTAATCCGTATAAAATTTATCCGACTAAATTTCATCGCTTGTTGGATGAATACATAGAGATTAAGTCTATCTCAAAAATTAATTACCTTATTTCTGCCTATAAGTCAACTATTGACGATTACGGGAAACGCATTAAAAATTTTGATTCAAAAAAAGTGTTAATTTTACCCAATGGTTATGATGAGGCAGATTTTATAACACTAAATAATATTAATTCTTTTGAAGGGGGTAAATTTAATCTTGGTTTCTCAGGTTCTATTTATTCCCATTTAAATACGCCTCATCCCGTTTTTAAGGCCATTAGCAAATTAAAAAGTGAAGGTATGGATATTCATTTCCATCATATTGGTACTTCTGTTTATGACCTGTCAAAATTGGCAAAAAAATATAAAATTGAAGATAAAGTACATTGTTGGGGTTATAACAGCCATCAAAAAAGCCTTGAGATTTTACAAATGATGGATGCCCTCTGTATGATTTTAGATGACCGTTGGCCACATTCGGAGAATACAATTGGAGCTAAATTTTACGAATATCTCAGATTAAAGAAGCCAATTTTTGCGGTCATACCTGAAAATGGTGAAGCAGCGAATTTAATAAAAAAAACCAATTCAGGATTGGTGGTATCTGGTAGGAATATTGAAAATATTGCTCAAAAATTAAAATCGATAATCCGAAATGAAACAAGTTTTACCTGGTGCGGTATAGAAGAATTTAGTCGCGAAAAACAAGCGCAGGCTTTGAATACATTTTTAGAGATGAATATCTAACATTATCTATGTATTTATCACTGAGATGAACATGTCTCTCGTTGCTCGGCTCTCGTTACTCGTTGCTCATAGCTGGTAACTCGTATGGATAATTGAAGATCGAGTAGCCAACATCGAGGTACGAGAAACGAGTAGCGAGCAGCGAGTAACAAAGATTATGATAAATTCTTTCGTAAATAGATTTTCAGATAGTATATTCTCCTTTTACGTCTACTACTCTAACCTACTACTCGGTTGGCAAATAGTCTCCTTTATATATATTTATCAATCGACGGATGCCGGAGAAATATTAAATCGGCTTGAAAAGTGGTCTGTTTTTCAGCCCTATCTTATTGGTGTTGGGGTGTTGATAACTATTTTACTCCTTATTCTACACCGGCTCTCGCCGATTATCCAGCTACAACAAATGCAAGGTTTACCAAAAAAGGTACTGATCCAAAATATATTTTTAATGATATTATTTTTTAATTACCTGGCGATTAAACTAAACATTCATCTCGATGCATTTGAACTTATTTCTTTTTTCTTTGCTATTTGGATTTTAAAAAGATGGGGTTCGGTTTTTTATAATACAAAAATGGCAGGATGGATGCACCCTACAACGCATGGTACTTTTTTTGTGGCTGCTTTGTTAAATGGCTGTGCCTTGGTAAGTATTTTTAATCTTGCCAGTATCGAATCCTCAAATTTACAATATTTCCTGTTGATCCTGCTTGCCTTTGATTTATTTATAGTCTATGCCCGCTTTCAATATCTTTCCAAATCCGGTCAGACTACAAATCGAATTGCCCGGAAATTAATGGGGACTCAAATCCTTTCTTTTGGAACCAGAATTATAATCGGCATATTTATGCCGGCCATATTCATATTATACATGATTCTGGTTAATGGGGGCGAAGTAAAAGGAGTGGAGATTTTGATACTTGCCGGGACACTCATTGACAGATTTCTATTTATTAACTCAGTTGATATGAAATTTCAAAGTAGTAACCACTGAGGTCACTGAGAATAATCTTGATACTGGATGCTCGATGCTGGATACTCGGTATTAGATATTGGATATTAGATTGTTGGGATTGGTGAAGGGTATAGGGATAAACGGGAAAAATCTACGAGTTTCCAGAGACGGGTTACGAGAAGCGAGTAGCGAGTTTTACTCAGTGTCCGCCGAAAGGCGGATCCGTCAATTGGTGTTACTCTCAGTGGTCAATAGTTCAAATTAGTTAAAAATCAAACGAAAATTCAACCGTCCAATTTCCTGCCCTGGATCGTTGCTCGGGAAAATCTCTCCATTGCAACATCCTGTTAACCAGACAGCCAATCAGTCCCCGGTCCTTTACTGAAGATTTTGTTGCCCTTGCTTTAATTACTTCACCGGAAGGAGATATGGTTAATTTAAACGAGATGGATCCATGATAGTTTTCTATCAGACGCTGTTTCTTCTCAATACAGTACAATAATGAACCGCTATGTTTGTTGATTGCCTCACTCACAGTCTTCGGTTTCATACTTGTCTGATCAAGATTGGCAAAACTAAGTGATATTTCACCCGTTCTTTTTATTGAATGATCCTTTACGGTGTAGTTTGCCGAATCAGTAAAAATAGTTAATTTACAGGGATAGACGTACAATACTTTTGGATTATGTTGCAATTTTTCCTGGGTTTTCTGAAGTTTACTTAATCGTGCTCTGGGATTTGAAAATGTAACATGATAAATGTTCAGTGAAGGATACCTGCTAATCGGTTCCAAACCATATTCATCAAATATACGGTCCTTAATCTGATCGGATACATTCTCTTTGAAGGCGAGCATTAATTGATCAGCATACATTTTTTCACCTGAGGATGGATCGGTAATAACATTAGCGGCAAGTGTCTCCTGTCCGCTTTCATCGGATTTCGGAGCTTTACCGGCAAACGATAAACTCACGTATAGTGTGAAGATTAATAATATTTTAAATGTATTTTGCATGATCTGTTTCCCTATCTATTTAAAACTGAGTAATTCTTGTTACTCGCTTCTCGTACCTCGATTTGGGTTACTCAATCTCCAATTTTCCTAACGAGTTACCAGCTACGAGCAACGAGAGACAAGTTCATCTAAGTGGTTTATTCACGATTATTTTTCATAGTTACCTTTAGCAAAATCTGTGCCAGAATGGATTTTAAGTGGAACAGGAGTGATGCTAAATAGATTAGAAACAATAACTAATAAAGATATATTCTTGCACTATTTTCAGGAAAGATCTGGTTTATCTGAGAGTGAAATCTGGGAAATATTTTTACATATTGAAAATATGTATGCCGGTAAACCACACAAGGCAGCAAAATCGACTATCGTATTGTTTTTTATAAATTTCATTCGTATATTTTCTTAAAGCATTCCTTTAGATTTATGTATTTGTTTTAAATGACACTTACTTTCTGTGAGACTATTTATTTCACAAAGACGCCATGATAATTATAGAACGCGGATAACGCTGATTCTCCCCCGTGAAACGGGGCGGGACGGATTTTTTATAATATATTTTTTTAATTCGTGAAATTCGTGAAATTCGTGAAATTCGTGGACATATTTTTGATTGCCCCGAGTCCCACAGGTGCGGGATATGAATAGATCAGGTTAATATAAAATTTTGAAACTTTTGATGCTTGTCACATTTATTTTTTTATAAATAGATTATAATTGCCCTAATTTGTATCAAATTTTAAATTTGTTCATCATATGAATTAAGATGGGGTCAGAGAATTATTAAATAATGTAATTTTGATGATGTTAAAGAAACAGCATTAAATATTTTGGATATGATTAAATCCTAATATGAAATTGTCCGGGAATAACAGGTAACAGATTAAGTTTTAATAACTTATGAAACAACTAAATAAACCGATTATTAATTTATTAATTAGTCTCAATTTGAACAGAATCTCATTTTGATACAAATTTGATATGGATTCTGGGGAATAAAACTTTATCAGGAATATATGTAAGATCATAAATAACAATTAATTATAAATAATATAAGAATATTAGACATTTTTGGCACGATCTCTGCTGCATAAAGCAATGAATTCAAATGATGATACTTAAAAGCGGAAGGGTGATGAGTATGAATAAAAAAGCGAAAGTACTAAATTTATTTGATTTACTACCGATTATTTTAAAGAAGTAAATAATCTTTTAAATCATTAAAAAATAATAAGTAAATGATTTTTAAAAATTGATATATCATAATTCAGTAATAAAATTGAGGTGGTATATTAAAAAATAAATGAGATACAAATAAATCACTTTATAACATAGATTATTATAAAGTAATGACAGATAAACAATAGTTGAACTAAGATGGGACTCTAATGAAATTAATAACAGAAGGTAAATTTAAAAAAAAGATATTGAAAAATATTGGGGGAGATACTAAAATGCGATCAACATTATATCCCAAATTATTCTTTTTAAAATTATTCATATTGCTCACCCTTTCTCAGGGTGTTTTTGCTAATATCACAATTCTGAATGTAACAAATTCTCCAGATACCACAAATTATTACGCGCAGTATCAAATGACAGCATTAACCGGTTTTGGAAATACTAATCTAGATGCCAATACTGACAGCATATTTGTTGTGTTTAATTCGAATACAACCGTTCCTGGGTCAATTGATCCTTCCCTAATTACTGTTAACAGTTTACAGGCAAACGCAGTCAGCGTATCAGGGCAGCGGCTTGCTATTTTAACACCGGTAAATATTGCTAAAAATATGGGAATTTTTGTAGTAGTCATTGATGCAAATGCTGATATTAGGAATCCCTCCTCTTCTGGCAGTTACACCCTTCAGGCTGCGACGTCAAAGGAAACAACATTGATGACATCTCCTTCTTATACGATTTATCAATCGATTTCGACAGTTACAGCTGCCGCCGTTACACCAAATCCTTCGGTTGAGGGTAATGCCGCAGCCTATACAATAGGATTTGATGTGGGGTCTGGTGGTTTTTTAACAGCGAGTTTGAGCACCATTACAGTGGTCTTTCCGTCTGAAACAACCGTTCCCAATGGTACGTTGTCCGGAGTTACTGTCAATAGTACTTCGGCGAGTGCAACAGCAAACAATGATACGGTTGTCATAGCTTCTCCGGTAAATGTAGATAATAATGGATCGGTTCAATTAAATTTCGCCGTTGGAGCAGGATTAGAAAATCCAACGGCCGGGAGCTATACGTTATCTGTTAAAACCAGCTCTGAAGACACTCTTATTGATTCGGATACTTACACCATATCGTCTGCAGATCAGCTTTCCGTTTCTGCTATTACTACTAAACCGGATACCGTAAATGAAGGTGGAGAATTTCAATTTGAATTTGTTACAGGATCCTCCGGGGCGCTATCAGCTACTGTGGATACAATCGTTGTAGTATTTCAACAGAATACGTTTGTGCCTTCATCCATATCAAGTTCAAATGTAACAGTAAGTAGTGGTGGATTCAGTGACAATGCCACCAATGTAATAGTAAAAAAAGCAAGCGCTGCAGATGATGATAGTGTACTTGTGGTCACTCCTATAGATGTTGGCAATTCAGCCAACGTTACGTTAACATTGAGCAGTGGTGCTGGTTATCTTAATCCTTCAGTTGCGGGCAATTATACGATGAAATTAAGAACGAGTCAGGAAACAACTGCGGTTGAATCCAATCCCTATTCAGTGTTTAATACACTAACAACCGTTTCACAAGCCAATGTTACGCCGGGTGATAATAGTACGGGGGCAACAACTTCTTACAGTATTAATTTCAATTTAGGTGATTTAGGCCGGCTTAAATCAGGTGAGAGCACTATAACTCTGAGTTTTAATAGTCTTTATGGAATAAGTTTAGCAGAGGGTGATTATGACGAATCAAAAATGGTAATAGGGGGGACTGATACTCTTTCGATACTAGGGGGTACAGATATAAATCCGGATAATATTGCGAAGACAATACAGGTAACGGTGCCTTCGACCGCTGATATTAATAATGGTGATAACATTTTGATAATACTTGACGGCCTTACGACAGATCCTATTACCAACCCAACGGCCTCTGGAAATTATTTACTTGGTGTGAAAACCAGTGTGGAAACAACAAATATAAATTCAGCAACATATAATATCGGCGGCACATCAATCACAATTAATTCGGTTACCTTATCCGATGCGACGGTGAATAATAGTTCGCAATACACCTTTAATATATCGACACTTACGAAACTACAAGCGGAAGCCAGTGATTATATTAAAATAATTTTTCCAGAGGGCACGACACTTCCAGGTACTATCGCAACAACAAATATGACCATAGATGGGGTTAATCCTTCCTCGATAAGTGTAAATCAATCTGCCAAATCTGTGACAGCAAATGTGAGCCAAAATAACTTAAATCCCTTAAATCCAGGTATGTTTGATGTCATAATTTTAAGTGCGGCAAATGTAATAAATCCGACGGTACCTAGTTCAACCTTTTATACAGTAACCATGCATACGAGTAAAGATCAAAATCCGGTGACTTCAGCAGCATATGCCATTACAGGTGACAACACCTCAGTAACTGCTGTTTCAGCATCAGCAAGTCCTTCTGTGATAAATAGGGAGAATGTAGCATATACGGTAAATTTTACAACATCTACCACAGGAAAAATTGCAGGGGGAACAGCTGCCGGATCAAGTACAATCACTCTGGATTTTGATTCCGGCACGGATGTGCCAACATCAATTACTGCCACTACAGTCGAAGTTAATTCAAATTCAGCCCAAAGTGTAAGTGTTTTAACCTCTGGTATCGGGGGTGCTATTGAAGTAACGATGCCTAATGGATTGACTATCGGCAATAGTACGGCGGTAACGGTTGATTTTGATACCAGTGCGGGACTTGACAATTTGAGTCAACTAATAAATAATATTTCTGTAGAAACTTCTTCCGATACATTATCGGCAACAGGAGAATATACACTTTCCACGTCATCCCCACTTTCTGTTACATCGGTGACTCCCAACCCAACCACCCAGAATGCCAATGCCAGCTATTCGGTTAAATTTACCACTGGAGATCCTGATGGTGCGCTAATTGCTGGGGTTGACAGTATCCGAATCGTCTTCCCAAGTAATACCCAAATTCCTGCCGCGGTTAGTTTGAATGATGTTACGGTGAATGGCACCAATCCAGCAACTAATCCACGTGTCGGTACTGGTGCGGGTGTTGATACGTTAATTATCGCGGTGCCGCAAGATCTGGCCGCAGGGGCATCTGTTACCGTTCTTATCAACCAGTCGGCTGGTTTTCTAAATCCTACCCTTGTTCAGAGTTACACGCTGGAAGTGATTACTACAGCAGAATCAGGACCATTTATATCTCCTGCTTACAATATTACGCAAACCTCTAGCACAGTAAGCGCAGCAACTGTCACTGTTGAAACTCCTACCCCGGCGCTAACTTCTAAATACACTATCGATTTTAATGTTGGATCGAATGGACGGTTACTGGGCGGAACGAGTACCATTACGATAACCTTTAATGGCAGTACATCGGTAGATTCGACAGCTGCTAATTATAATAATACATCCATCACTGTTGATGCTGTGCCGACAACGATCCCTTCTACTGATATCTCTATTAGCGGACAGGCAGTGACATTAACGATTCCTTCCACTGTATCGGTAGACAACAATGAGAATGTATCTATAATTCTGGATGGAACGGTAAAGCCCATCACGAATCCATCTTCCTCAGGCGAGTATACCTTAGAGGTTAAAACAAGTGTAGAAATAAGTAATATAACATCTAATTCCTATACTATTTCGAGTGACTCTCCTGTCACAAATATTTCAGTAATCGTTGATTCCGATATTGTAAATGATACTTCCACCAATACCGTAAGTTTTCGTGCTCAAAATCCTTTATCCGCTGGGTCCGGCACCATTACCGTCACATTTCCATCCAATACGTTTATACCGTCAAGTATTTCCACCGCCAATGTAAAAGTTGCCAGTGGTGCGTCCTTTCCACAACCATTTAATAATGCTGCTGGGGTCTCGACCAATCCCTCGATAAGAGTTATCACTGTCACGGTACCAAGTGGTAAAACAGTAGATGCCGGTGATTCCGTAAGAGTTGTCTTTCTTACCGCTGCAGGAATTGAAAATCCATCTATTTCCGGAAATTATACACTCAACGTAAAAACCAGCAGCCAAGGATTAGATGGCACCTCAGCACCTTATAACTTAACGGCTACCTTAACCACCATTCAAAATTTAAGTGTTGATATTACGCCCGTTGCACCAAGTGAGATTGGGCGTTATGAATATGACTTTACGACAGGTATAAGGGGGCGTCTTGTTTCAGGGACTAGCACGATCACCTTATTAATTCCTTATGATGCAGATTTTACATTAGGCACCCCTCCTACATCAAAAGTGACCGTCAATTCTACCGCAGCAGCTGCAGTCGTATTAAATGAAGGCGACCCACACGAACTAATTATAACCGTTCCGTCGAGTGTTACCATTGGAAATAGTGCTGGAGTTACAGTGGTGATCGATGAATCTGCCGGTTTACGAAACTCCCCAAGAACGATACCTTTATTCTATAATGTATACACGAGTGTAGAAACTGCTTCAGTGCAAACAGATTTTTCATTACCGGTGGAACTTACGTTATTTCAGAGTGAAATTAAAAATAATGTGGTTGTCCTGTCCTGGGTTACAGAAAGTGAATTAGAGAATGCCTACTGGTGGATCCTCAGGAAGGAAGTAAGTAAGGATGAATATAATCAACTATTGAACGGTTCTTTAAAAATTGAGGATAGTAAAAATCAATTTGAAACGGTTGCTCAAATTGAAGGCAGAGGAAATACATCGGAAAAATCTTTTTATAATTACGAAGATAATACGGTTGAAGTAGGGAAAGTATATGCCTATCGTCTTGTCGATATTTCCTATAATGGATTGACTACCTACCATGATGTCATCTACCAGGAAGTTAAAGCACCAATGACATTTGCTCTGGAACAAAACTTCCCTAATCCATTCAATCCGTCCACAAATATTAAATATAGTATTCCTGTGGAGGCTACTGTAGAATTGCGGATATTTAATATTTTAGGCCAGGAAGTAAAGACACTTGTAGATCAGATTACCAGGGCAGGTTTTTATAATGTTGAATGGGATGGGATAGATAATTTCAATCAACGTGTTGCAAGTGGTATATATATATATAGTTTTATCGTAAAGTCGGTAGATGGAAAACAAGGTTTTAAACAGGTACGTAAGATGATATTGATAAAATAAAATATACTTCTCGTTAAATTAAATAAAGGGATTATATTTTAAATTAAATATAATCCCTTTTTTATAAAGAATTAAAAAAATAGGATACTCTAGCAGATACTATCTTAGTATGGTCATCTTTTTCACATCGTGAAAATTACCAGCCTCAATCCTATAGAAATAAACACCACTCGAAATATAATTTCCATTGAAATCAATTTCGTGCTGGCCGGCACGATAGGTCTTATCAACTAGAGTTATTATTTTTTGTCCCAGTGTATTAAAAATTTCTATTTTGACCTTCTCTTGTTTAGGTAAAATGAATTTTATCTTAGTTTTAGGATTAAATGGATTCGGGTAATTTTGATAAAGAGCAAAGGATTTGAGTAATCCTTTTTTATTAGCTATCCCATTTATAATTGGGAATTCAAATGCACCCATATCAGGTTTCTCACCTCGAATAGACAGTTCAGGAATAAAGAGACTATCGAGACCTTTGTTATAGAATAAAATCTGACTGTGAATACCAGTATCAATGCAAGGCGAAGTATCATCTTTTAGAGTAAAATCACCTTCTAGTGCATTGAAAAATTTCGGATCCTTATTAGTATTACCTTCTAACCACTCCACGGAACCACTATTATTTGTGACAATACCATCCAAGCTATCTTTTATATCAGAATGTGTGATTATAATTAAACTTGTGTCAGTCGATTGCTCAAAAAATATTTCCTGAGGGGTATTTTCCCATAAGATCGTATTTACCAAGATTGGTTTTGCCTTCGAACAATAGATAGCGCCTCCTTCATCTACAGTATTTTCTGTGATGGTAGTATTTAATAAAAATGGTTGGGAATTCGAAGTGGCATATATACCTCCTCCATATGTCGCTGAATTTCCAAATATCGTTACTCTAAACAGTTGAGGACTTGACTCACGGCAAAAGATACCTCCGCCATACTCTGCAGAACCGCCGGTAATCTTAAGGTATTTAAGATCGGTACCAGGATCTTGGTTAAAAATTAATACATTACTTTCACCTTCTGCATTCAGAATACTGCTTTCACCATCACCATTCGGTACATTTATTGCAGAATCACCGATAAGTGATACATATCTGGCCATATTGAGGGGAAAGATCTGGGAGCTCTTAGAAGGGCTGTATTCACCCCCTGCGAGATAAATAGTTTGAGGATTCAAACTGTCAGCCGAAATCTTAGTGAGAGCTAATGCAATTGTATTTAATGCTTCGGCTGCGGAGAGACCGCTGTTAGCGTCATTTCCTTGAGGGCTAACATATAAATCAGCCGCCACCTGTTGTACTCTTCCATTATGAATATTATATGCAAAATTATTAAAGGGGTAGGCCTGATAATCTGTAGGATTTTTTACTGTGAAGGTATCAACCAGAACAGCAATTAGTTCGGAGTTATCAGCATACAAATCATTTCCAAAAAAACCAGCATAGTTAAGATAAATATTTGATAAGTTTTGCATACTGAAGTTCACCTTTGAAATATCGAAATGAATACCTCCCCCTGATTCCAATGCTTGATTACTATGGATTTGCACATTTTCAACGTCAAGGGTACTTTCTAATAATGAAATGCCACCGCCATTTGTATGGGCCTTATTACCTGATACTGTTACGTCGGTAAAAGTGGAAGATTCGTTCCATCCTGAAAAAATGCCGCCCCCTAAAGAGGCTGTATTGTTTAATACATTGACCCCTGTAAGTATTGTGTTAGATCCATCGCAATAAATACCACCACCCCAATTTTCAGCATCATTGCCCGAAATAATCCCGTTACTAAAATTCACTGTTGCATTTATTTCGTAATAAATTCCACCCCCTTCCATCGCTGAATTCCTGAGTAATGAACATCCATTAAAAATTGAATTTGACTCCTGTAGATAAACGCCGCCCCCGAAAAAATCTACGACATTATCTTCTATCAAAGATGATGAAACCGTAAGGTTAGAGTTTTTTTCACAATATATTCCGCCACCGGATCCTGCGATATTTGAGATAAGTGTATCTTGTAAAAGAGTCGCCTCACAGCTATCAGATAGATATATTCCTCCCCCATCTTGTTCACACTCATTTAGCATAATCATAACGTTTTCTAAATTCAGTGTACAATTTGTTACACAATATAAACCTGCCCCGAAAGAAACGGAGGTGTTCCCCTCAACTGTAACATCAATTAAATTGGCACGGGCGTTATTCTTTAGATAGATACCACCGCCATCTTGATTGCTTACATTTGCTGAAATTGTGACGCGCTCCAAACGGACCTCAGCATTATTTTCACAATATATACCACCTCCTGAATTAATGGCCGAGTTATTCTTTAATATAACCTCAACTAAATGTGGTTTTGTCGCTCCAAAACAAAATACTCCTCCTCCGACACCTCCAATATTGCTTGTTATATTTAAATTCTTAAGCGTTGGACTTGAGGTTGAGTTACACATAATACCGCCACCGCCACCAAAACTAAAACCGTTTGTAAGGGTGAATCCCTGCAACACAGCGGTTGAGTCTTCACCATTCTCAAATTTAACGACACTACCTAGAAAACTCCCATCAATAATTGTTTGGGAAATAATGGCGGTGTCAGGATCTGTCAGGTATAAACTCGCCACTAATATATTTTTTCCATTATAATTTATATTTTCTGGATAGGTTTCCGGTTCAACTAAAACAGTATCACCGGTCGATGCAGCATTAATACCAGCCTGAATTGTTGGATATGTATTGGGCACATTCAGGATTTCGGCAAGAAGAGGTGCACAAAAAATAAACATTACCATTAAAATTGATAATAATTTCA
>JAGLYF010000130.1 GCA_023132435.1 Calditrichia bacterium | reverse complement strand
TCCATATGGCGATGCATTTTGTCAAATGCTCAGGGAGTCAGGATTTCAGAATGTCTCGATGTATCCCCAGACTTTTGGAATAGCCACTATTTATTGTGGGGATAAGGATTAATATGTTTGAATTGATTACAGAAAATACGATTGCCATACAAGATATAAAGAAAACCGTTTTAGAATATCTGAATTTATTACTGGGCAAAAAAAAGATTTATCCCGAAGCAATCCGCCTTGCCCTTCCCGTGGAATCTATCGATTTACTGGCCTGGTTAAAAAGTCAGTCCTTCGATAAAAAAATATACTGGAACGACAAAAAAGCAAATCTGGAGGTAGCCGGTATTGGCGCTGCAGATCTTATTTCAGGTACGGATCTTTCTGATTATTCCTCGGTGATTCAGCGTATCCTCAAATATTCATCTGACAAATGTTCAAAATGCCGTTATTATGGGGGATTTTCTTTCTATAAAGAAGAAGCGGGCAAGGATGAATGGGAATCTTTTGGTGCCTATAATTTTGTTCTTCCCCGGTTTGAGATGATCCGTGATGCTGAAGGTGAATTATTCGTCTGTAATTTAATTCACCCGGATGAGAACAGTATTATACAACTGGCCCGGGATCTTGAAAAAATCTCCTCTAAGAAAGCAGATTTAAATGCGGATCTTCCGGGAATTGCTGATGTCACATATTGGCCGGGACACGAAAAATGGCGGGACATTATTAATTCCGCACTTCAGGATATCAATGATGGGGAATTTGATAAGATCGTTTTGGCTCGAAAGATTGAGATAGACTTGTTATCAAAACCTGATCCTTTTTCTATTTTGGCCGTACTTCGGGAGAGCAATCATCAGACTGTCAGTTTCTGTTTTCAACCCGGCCCGGAAACCACATTTATCGGTGCGACACCAGAGCTCCTGTACAGGCGGGATGGACGACAAATTAAGAGTGAAGCCTTAGCCGGGACGCGTCCACGTGGCAACAATCCGGATGAAGATGAAAGGTTGGCCAAGGATCTAATCACTGATGAAAAAGAATTGCGTGAACATTTTTTTGTTACAAGAAGTCTGGAGAGAAATTTAGGTCGTCTTTGTCCTCAGTTGGAATCAAATGGGAGGGTAAGTGTATTAAAACTGGCCCAGATACAGCATCTGTATGTTCCTTTCAGAGGCTCCCTCAATCCTGATGTGACCGATGGTGATATACTGGAATCCATCCATCCCACACCAGCTGTCGGTGGATATCCGGATAAATCAGTCCTACCGATTCTTCATGCGATTGAGTCCTTTAATAGAGGGTGGTATGCTGCTCCCATTGGGTGGACAGTGGCTGATTCAGCGACATTTGCTGTTGCCATACGATCAGCACTGATCATCAAGAACAAATTAATTTTATATTCGGGTGCCGGTATTGTTGAAGGATCATCTCCTGAAAAAGAATGGGAAGAACTGGAAAACAAAATATATCACTTTAAAAAAGTCTTAGGAGTAGATGGAAAGTCGCTTGAAGAATATCAACAGCTTCTGGGGTTACCTGCTTATTGATGAATTAGTCAGAAACAACATCACCTATTTTTGTATTTCCCCCGGTTCAAGATCTACCCCCTTAACCATAGCTGCTGCAGAAAATAAATATGCTGAAAAAATTGTCTGCATTGACGAAAGAGGCGCTGCATTTCTTGCCCTCGGTTATGCCCGGGCCACGGGAATGCCGGCGGTGGTAATAAGTACATCGGGAACAGCCGCAGCCAATTATTATCCTGCCGTTATTGAAGCGAAAAATTCGCATATACCACTGATTCTTCTAACCGCAGACCGTCCCCCGGAACTTAGAGATACGGGTGCTAACCAGACGATCGACCAGGTGAAACTGTATGGTGATTTTCTTAATTGGCAATTCGACCTGCCCTGTCCCGATATCCAAATTTTGCCTGAAATGATCTTGACAACCGTTGACCAGGCGGTGTACAGAGCAATGAATACTCCGGTCGGACCGGTTCATTTGAATTGTATGTTTCGGGAGCCCCTGGAGCCCAGCGAACATGAATTCTCCAATAAGTATACTGAATCGATCTCAAACTGGGAAAAATCCGGCAAACCTTTCACTGAATATAAAAGTAGTATTCGTACGATTGCAGATGTCGATCGGCATTCTTTGGCAGAATTAATAAATAAAACAAAAAATGGATGGCTGGTTGTCGGTCAACTTAATAGAGATGCTGAAAGAAAGGCGGTAACCGAACTCGCAGCAAAACTTCATTGGCCGGTTTTTGCCGATATTGCATCCGGGATCAGAAATAAGGCAGATTTGATACCGATTGTTCCGTATTTCGATCAATTGCTACTATCCGATAAGACAAAAAACGATCTCAATCCCAAAGTAATTCTTCATTTTGGGCGGCCCCTGACTTCAAAAAGATATTTGAAAATTATCGAAAAACTATCCTCACCGCAATACATTCAGTTTGATGCCGGTGATGCAAGATTTGATCCGGCGCATCTTGTTACTCAACGTCTTTGCGGAGATATCGAACCAATTTGTCAGACATTAATATCGCAGATCGAATCAAAATCAGATCAGGATTTTGAGCAATATCTAAATAATATTAATAATAGGATTGATAACATAATCGATCCATATTGTTCTCCTGATAAAGCGGTTACGGAGATCTCGCTGACACGTCTGATCGCTCAAAATCTATATGAAACTCAAGGTCTGTTTCTTGCCGGCAGTATGCCGGTCCGCGATTTCGATATGTATGCGGGATCAATTCTGAAAACCAGCCATATCTCGTCTAACCGTGGTGTCAGTGGAATTGACGGTACACTGGCCTCTGCGGTCGGCTATGCGAATGGGTTAAAACAGCGGGTAACGGTTGTTATCGGAGATCTGGCCATGATTCATGATCTTAATTCACTCTCCCTGGTTAATAATAGCGAATATCCGATTACTATTGTACTCGTTAATAACGGAGGTGGGGGGATTTTTTCTTTCTTACCGGTTTCCCGATTTGAACATGTCTTTGATCAATATTTTGCCACAATACATAAGTATCATTTTGATCATGTATCTCAAATGTTTGATATCATTTATGAAAATCCTTCCACAAATCAGGAATTAATAAAATCTTATAAAAAAAGTATCAGCAGTGACCAGTCCACGATAATCGAAATCAATACGGTTAGAGAAGAAAATTTTAATTTACATCAGGAAATACAAAAAAAAATTATCACAGCTCTTGAAAAGTAATTACTGGCAACATCCCAAATACGACCTTCATTATTATACAGCAGGCAATCCTGAAAAGCCCTGTGTTATCTTTTTCCATGGTTTCCTTGGCTCCGGTCTGGACTGGAAAGAGATTATCGGATGCTTATCCTCAGATTTTTATTGTCTCGCCCTTGATTTACCCGGGCATGGAAAAACCCGCGTTCACGGATCGATATCTGATTATTCTATGGAATCGTTTGCGGGATATTTTACCAGGTTTATAAAAAATGAGGGTATTATTGGCGCCTCTCTGGTGGGATATTCCATGGGAGGACGTTTCGCACTCTTTCTCTCAGCTTCAGTAAAGAATTTGTGGTCTGCCGCCGTTTTGGAATCCGTCACGCCAGGATTAAGAAAGGAGAAACAGCGTGTTGAAAGACAGACCAAGGACAATAAGATCGCGAGAAGGCTTGAAAAAGAAGAACTGAAAGATTTTTTAGCTGACTGGTATCAACAACCGCTGTTTAAGACATTACAGAAAAATAAAAACTTCAATTCAATTGTTAAACAAAGACTGAATAATAATCCACAAGAATTAGCCAGGGCTTTACGGATGATGGGTGTTGGCGTACAACCTTCCTTATGGAAAGCCTGCACCACTATAAATATACCGATCCTTTTGCTGGCAGGAGAATTTGATCGTAAATTCTGCAATATCATAAAAGATATGAAATCAATGAATTCAGATTTCAATTTACAGATCATTGAAAATGCCGGACACAATATTCATTTAGAACAACCACAGGCATATTATAAACAGATTCATAAATTTCTAACCAGTATCAGGGAGAGTCGTTGATGAGTCAGATAGAATGGAAAGAATCAGGTGAATTTACCGATATTAAATACAGCAAGTTTGAGGGTATTGCAAAAATTACTATAAACCGGCCGGAAGTACGCAACGCTTTTCGCCCCCTCACAGTGGTCGAAATGATGAAAGCGCTTGAAGATGCAAGAAATGATGGCCAGATCGGCGTTATTATCCTGACCGGTGAAGGAGACAAAGCATTTTGTTCGGGAGGGGATCAAAAAATTCGTGGAGATGCCGGATATATAGATGATCAGGGTGTACATCGTCTTAATGTATTGGATTTCCAACGTCAGATCCGAACCTGTCCCAAACCTGTCATCGCCATGGTTGCCGGATATGCCGTTGGTGGCGGACATGTTTTACACATGATCTGTGATTTAACCATTGCTGCAGACAATGCTGTTTTTGGTCAAACCGGACCAAAGGTCGGATCCTTTGACGGAGGATACGGCGCCAGCTATATGGCACGTATCGTCGGGCAAAAAAAAGCCAGAGAAATCTGGTATCTCTGCCGGCAATACGATGCTTATCAGGCGCTTGAGATGGGGCTGGTTAATACGGTGGTACCAAATGAACAATTGGAAGAAGAAACGGTGCAATGGTGTAAGGAAATTCTGGCCAACTCACCAATTGCTATCCGCTGTCTCAAAGCAGCCTTAAATGCTGATTGTGACGGACAGGCCGGTCTGCAGGAACTGGCCGGAAATGCCACCATGCTGTTCTATATGACTGAGGAGGGACAGGAAGGGCGGAATGCTTTTAATGAAAAACGTAATCCGGATTTTTCTAAATTTCCAAAGAGACCATAATAAAACCACTGAGAGAAAATAAATTATTTGTGACGTCATTTCGACACCTATGTCATCCTCGCCCCTTGTCATCCCTGTCCCTTTTGTCATTCCCGCGGGAATCTCAAAAGAAATGGTTGGACAATAATTTCTCTTGGATCCCTGCTTTCGCAGGGATGACATTATGAGTAAAAGGAAATTCAACCGGAATATATTTGTGTCTAATCAGTTTATTAGTGTAATTTTGTAGAGATTTGTAATAAAAGTCTAAAAAGATTACTAACCTGGATAATTCAATAAAATTAATGTTCAAGAATATAAGTAACATATAATCAAGGATTTAATTCCCCCTTAGCAAAGGGGGTTAGGGGTTGTTTTAAACGTAATCTTTTGAAATATGTCAATGCTTTACAACCCCTTAGTCCCCTTTTTTAAGGGGAAACTTTACTGTCGCTATTTGATAAATATAAAATTCATG
>JAGLYF010000013.1 GCA_023132435.1 Calditrichia bacterium | reverse complement strand
TTACATTAATTATGAGTCAACTGGTTTTAATGGACCACGGATGACACGGATGGGACGGATTAACACGGATTAATTATACTATTTTTTTAATTTGGCCATTTTGAAATTTGCCGTCTCGGAGACGTCGAAGAAATCCCGTAGAAAAATGTTTTTTTCCGGAATTTCTAAGACGGCTCAGGCAAATTTCAAGGGGCCTTGATTTTTTGGTCCTTTTTGATCAAGCAAAAAGGACATATAAAAAGTCCGCCGAAGGCAGATAAAACATATGGTAGGTTGAAATCCGTATGGTGGCGAGTCTATTACCCCGGTATAAAGAGATTGTGTGAAAACTAGAAATTGCTTTAATTTTATCATTCCCGCGAAAGCGGGAATCCATTGAAATAAAATTTAACCATTTTGAAATTTGTCGGGAGCACATGTTGGGGCGACCGGTTCGGATGCCCACCCTTTAAAATATTTACTCTCGCCAAGCCGCCAAGGCGCAAAGATAATTTTTTTGGTTTAAATATTCAATTGTAGGAGGTGAGTAATCTTGATATGAATACCGGGATTAGTTATTTCAAAAGAACCATCTTTTTAACCTCTTGATATCTCCCAGCCTCAATCCTGTAGAGGTAAACACCGCTGGCAAGATTACGGGCATTATATTCCATTTTATGGTCGCCGGCTGGCATTCTTTTGTTTAGCAGCGTTTCAATCTTTTGGCCGGCAATATCTTCCCTGCCTGTAATCCTTGTCTGTGGGTATTTCCGTTTACCTGAATCGAATCGTTAACATAACCACCCCAGAGAAGTCCCTCTTCAAACACAGCGGCCTTGGTGGCTTCTATGCCTCCTGGCCAGTACAGACCATTACCATCTGTATTTGGATCGTGAGATCCATCGCCGTTATTCGACACCCACATCTTTATTTCATTGATGGCAATATAGTTGTAATGGTCGTTTGTTAATGGTTTTTTGAGTGATGACTTATCATTTAAACCGAGGAAAATAAGTGAGGTGAGAATTACAATGATTAAAATTATTGATCTCATTGTCCAATCCCCCTTCGATTGGTATTCTGTCTACAGAGAGTTATTTCATACTAATATATGAAATGCCTTACAAATTGCAATGAGAATTATCACAGTTAATTATAGCGCGGTAAACCGCAAGTGACTAAAGTTAAAAGTGATCTAAAGTGCCTAAAATAACTTTGCTAAAACAAAGTTTTTGGCTACAATGGCATAAAACACTATTGATGCGGATTTTTCATATCGGTATTTTAGAGGGATTAATAAATAATTGTTTGACTTGGACGAGGACCTCACCCCCCGCCTCTCTCTCTTGGTAATAGAGGGGGAGTATATGGGTAGAGTTTATCCACGAATATTTAATAAATAATCATTAAAATTCGTGTAATTCGTGGACAAAATGAAAATTGGCAAGCAAATTGAACATCTGATAAAGAATTCTGTTGCTGCTCTATTACGTGCCGTTTTAGAACAAAAATCTGAAGTCCCCCAGCCACCCTATAAACGTATTCTTTTCCTCAGGTTCGATGCCTTGGGAGATATGATCCTCTCATTCCCCGTTTACCGGGCCACCCGTACCGCCTTACCGGAATCAGAGATTGATGTTTTGTGTAGCAGAAAGAATTTCATATTACTAGAAGGATCCAATCTGGCGGACAGGCTTCTTATCTCGGAAAAAAATTCTCTGAACCTGATAAAACTTATATGGAAAATCAGGAAAAGAAAATATGACCTGATTATAAACCTGGTGACACGCCCGTCCTTTACCTTTGGATTGGTGGCCCGGCTGGGAGGACCAAAAGCGGTTCGTATCGCAGGTGATCAGGAACAGTTTGCCTATTTTTACAATCGGATTATTGAACTGCCCACAAAAAGCGATATCCACATGATGAAAAGAAAATTTTTAGTCTGTACGGATATTCTCAATCCTGAAATCAGCCACACCGATGTGCCCTGGGTGGAATATGACGACGAGGTTAAAAATCAGGCCAGACAGCTTTATGATAAAATAGTAACCGGATTAAATTTACAACCGGAAAAAACACGTATTGCTGCACTCAATCTATCGGCCGGTCTGGAAAGACGGGAATGGCCTTTGGAAAAAAATGTCCGCTTTTTGCAACAGGTTATCGAAAAGTATCAGGACGAAATAGATGCGTGGGTTGTCTTTACAAATCCGGCCAAACCATCCGATGCTGCTGAATTAGTCCGTAAGGTTGATAATCAACGGCTCATGACTCTTCCGGCCCAATCGGATTTCCGCTTGGTCATGGAATTTCTCTTATACGTTACGGTACTGATCACACCGGATACATCAATTTCTCATGCTGCTTCGGCCATGGGTACACCGGTCCTGGTTCTGACTATCGGTGAAAATGTGACGATTTGGGATCCGATTGGTGTGATTCATAAAATTATTTTTTCAGACGATCCTTTTTCACTGGAACCGTTGGCAGTGGAGAAGGTCGTGGAAGGTTTTGATCAACTTATGCAGGATATTAAATCTTGAGTATTATTGATTCTGATCTATTAATAAAGATCTCGCGCAAAGGCGCTAAGACGCAAAGTAAAGAAGTCCACGAATTATATGGAATGTTTTTTCCAGGTCCAGCGTGAGTTCAGAAGATAATTCACCATCATCGCAGCAGCAATACCGATTAGATTAGCAATAATATCCAACAAGTCCAATCCATAGACAAGAAACAATAAAGTGGTATAATTAACGAGACCGGCAGTGAGTGCAACCATATGAAATCGTATAAATCTTTTTATAAGTGAAGTTTCGACGGTTCGTGATCTGAAGGTCCAGATATTATTAAGAACAAAATTGGAAATGATCGCTGTCTCAATGGCGATTGGGGAAGCGTATTCAATAGCCAAGTGAAAAAATCTTGTCAATATGACCAAGACTCCCATATTGACAAAAACACCAGAGGCGCCAACAAAGCAGTATTTGATGAACTCTCTGGATTTATGAAATTTTAGATTCATTGTATAAAAGTAGTATAATACAAGCATTTTTTTGATTCATATGTGTTGATCCAGAACTTGGTATCGCAATTTGAAGAGATGATAATTGTTAAAAAATTTATGATTTGTTTATATATTTCCAAAATTTTTTATGGTTTTTTATGAGACTGCTCACTACAGTATTGCTTTTAATTTCTATCATTGGATTATCCTTTGCTCAAAATAGTCCGGATCCGCTTCCTTTATATGGCAAAACAGATCTTTCAGAACCTTTTATTGAGGGCAAAAATCCATCTACCAGGAATCTACAGTTACATCCGGAATACGATGTTCTCATCTATGATATCAACACGACGATTTTTCCCGATAGTCAGAAAATTGAAGCAATGACATCGATTCGTTTTGTCGTTACAATTAATATGGAAAACAATTTGTTATTTGATTTCGCCGGTCTGCAACTCGACTCTGTATTTCTGGATTCTGATATTATTCAAAGTACTTTACAAGGTGAATTATTACTTATACATCTGGAAACGCCTCTCATGACCGGGGACACGCATTTGGTCCGGATCCATTATCAGGGGACTCCGGAAAAGGGACTATACTTCAGATCAAATTCCAATGGAGATCCGGTCATTTATTCTCATAATGAACCCTATGATGCTCACTTCTGGTTCCCGTGTAAAGATGATCCCTCAGATAAAGCACAACTTGTCATGGCTGGAGATGTTCCTGATCAGTTTATCGTTTTAAGTAATGGTGAATTAATCGATACAACAAAATCCAGTCCACAAAATACAAAGTATTTGTGGCAGGAAGATTATCCGATCGCCACCTATCTGATATCATTCGCCGCCAGTTCTTATATAGTAACAACCAACACTTTTACCTGGGATGGTAGTGATTTACTTCTAGAGTACTATGTCTACCCAACCGATGTATCCAGGGGGGCCAAGGCTCTGGAATGGGTTGAGGAAATGCTTGAATTTTATAGTTTCTTCATTGGTGAATATCCGTTTTTTTCAGATAAATATGCGATGTCCGAA
The DNA here is from genome assembly GCA_023132435.1 of Calditrichia bacterium. Lineage (GTDB taxonomy): Bacteria > Calditrichota > Calditrichia > JAJRVZ01 > JAJRVZ01 > JAGLYF01. Next base: position 10,933 of record JAGLYF010000013.1, on the reverse strand, counting down.
GTGCCTTTCCGTGAAGCCGCGGCAATGGAGAACCAGACTTCTACGACGATGGGTGATTTTGTCATGGATAATGAGGATATCATAGCCCATGAGTTAGTCCACCAGTGGTGGGGGGATGCCCTCACTCCTCAATCATTTTTGGATATATGGCTTAATGAAGGTTTTGCCACTTATTTTGACGCTCTTTTTACAGAATTTAAATACGGTGAAGAAGCATTTCTGCAGAGAATGGATGACTTTCGCACCTATATGAGATCAGATGGTTCCCTGGCTTACCCGATCTATAATCCTCCGCAGGAATATCTGTTTGGTAATGCTGTTTATATGAAAGGTGCCTGGGTTCTTCACATGCTTCGCAATGAGGTTGGAGATCAGATTTTTAAGGAGATCATACAAAAATATTATGAAGAATATAATTACCTGAATGTACAAACCAGATTATTTGTTGAGACTGTCGAATCTGTCAGCGGCCAATCCTATGCGACTTTTTTTGATCAGTGGCTCAATTACGGAGGTATACCTCTGCTCATTGGCTCATGGGAGCAAGGCAAAAACATTGTTCAGCTATCTGTCAGACAAGATCAACCAGAACCGGTTTATCAGTTTGATCTTGAAGTATTGATCAAGGGAATATCTGCTGATACCCTGGTGGTGATTCCGGTTTTCGAACGAGAGTCACAAAGAAGTATCTCTTTTGGCGAACCGGTCTCAAAGATTATAATTGATCCCAATGAAAAAATACTGAGTACGAATAACAGCCCGGTATATTATATCCCATCCCAATCGAGCCTTATCCGGTTATATCCAAATCCTTTTAACGAAAGTATAACTATCACCTATCAGATTGAGAAAGTTAAAAAAGTAGAGATCATCATCTACGATGTTTTAGGGCAAAGAGTTGAAACACTACTAAATGAGAAAAAGACCACCGGGATTCATCAGGTGGACTGGGATGGGAGGGCGTATGCATCAGGCATTTACTATTGTGTAATGAATACCAGTGGTACTTCGGATGTGAGAAAAATGACTTTGATAAAATAATATTCAAATTTTATGTCCTTTTTGCTTGATCAAAAAGGACCAAAAAATCAAGGCCCCTTGAAATTTGCCTGAGCAATCTCAGAAATTCCGGAAAAATTCCATTTTTCTGCGGAATTTCTTCATCTGCTCCGGGCGGCAAATTTCAAAATGGCCAATTTAAAAAAAGATTAATTAATCTGTGTTAATCCGTTCGATCCGTGTCATCCGTGTTCCATCAAACATTTAATAAGCGTTGCGGTCGCTGCGCCGCTGCGAGAGAAAATATTGGTTAAGACGCAGAGCGTCGTAACCAGGGAAAAGATATTACAGAATGGAAAATATTGAGATAAAAGCACGAATTGAAGATCCTGACCAGATCCGTGAACTGGTAAAAGAATTAGATCATACATTTGTCGGTCTTGACCATCAAATCGATACATATTTCAAAACTACGAATGGGCGCTTCAAACTTCGTGAATCATCTTTATCAGGACCTTATCTTATTTTTTATCTCCGGGATAATATCAGTGGACCAAAAAGTTCTGTTTATCAAAAGTTACCTGTAACAGATGCAAAGGGATTAAAGGATTTGCTAAAAGAAATTCAGGGAATTCACAAAATAATAGAAAAAAACAGAGAAATATATCTTTATAAAAACATCCGTATTCATTTAGATGAGGTAAAAAAACTAGGGAATTTTCTTGAATTTGAAGCTGTTATGGATGAAAAATACAGCAACAAAAAAGTAGAAACCGGGAAAGTAGAATATCTTATGGAAAAATTTGGAATTAAAAATGAAGACCTGATTGGTGAATCTTATGAAAATTTAATGGAAAAATTTTAAGATCAATATCAATATATAATTAGTTTGTAGGGACGTAGCATGCTACGTCCCTACATTTATAGTATTATCAGATATATAAAATGGGGGAACTTTGTTTATGAAGATATATTGCTGGAATGTTAATGGAATCAGAGCAGCAGCCCAAAAGGGATATCTGGAGTGGTTCAAAAAATCCAAACCTGATATTCTTTGCCTGCAGGAAACCAAAGCGATGGCGGAGCAGGTTGATAACAAGATTGCGCAACCCGAGGGATATCAATCCTATTGGAACTCTGCCGAGAAGAAGGGATACAGTGGAACAGTCACATTCAGTAAAACGAAACCTTTACGTATAAAATATGAGCTGGGTTTGGATGAATTTGATGGTGAAGGGCGGGTGATTGAAACAGAATTTAATGATTTTGTCTTGTTCAACATCTATTTTCCCAATGGGAAGCGAGATCATAGCCGGGTGAAGTATAAATTGAAATTCTGCGATTCTGTTCTCGAACGCTGTGAGACGCTCAAAAAAGAAGGTAAGAATTTAATTATTTGTGGAGATTATAATACAGCACATAAGGAAATTGACCTTAAAAATCCTAAAAGTAATCAGAATACCACAGGATTTTTACCCGAAGAACGGGCCTGGATAGATAAGTTCATAGCCCATGGATATGTTGACACTTTTCGGCAGTTCAATAAGGAGCCTGACAACTATACCTGGTGGAGTTATATGTTCAATGCCCGTCAGAAAAATGTTGGCTGGCGGATTGATTATTTCTTCGTTAACGAAAAATTTGTTCCTCATTTAAAGAATGTGTTTATTCTGCCTGAAGTACAGGGTTCCGATCATTGCCCGATAGGAATTGAGATTGAATAAGATTAAATATTACTGGGAAAATTATCCTTTTGCTTTAATCATTATTGCGGCGGCGATCATGCGGTTGATTGCTGCAGTTTTCGCAAAAGGGTACGCAATGTCAGACGACCACTTTGTAGTCATTCATGTGGCTCAAAGATGGGTCGACGGATACAATAATTGGTTTAATAGTGATCAGGCCTCCCACTTTAGTCTTGTTTATCCCGGGTTTCACTATCTTCTCTTTAGTTTATTAGAACAGATCGGTATCACCGATCCTCAAGTGAAAATGTTTTTTGTGCGACTACTCCACGCCGTTTATTCTCTTTTGATTGTTATTTATGGATATTTAATTACTTTGGAGCTCTCCGATGAAAAAACAGCGAGACAAACAGGGATAATCCTGGCATTATTCTGGGTTTTGCCTTTTATGAGTGTTCGAAACCTCGCGGAAATAGTCTGTATTCCTCCCATGTTAATTGGCTATTATCTGATTTTGATTGCTGAAGAAAAAAATAAAGTAAAATTTTGGGTATTTGCCGGATTAGCTTTTGGCTTGGCTTTTGCTCTCAGATATCAGACGCTCATACTGACTGGCGGTATTGGACTTGTATTTATCTTTCAACAAAAATGGAAATCTTTCTTTTACTTTGCATCAGGTGTGACACTCGGCATGTTCTGTTTGCAGGGACTTGTGGATTGGTTCGCCTGGGGATATCCCTTTGCTTCTTTTTTCCGATACTTTTTTTACAATCTTGAAAATCGTTTTAATTACGTTATCGGTCCCTGGTATCGATATGTATTATTAATTTTTGCGGTCCTTATTCCTCCTGTTAGTATCTTTATTATTCTGGGTGCCGGACGAATGTGGAAAAGGCTTGCTATATTTTTTTCCCCCCTATTAATATTCTTAATTTTTCATTCGCTCTTCCCAAACAAACAGGAAAGATTTATCCTGCCTATTCTTCCTCTTATTTTAATTATTGGTATTATTGGATGGAATGATTACTCGAGAATTTCCGGCTTTTGGCAGCAGCACAAAAAATTATTAAAGGGGATTTGGATATGGTTCTGGATAATAAACTCCGTTTTGCTGATACTTGTTACATTCAACTACCCAAAAAAATCACTGGTTGAACCACTCAATTATCTGTCTACAAAGGATGATATAAAAGGATTAATTATTGAATATAATCGCGAAAAGATGCCTTGGTTCCCCAGATTTTATTTGACTAAAAATGTTCCGATTTTCCGCTATACGGTAGATGATTTGGCTGAAAATTTTAAAAAACAGATTATAACGAGTGCTAAAGAATTCCCAAATTATATATTATTCTTTGGGAATGAAGAATTGGAAAAACGAATTATTCGCATTGAAAATGTATTCCATGTACAGCTTGAATTTGATCATCGTATTAATCCCAGCTTTCTTGATAATATTTTGCACACGCTTAATCCGCGGCGTAATCTGAATTTGACGAGCAACATTTACAAAATCGAAAACAGATATTAAAGAATAGCAGATGTTGTATAGTCTATCATAAATTCTCAAGTATGAACATATTTTTTAAAATTTAGTCAAATTTTATTTAAAATATTTCATATATTTTAGTTACAATATAGATAATTGTTACAAATGCTTTATCCTTTTAGTTGTAAATACTTTGATTGTCCGATTGACTTTGAAAAAGGGGTATAAGTATGAAGATCCCAATCTTCCAGGTTGATGCTTTTACAAACGAAGCTTTCACTGGTAATCCGGCTGCAGTTTGTCCGCTGGACTACTGGTTGTCAGATGACAAAATGCAAAAAATTGCCGGAGAGAATAATCTTTCCGAAACAGCTTTTTTTGTAAACCGGGGAGATTACTATCAAATACGCTGGTTTACACCTCAAACCGAAGTAGATTTATGCGGGCATGCTACTTTGGCCAGTGCCTGGGTGATCATGAATAAAATTCAACCTGATGTGAAGGAAGTCAAATTTGGCAGCCATGGTGGTGAGCTGATTGTCAGACGTGAGAAAGATCTTTATATGATGGACTTTCCGGTCCATCGGCCGGAAGAATGTGTTACACCGAATAATCTTATAAAAGCGCTGGGACAGAATCCTGTTGAAGTTCTGGCCTCGAATTATTATCTGGCGGTATTTAATTCAGAAGATGAGGTGCGTAATCTAAAACCCTATATGACACTTCTAAAAGAATTAGATCGTATGGGAGTCGTCGTTACTGCGCCCGGTGATAAGATAGATTTTGTTTCCCGGTTTTTTGCACCAGCGGTCGGAATCCCGGAAGATCCGGTGACGGGTTCTGCTCATTGTACGCTGATACCTTATTGGGCAGAAAAATTAGGTAAAACCAGGATGAAGGCGAAACAGGTATCTTGTCGTGGCGGAGATCTTATTTGTGAGTATAAAAAGGATCGTGTCGTTATTGGTGGGCAGGCCAGATTGTTTATGGAAGGCAGAATTAACTTCTAAATATGAAATTTTTAAAGCCAAAATGGGCGATTGAGTGGTGGGAAATTATCAAAACAGAAGGTGTGAAGGCCTTTATTAAAAAAAAAGGATGGAAATTTCTAATCGCATTTATCTTATTCTATTTTGTTCGTGACGTTACCTTGTACATCATCATCCCCTATCTGATTGTAAATAAAGTAGTCGGTTGCTAACTATTATTGTTCGACCTGAAGTCAGAGGTAAACGTGAAGATTGAAACTATTACCGTTGGTTCTTTTGCAATGAATTGTTATCTGGTCACAGATCCGGAGAGCGGAGAAGCAATTTACATCGATCCTGGGGCTGAGGCGGATTTTTTGATCGAAAAAATATCCAAACTGGATTTAAAACTCAAATATGTGATTAATACACATTGCCATGTTGATCATACAGCTGAGGTTTCAAGAGTGATCAATTATTTTAAGGTCCCTTTTTATATACATCGTGGAGATTTATCGCTGTTAGATACCCTGCAGGAGCAGGGTAATTTTTTTGGAATGAATGTTCAGGAGATACCAAAAATAACTGATTTTCTAGAAGACGGTAATTCGCTTGATTTCGGAAAACTGACAGCTATAATACTTCATACCCCGGGACACTCTCCAGGAGGTATATCAATAAAGATCAAAAACTCTGTTTTTGTCGGTGATTGTTTGTTTATGGATTCGATAGGACGTACGGACCTTCCCGGGGGAGATTATAATCAGTTGATAACTTCAATAAAAACAAAACTTTTAGCACTAGATGATTCAACAATTGTCTACCCTGGCCACGGACCGGCGACCACGATCGGCCGGGAACGTGAGAATAATCCATTTTTAAGATAATGAGGTATTGAGCATACCGACAAATCTTTTTAACCACAAAGGACACTAAGTAGGCACAAAGATCACAAAGAGTAAATAATTAATTAAAACTTTGTGCACTTTGTGCTTTCTTTGTGAACTTTGTGGTAAAATAAATTATTGATTTGTACTATTGGAGAAGTTTTGGATTTAAAAGATAAAGTCGTCTTTATAACAGGCGGTGCGGTAAGAGTTGGCCGGGCGATTACAGTTGAGCTTATCACTGCCGGGGCAAATGTGTTTTGTCATTATTATAGCAGTGAGAGGGAAGCCCGGGAATTAAAAAAGGAATATCCCTCTGTAAACCTGTTAAAGGGAGATCTTAAGCAAATAAATACGGTCCCTTCTCTGATTCGTGAAATAGTGGAGGTGGCTGGTACAATCGATGTGTTGATTAACAATGCTGCGATATTTATGAAAACACCTCTCGGAACTGTGACCGAGGAAAATTGGGATAATTTGTTTGCCTTAAATCTGAAACCTAATTTTTTTCTTTCTCAGGAAACAAGTAAAATTATGATGGAGAAACAAGCAGGTAAAATAGTAAATATTGCCGATACCAGCGGTCTACGACCCTGGCCTTCCTATATCCCTTATTCCCTGACAAAAAGTGGGATGATAAGTCTTACAAAAGGTTTGGCGAAAGCCCTTGCTCCCTATGTCCAGGTGAATTGCATTAATCCGGGGCCCATCCTGATGCCTGACAATTATAGTGATGAGCAAATTGCCCAGGCGATTGAAAAAACATTATTAAAAAGGGCCGGGCAGGCAGAAGATGTGGCTTCCGCAGTAAGATTTTTATTGGAAGACGGAGATTATATTACCGGATTGATACTTTCTGTTGATGGTGGCAAAAGCATTAAATAAATTTCTAGATTCGAATCAATTCGGATAAATGATGAAAAATTCTTCCCATCTGATTTATACGATACCTAATCACTTATCTATCTATGTTTTGACCAAAAAACACCCCGGAATGCAAAAGGACCTTAGGATCATTATACAATTGGTGGTTATTGTTTTATTGACTCAAATTTCGACAGGCTGTCAAACTGGTAAACAAACTGAAATTTCAGATTATAGAATTCAGATGGGAGATCTGGAAAGCATTCTTCAGACCGGAAACTGGTTAAAATTTTATACAGATCGAAGGACAGAACCATATACCGGTACGCTGAATCCCGGAAGGATAACCTCAAAAGGAAGGGAATACCATATTTTAAAATTTGAGTATCATGATCAGAATCTTCCTTTTTCCCTGCAGGATGGTGATACAATGAGTCTAATTTTGGATGGCAGAGCTCTTTACTTAATCTGTTATAATATCAGCAAGCAAAAAAACAGGCTAAGTGCCTACTATGAAATCGATAAATGGGACATGGTTGATATCGGTAATGCTTCCAGTTTAAAAGTAATTATCGAAGCACAAGAAGGAAATTTAAGAGCTTCATTCTCAAATGAAAATATCTACAATTATCGTTATTTTGGGGCAAAATATATCCTGAAAACGAATGATATACCTCCCATAGAAGAACCTGTTTATGAACAACCTATGGCTTTTCTTAGCGGTGGTACTGGTACAGGAAATGAATTTTGGTTTGGTTATTATACAAATTTCTTACATATAAAAACCGGATTGGGAGATTATCTGTCCGCAGGAATGGGATTTTCAACATTTAGATACAGCCGGTATAATCGTTTTCCGGGTCAGGGTTACTTATGGGATGGAAACTTCTCAGAGAATAGTTACTATATAAATGCGATGTACGGCCTGACTCATCCGAGTCCTTTAGGAAACTGGTCAATCGAAATTGGAATTACCTACCAATATTATTTTTATGATGAAAACTGGAATTCGGAAAACTCAGGTACGGATCAGTTTCCGACTTATTATCGGGTTATAGATGGTAAACCTTACAAGGGATCTACCATTGGTGCATTTATTCAATTGGGCGGATTATGGATCCAGTTCAATACCAAAAGAAACTGGGCGGTTGGAATCGCCATTCCAATACCGTGGTGGTAATTATTAATTAAAATAATCATTTTTGATTTTCGTATAAACTTTTACTAAAATTTCAGACTTTTATTCTATGGTGATACTGGAAAGATTGAAAAAGGAAGAACATTATGGCCAAGCGATTTGAACTCCCCCCTTCATTAGAAAAATTAGGCGATCTGGCGACAAATTTGTGGTTTAGCTGGAACCCGGATGTCCGTGATTTATACCGGGAAATTGATATTGATACGTGGAGAAAATCCGGAAGAAATCCGGTTAAATTTTTAGAGATGATTGATCCGGTAAAGATAGATACTTGTTCAAAAGACTCCTCTTTTTTGGAAAAATTAAATATTGCCTGGGACAGATTTAACCAATATATCGAAAATAAAACAACCACTTTTACCCGTAATTATCCAAAAATGCTCGATCAGTCGATTGCATATTTTTCAACAGAATATGGTATTCATGAATCACTGCCAAATTATGCCGGGGGATTGGGTGTTCTGGCCGGCGATCATACCAAATCTGCCAGTGATCTGGGTCTGCCATTTATAGCTGTCGGACTAATGTACAGGCATGCGTATTTTCAGCAGGAAATTGATGCTGAGGGTAATCAGGTAGAAATTTATAATGAGCTGAATTTCGAACAGTTACCGATACACTTAGTCACTGATGATAAAGGTGAACCCCTTGTTGTAAGCGTCCCCCTTCTTGATCATGAAGTTTTTCTGAAAATTTGGGAAGTAAAAATTGGTCGTGTTTCCGTCTTTTTACTGGACTCAACTGTTGATCAGAACAGTGAAGAGGACAAGAATATTATCCATAGTCTTTATGGCGGTACCCGCGAAACACGGATTCAGCAGGAAATCATTCTTGGTATCGGTGGCATGCGTGCTATCCGGGAAATGGGATTTCAACCGAGTGTTTTCCACATGAATGAAGGACATTCCGCTTTTCTCGGTCTTGAGCGCATTTCGGAACTAATGAACAAAGGTATGGATTTTAAAACGGCCCTGGAGTTTGTCCGATCGACCTCCGTTTTTACAACCCACACACCCATACCTGCCGGCAATGAGGCCTTTGAATTTGATATGATGGAAAAATATTTTAAGAACTTGTGGCCAAAACTTGAAATTTCCCATGAAAAGTTCTTTGATCTTGGTAGAAATACTAATATTCATCAGCATGAAAATTTCTCACTTACTGTTTTGGCCTTAAATCTCTCAAATCAAGCTAATGGAGTTAGTCAATTGCATGGGGAAGTCTCCCGTGATATGTGGCAAAAAGTTTATCCGGGTGTACCTGCTTCTGAGATACCAATTGGGCATGTGACAAATGGTATTCATACTTTTTCCTGGCTCCATAGAGAAATGATTGGATTACTCGATGATCAATTCGGACCTGAATGGCATGAAGAAATACGCAATGAGCATTTCTGGGATAAGATTTATGATGTTCCGAATGATGTTTTTTGGGAAATCATGCAACGCATGAAAACCGATATGATAGAGCATATTCGTCGGATATATCAACATCGTATTGATCGTTATGGGCCGGATTATGCAGGTTATCCTTCGGCTGAAGATATTTTAAAACCGGATATTATGACTATCGGTTTTGCCAGAAGATTTGCCCCCTATAAACGCTCATTGCTGTTTTTTAGCGATCTTGAGCGACTTAAAAATATTATGAGTAATACAGAGAAACCAATCCAGATATTATTTGCCGGGAAAGCGCACCCGGCAAATGAGGCAGGCAAAGATCTTATTCGTCGAATTAATGAGTTGTCCAAAGATGATGCTTTTAGGGGGAAAGTTGTTTTTGTTGAGGGATATAATATGAGTAATGCCCGGGCATTGGTGTCAGGGGTGGATGTCTGGCTCAATACACCAAGACGTCCGCTGGAAGCCAGTGGAACTTCAGGTCAGAAAGTGCCGATTAATGGTGGAATCAATTTCAGCATTCTTGACGGATGGTGGTTGGAAGGTTACAATATGCAGAATGGCTGGTCTATTGGTCAATCACGCCAATATGATGATAATGAATTACAAGATAGGGAGGATGCTGCGTCCTTATATGATACCCTGGAAAATGAAATGATCCCTCTCTATTATGATAAAGATAAGAATGAAATCCCCAATGCCTGGATTGAAAAAGCTAAACACTCCTTTCATTCCACGATTACGCAATTTAGCGCGCATAGAATGGTGTGGGACTATCTCAAGAACTATTATTTGCCGGCAATGAAAAGAGCAGAAAAATATTCACAAGAAGAATATCGGGAATTACATCGCTTTACCACCTGGAAAAATCGAATTGAACGTCTGTGGAATAAAGTCGAACTCAGTATTAAAAATGGACAGGGAATGGATGAAGACCGGCGTATACTCTCTGCCGGAGAAGAACGGGAAATATCACTATTTGTAGATACCGCTGGTTTGAATCAAAAGGATTTGCAGGTTGAAATTATTTTGGAACGGCAGGATGCCTATCGAGAACATCAGGCAATGAAAATCATTCCGATGGGATTAGTGGCAAAAAATGGTGATACTCAGCTGGAATACCGCGCCTATGTGGTCGCTGAAAGTGATGGGTCTTATCGGTTTAATTGTCGTGTTTTACCCATCCATCCCGATTTATTCAATCCGCATGAAGTCCGACTCGTTAAATGGTTAGATTAACCGCAAAGACGCAAAGATAACCCTCCCCATTTCCCCTCCCTTATACATAAGGGAGGGGATTAAGGGGTGGGTTAATGTTTGAGGTTATTTTAATTTTTGAATAGCCTTTAAATTTTCTATAAGTTTTGGTTGCGCGAAATACCACTCTAAATCTGTATAAGAATGATAGGATCTTTGGTTTTTTGGATTGAGCGAAATAATAAA
>JAGLYF010000129.1 GCA_023132435.1 Calditrichia bacterium | reverse complement strand
ATCCTTGCCCGCCTCAGGCGCGGCGCGTTCTATTCCTTTTTACTTTTTACTTTTACCTTTTTCCTTTTTACCTTAATCGACATGACCAAACTTCCTGAACATTACCGAAAATATTTTTGGGATTGTGATTTTTATGAAATCACCATGGAGACCTATCCTTTTTTTATCACCGAACGCCTGCTCAATTATGGTAATGAACAAACCCTATATTGGTTGTTAGCACAAATCGACAAAGCCTATCTGACAAATGTGGTTAAACACAGCCGCAATCTGGATAAAAAGACAAAGAATTATTGGAATATCTTATTATCCTGAAAAATTCACCACAGATCTTTTACCACAGATTACACAGATTATCACAGATTTGATTACTATTAATTCTAATAAATCTAACAAAAAATATTTAAAATTTGAATAATGAATATCGATTAACGAATTTTGATTTTAGAAGTAAGCACAAAACAAGTTCAAAAACCAGAATTCGTCATTCCTTGTTAGATATTCAAATGTTAGAGATAAACTCTAAGATTTCGCAACGAAGAATCTATTACTAAACTGAATATCAATTATATTGACAAAATTTCTTATTGATAGATTGTTTTCTTTCTGTGATAATCTGTGAAATCTGTGGTTAATAAATGTATCAGGTTATATGACTAATCAGATTAAATTAGAAGTATTACCGGAAAATCAGTTGAAACTATTCAGTACCATGGCTGGGCTTGATTGGATTTCCGATTTTTATCTAGCCGGTGGAACAGCGTTGGCATTACAGCTAGGCCACCGGCAGTCAATCGATTTTGATTTCTTTAATACAACATCTTTAAACAGGGAAATGATTAAAAAAAATCTCGGTGATCTGGGAACCATGGAATTGTACTCTGAAGATAAAGATACGATTAATGCCGGCATTGATGGTATTCGTATATCTTTTTTCACTTTAGGAATACCGATTTTAAGTGAACTTCTAAAATATAAAAATATTTCAATAGCGTCTTTGCTCGATATTGCCCTTATGAAATTAGCTGCGATCTCAGGCAGAGGGAGTAAAAAAGATTTTATCGATCTGTACTTTCTATTAACATATTTTGAATTGTCAGATCTGCTCAAAAAATTTCATATGAAATTCGGCAAAGAATCAACCAATATCTATCATTTATTGAAATCCCTGGTCTACTTTGATGATGCCGAGGACCAGCCTTCACCGGTCATGATAAAGCCAATTTCCTGGGCAGAAATCAAACAGCATATTGTCGATCAGGTGAAAAATTATCCCGACAAAAAAAGTTGACATCCCCCGTGGGGCGTCTTTTAACCACAGATTACACAGATTAATATTTTATATTTTTGTCCACGAATTATTAACCACAGATTTCACAGATTAGCACAGATTTTATTATATTATTTTAAAAGTAATTGCTGTATTAAAATGTAAATTACCATTCTGGGGAAATAAAAAAAAAATAAATTATTTTTTTTAATCCGTGTCAATCTGTGCAATCTGTGGTAAAAAGACGCTCTACGCACAACGCCCCACGCAATAAAACCATCTCGATTGATTCACAGAATTTCTTCCGGTATATTGTTTTAAAAAGGAGAATTAGATGGTTAAGCCAATTACCAGTTACCAATCACCTTGAACTTTAACAAAAACTAAAGGACAATAATTTGGAAAGTTTATTTCAGGCCGGCCGACCGGTTATGGGAAATAAGCTCATTGGACGAGAAGAAATACTCAAAGAGATAATTCATTATCTTAATTCCGGCCAAAGCGTTGTTCTGATAGCTCCGCGCAGATTTGGAAAAACTTCTGTTGTTTTGGAAGTATTAAACCGTTTTAAGAAAGATGATTTATTTACAGCCTATGTGGATATCTTTGCGGCTCCCGAAAAAAGGATATTTGCTGAGCAGATAACGGAAGCGGTATTGTCTAACAAAAAACTTCATAAGGCATTCTCTGATTTTCGTAAAAGTTTTAGTTCCTTAATGCATCAGATGGAATTTAAACAGGCTGTAGAAGATTTTGAATTCATATTAAAATTCGCGGATAAAAATCAGGATGAATTGGACCTGCTTTCTGAAAGTATCGATTTTATCGAAGAATTTGCTTCTAAATATAAAAAACAGATTATTTGTGGTTTTGATGAGTTTGGTGATATTGAAAAATTAAATGGCGGTGAAATTGTAAAATTATTTCGTGCCAAGATTCAATTACAGCAACAAACTGAATATATTTTTTCCGGCAGCCTGGAGTCGGTAATGGAACGAATCTTCATTACCTCAAAATCGCCGTTTTATCGTTTTGCCAGGGTGATACATATTAAGGAGATAAATCCCGGAATTTTCATAAAATATATCCGCAAAGAGTTTGAAAAGATTGATATAGATATTCAAAAGAGCGCTTTAAATATTTTATTGGGTTTTACCAAAGGGCATCCCTATTATACTCAGTTAATCTGTAAGCAGTTGGAATTTAAGCTTGTCGGAACAAATAAAAATAAAATCAATGATAGGGAAATTATAGACGCCATAGATGAGGCCTATTGGAGCGAGATAAATTATATTGAAAAATTATGGGAAGAGCTGTCAGGCGCCAGGGAACAAGTCAATATCTTAATAGCCATTGCGCAAGGTATTCCTTCTTTATATAATTCTTTAGATTTAAACAAGTTGAACGTTTCCCGCGCTTTACGGAAATTAAGGTCAAAGGGGCTTATTAAAAAAGAAGATAAAATAAATGTATTGGTTGACCCTATGCTGAAATACTTTATCCGAAAAGAAATTTTCAAATGGGATTCACCTCAATCTATCAGTTAATACCTATCTATAAGACAACCCTTGTCTGAGACCAACTATGTCTTATTTCTTGCTTGGTGAAAAAGTGTTTTTTTGTGAAACAGCAAATTATTGTAAGAAACTTACAAGTATGTCCGATGATAAATCTTGATGTTGAAACGGATTTAATTCACGGATTTCACGAATTATTAACCACAGAT
>JAGLYF010000128.1 GCA_023132435.1 Calditrichia bacterium | reverse complement strand
AGTAGATCATTTCCCAACGATCTGGGTTTATCTTGGCACGATGATGCGCTTGTTAGGCGTAATATAACAATTAATCAGTAATCTCCTGCATTGAATCGCCTTTCAGCTTCAGCTAAAGCTGCGCTAAAGCCTTCCACATTATTTAATTCCAATTTTAATATTAGCTCTAAACTTATTGGTGTACCTGATGATGCACCTTTAAGCGCATTTTCAATTTGAGGAATGCATTCTATTGGATAAAATTGAAGTCGTTCAATAGCAGAGGTAGGAAATTCAGACATTGCAGCAATAACATTTGTAAATGGTTCTGCGACTTTGGCCTTACGAATGAGTAAAGCCCATTTAACAGCCTCTTCAGTGACTTCGCTAAGTTTTTTAGCATTCCAGATTATTTCATCTGCATCTCCTGCCTGTCCAGGTTCACCGAATGCCTCTTGTAACGATTTACTAAGCAGCTGATTAGCCGAATTTATCAATCCTTTTAGTTCTCGAAGTCTTGTCTGAATCCAACCAATCGCCGTTTCAATTTCAACTTGTTCTGAAGTGCCTATTAATAATCCTGCCTTATACTCCTTAAACATATGTTCATGTTTCTGATTTTCATCAATCAAAACCTGAAAAAATAAAAAGTATTCCCATGCCTCAGGCTTATCAAGTGCTATTTTTAACGCTTTTGGACTTAAAATTTCAAAATCTGGTGGAATTCCATTTTCTCCTAGTCGACGTCGCAACTGAAGTGAATCAGAAAAAAGATAAGCAAATTGAATTCTCAAAGTAGTTATGATATCTTGTGCTGTTTCAAAGGGGAATGTCCACTTGCTTTCTATTTGACGGATTTCTTCAACAAATTGGAATAAACTTGTTGTGTCTACAACATTCGAGTAATCAGCGTCAGGATTCTTCTTCCAAAGTGGAAGGATTGAAAGGATGTGCTTTTCGATAAAAGTATATACTGGAATTCCTATTTTACGTGCGGTGAGATACTCTAAATTTGTAACTGATTTTGCCGTTTTGTCATCGATTGAGCCATATCTTCCGCCTATAATTAATATCAAAATATCAGCACTTTCTTCAACGCGCTTTCTACAGTTTTCAATTGTATCTCTATTAGGATCAATTGGAAATGATGGAAGTTCTGATAGAAGAGGTGTATAGCCCATTTCTTTACTCAAAAAATGTCCAATGTCAGTACGAATTTGTTTTAGGTCATAAAAGGTGGAACTTACCATCACCGTGGGTATTGACATATTTTATCTCCAAAATATTGTGTGTATCAGTAATACGCCTAACGATTGGCGCATAACCGGCGCCGGGCCTTAGTAACTCAACTACGCATGCTAGAGCTGAAGGCGTCCGCGTTGATGCGCTTGTTAGCTCGCTTTCCTCTTAAGTTTCAACATTTCATCGTTCCCCTTGGTTGCGCCTGTTGGTTCGTATCCCAGTTTGCGATAAAACCCATATGCGCGAACGCCAGGGTCGGGATCTGACCATAACCAGATTTCATCGTGATCAAAGGACCACAACCAATCGTGAATTTTGTGCATCAATGCTTTGCCAATACCCTTCTTTTCGAATTTCGGATAACATGCAACCACAAGCACTTCTGCAGTTTTGCTGTCAGCCAATGCGAAACCAACAGGCTGCCCGGAAATTTCGCAAACCCATCCATTGACAGAACCATCAAGCCACTCTGCAACGGATTCGGGCGTTACTCCAACATCAGCTAGATCTGTCATGCTGAAATGGTTTTCTTTGGTAGATACACGAATATCGAGTATGTCCTTAATATCAGATTTTTCTATCTCTCTAATAACCATCTTCTTCTCCAGAGAGCTAACTATAATTAGCCGGACGAATCACCCTGGCATAAAAATTGTAATTATTAATACTAAATAGACTTTTTCTTCGCCATATAGTTTACAATATAGCTTTTAGGCGGGAAAAACATCATATAGTTATCAGTCATTATGAACGATCATTTAGTAAAAATGAAATTCCATCTGAAAAATAAATAAAAAATAACCTGAATCAAATAAAATCTTCATTTGGATGAGTATTTTCTTTTAAATTTCAACTAACTTAAGATAACACCCTGAAGCACCTATTGATATTAAAATATTGTGTCACTATTTTAAATATAAAAGAATAAAGTTTGCCTAAATGTGGTTCTAGATAGTTTTCAGTTGAAAAACTTTATAACTTTGCGCTAAATAACCAAAAACAGGATTTGTCATGACAGAAATTATAAAAAAATGTGAAAAATTTGTTAAAGATCACTTTACCAAAAATATTGATTCCAGGTATACCTTTCACTCATTCGCCCATACACGAAGGACAGCCAAAAATGCGATACTTCTTGGTGAAAAAAGTTTTCTTTCAGCGACAGATTTAGAGATCATTGTCCTCGCTGCCTGGTTTCATGATTGCGGAATATCAGAATTATACGAAGGTCATGAAGATAAAAGTATGGATATAGCCAAACGGTTTTTAGAAAAACAAAACTATCCGGATGAAAATATAGAAAAAGTTATTGGCTGTATAAATTCAACAAAACCGGAAAATAAGCCCGGGAACGTACTTGAAAGAATTCTTCATGATGCAAATCTGATTCATCTTGGTAAAAATAATTATTTTAAACGAAACAAAGAATTATTTAAAGAGTGGAAAAATATTCCTGGTAAATCTTTGTCAAATGAGGAATGGATTAAATTAAACATTCAATTTATCAGCGAAAATGATTTTGAAACCGAATATGCCCGTGAAAAATTTGGCGATCAGCGTTTAATAAATCTTTCGACATTGCAGGAATCCCTGGAGAGATCAAAAAAGATGGATACAAAAACCGATGATACTAATGAAAAAGTCGATAACATTTTTCAACTGAAATCAAAAAGAGCAAAAACACCGGATCGTGGTATTGAGACGATGTTTCGCTTAACCTCTAAAAACCATTTTACATTAAGTTCAATCGCTGATAACAAAGCAAGCACCTTAATAAGCATCAGCGCTTTAATCATCTCAATCATCATTTCAGTATTAGTCCGTAGACTGCATGAAGATCCACAATTAATATTTCCTACGGTAATAATTTTAATAACTCTTATGGGTACGATTATTTTTGCTGTACTTTCCACCCGACCCAAAGTCACGTCATTTACAATCTCCAGGGAAGATATTACCCAAAGAAAAGGAAACCTGCTTTTTTTTGGGAACTTTATAAATATGCCGGTTGAGGACTACGAATGGGGAATGAAGGAGTTGATGGAGGATGGAGAATATCTTTACAATAATCTGATTAGAGATATCTATTATTTAGGTGTAGTCCTGGGCAAAAAATATCGCTATTTACGGATTGCATACAATTTTTTTATGTATGGGCTCATTATCTCGGTTATTGCCTATATTATTGCTTTTGCCTTATGATTATTCTATAGTTTTTTTATTGACTCTTCACAAAATCTTTTCAAATTCCGACCGGATTTCATAAAATTTTCCTCCATTTTTTTTCGGAAAAAAAGATCCACCAGCCAACCAAGCAGGAATAGTCTTTTATAATGAAATTGTATTAGTAAATTTGTAGCATGTTGATTTTCTTCAAATACAAAAAATGTAGTTGCTCTCGGAAAAAGAAAGCTTTTTGTTGCCTGCTCGACATACTCAATTTTTTTTTCAAGACGTTTATTTTGAACAATTTCCAACTCAACCAGACCTGCAGGCAAATCACAAATATGTTTTGAGCCAATTCGCAGGATTTCTTTCTCATCGTAAGTAATTTTCTTTAGACCCTCTGACCATTTGGTTCGTCGGGTTAGATCTGTAACAACCTGATAGGTAAATTCCATCGGTGCTTCAATATGGGTCATAATTTCTATTGGATTGGGAAATTTTTCTGCATCGGAGGCTGGAAATAAAGGTTTTAACTGTGAGCGCAAGGAGGATAATTCAATGTATTTATAGCAGACGTCACCAATGTGTTCATAACTAATTTTACCCTCCTTTATCTCAGACCAGTTTAGGTGATTCTCTATCTGTGACTTATTATGAAAATTTGTATAATCTTCTGTCATCAGAAGATATTCATTACTGTCAACATTATTTTTCATCAACCGGTGAGCAAGTATTACATTTTTTCCCATCAATTGTATATGATCGCGAATTCTCGATATCCCGATTTCTCCATAATGAATAAAAAATTTAAGAGTCAATTTACTGGCAGTGCGACAGGCGCCACACTGACAAACTGTATCTCGTTCGATTACTTGCAGATAAGTATGGAAATTTATAAACATACTTTTGATCTGTTCACTAATCTGATCCGGCTGGGGTGGATCGCCCTCCCGATAAAATAAAATGGCATCCCCTTCAATTTCAGATACTTCCATCTTCAGATCATTCGATTGCAGGATTACTTCAAGCAATTCTTCAATAATATGCTGACTGTGCTGGATTTCGGTATCGTTTACAAAACGTGTAAATCCACTTATATCTGGGATGTAGATTAAAGCTTTTTTCTCTTCGCTCACTTCATTCCTCCGGTCGGCCATACAGAAACATCTTAAATATGATCACATCATCAATTTATGAATATAGGAAAAAATCTTACATTTTATTCATTGCAATTCAAAATACATTTATCTATTTTCAATCTCATTAAACTATAACGATTTGAATAATTGATAATTCCCTTATCAATATTTATTATTTACCACGGAGGTACACGGATTAACACAGAATATTAAAATTATAGCGATAAAAGAATATAAAATTAAAATGGAATATGATAATGTAATGATGTATCACACTATTAAATTTTATAAGTCCGTGTATTTATTCCGTGTTATTCCGTGGTTAATATAAAAAAATTTCAAAAAGTAGCCAATGAAAACACTATATCTGGTTCGTCATGCAAAATCGAGTTGGAAATTTCCGGAACTCGATGATTTTGAAAGACCGCTAAATAAACGCGGTAAGAGAGATGCCCCGGCAATGGGTCGCCTTCTAAAGGATAAAGATATTATGCCGGATATTATTATATCCAGTCCAGCTGTCAGAGCGTCAATGACGACAAAAATTATCTCTGATATTCTTTCCTACACTCTTAGCCGTGTGAAGTATTCTGATGAAATCTATGAGGCTGATACCACCTCACTTTTAAAGGTGGTTAGCAGGGTGGATGATAAATTTAATAGCACGATGCTGATCGGCCATAATCCGGGCATGACCTATTTTGCCAATATGCTTGCCAACGCCCGTATCGATAATATCCCGACTTGTGGTATTTTTTGTACTGAATTAGATATTTCTTCCTGGCAGGAAATTTCGGAAAATTGTGGGACGTTTAAATTTTTTAAGTCTCCAAAAAATCTTTAATCTTGATATACGAGAGGCAGCATGCACAACAACATTTTCTATGACCGGGAACTGAGCTGGTTATCTTTTAACCATAGAGTTCTCCAGGAAGCAAAGGATCCAAATGTACCCTTGCATGAAAAAATTAAATTTATGGCCATTTTTTCATCAAACCTCGACGAATTTTTCAGGGTACGGGTAGCGGCTCTAAGATATTTACTCACCTTAAAAAAAAAATCAAGAGAAAAATTAAAAATTAATCCGGCCTCTTTGTTAAAAGAGATTCAAAAAAAGGTCGACAAACAGCAACAGGAATTAGGGGATATTTTCAGAAATATTATTATACCTGAACTCAAAAAGAATAATATAATATTAACCGATGAAAAATCCTTGAATAAAAAACAAGCTTCATTTGTATCAGACTATTTCCGATATGAAATATCACCTTTCCTCAGGCCTTGTATACTGGTAAGAAAAAAAGTGACAATCTTTCTCCAGAATAAAGTTTTATATCTTGCTGTGAGACTTCATTCAAAAAATGAAAAGAACGATCAATCTGTAAAATCATTAAGATCAACATATGCAGTGGTGGAAATTCCTACGATAAATTTACCACGATTTATAGAATTGCCATCTTCTAACCACCAGCAGACCATTATTTTTCTTGATGACATTATTAGACTGCATCTGGATGAAATATTTCCCGGTTATAAAGTAAGAGATATCTATGAGATCAAATTAACCCGCGACGCTGAGATTTATATTGATGATGAATTTACCGGTGATCTTTTGGAAAAGATAAAAAAAGGGATAACCAGGCGTAAAACGGGAAAACCCTCCCGGTTTTTATATGATGAGCGAATGCCTTCCGAGTTCCTCCAATTTCTTAAAGATTCATTGATATTGCAAAAGGAGGATCTGGTTCCTGGCGGGAAATATCATAACTTTAGTGATTTTATCTCTTTCCCCCGGCTCGGTCCAATCTCTTTACAGGATAAAAAGTTGCCACCTCTCCGAATTCCTGCACTTGAGTCATCTACCAATTTTTGGTCGGCGCTCTCCGAAAGAGATCATCTACTTTATTTTCCCTACCAAAACTATGATAATGTAATCAGATTTTTGAAGGATGCGGCAGAGGACCCTTCGGTACAGAATATTTACATCACCTTATACAGAAGTGCCGCTGATTCTCAGATAATAAGTAATCTAATAAGAGCAGCAAATAAAGAAAAATCTGTCACGGTATTTGTTGAGGTAAAAGCGAGATTTGATGAAGAATCAAATATAATGTGGGCACAAAAACTGGAGGATGCCGGTATAAAAGTACTTTACAGTTTTCCCGGTTTAAAAGTGCATTCTAAACTTTGTCTTGTTAGGCGAAAAGAAGGGAAAACTATAAAAAAATACGCTTATCTGGCGACAGGTAATTTTAATGAGAAGACGGCCAAACTATACAGTGATTTTGGTCTTTTTACCTCCGATAACAGAATTACCAGAGAGGTGGAACAGGTATTTATCTATCTGGAAAAGAAGGAAAAAGAATATAATTTTAAACATCTTTTAGTGGCTCCTTTCATCATGCGAAAGAAATTTAATGAACTGATCGAGAGTGAAATTGAAAATGCCAGAGCAGGAAAAAATGCTCGTATCGATTTTAAAATGAACAACCTGGAAGATAAAAAAATTATAGAAAAATTATATCAGGCCAGTCAGGCCGGTGTGAAAATCCGGATTATTGTGCGTGGTATCTGTTGTCTTGTTCCCGGAATTAAAAATTTAAGTGACAATATTGAAATCATCAGTATAGTGGACCGATTTCTGGAACATACCCGAATTTTTATCTTTTACAACAATGGCAGGGAGAAATATTTCTTAGCTTCAGCCGACTGGATGCGTAGAAACTTATTCCAGAGGATAGAAGTCGCTTTTCCTATTTATGACAGTAATATAAAAAAGATGATAAAATCTATATTTGAAATTCAATGGAAGGATAATCAAAAAGCACGGTGTATAGATAGATTACAGAAAAATGAATACATTAAAGCAGGTTCAGAGGAAAAAGTAAGATCTCAGATAGCAACTTATGAGTTTCTCAAAAATTTATTAAGATAAAATATTTTTCTTAAGATATTCACTGGATTCCTTTCCTTTACTGCTCCTTTTATGTAATTCAAACAATTGGTTTTCTTTTTTTACGATATCTCTGGAAAAGATTGGCATCGAGTTTTTCCATATACGCTTCCTGTTCCCAGATAATACCTTTTTCCTTCGGCAGGAACTCCCGAACATATTCGGCAATGTACAGGCATCTGACAAAATGACGATATTTTTCTGAGGCATAGTACTTAACTTGTAAGATTCTCTCATTTCTTTCCTTTTGTTGCATCACCTGAAAAAACGGCGTGTCTTCTACCCAAACAAGCCAGCTTCTGTACCAGGCCTCAAAGGGTACCAGCCATACACCTACCTCACCTTTTCCGTGAATTGAGCGTAAGCGACCATAAAGATTTCTTATTTGTTCAGCACCGATATCTTCTGAAAGAATTTCATTACCACCGAGAAAAACAGTTTGAGACAGAGTGGCCATCCCCCGATCTTCATCACCTAAAATAAAATGACATTTACTTAGAAAAATTCTTGCCAGAAGATTATCAGGCTCTCTGTTAAGCACATCGGTTAGATTTTCTTTTGCCGTATCATATCTTTCCTCAATAAAGCAAAAAACGCCTGTTGCAATATCAAAGGAGACCGTCTGTTTCGATGACAGAAATATTTTTGCGTACAAACGTTGCATGATATTGTATGCATATGAACTGAGTTTATTCTCATTCATTAGTTTGCGCAATTTTAACCAGGATTCAAATAATTGCTGAGGTTCCGAAATTTGTGCCGAGAGGTATTCTGTTATCAATTTTTTTAAATCATCTGCCGCCTGTTGCCAACTTGGTGCACCGGTTATTTGTGCATAATCCTGCCATTTTTTAATGGCATTTTCATAATGATGATCAAAAAATGTACCTTCGGCTTCCTCGACAAGATTGTCGAAAGAAGACCATATGGAAACCTGATTAATTTTTTCTTCCATGGTATAATTATTTGTTTAAGCTATTCCTTACCATATACTGGAAAGACCCTGAGATTTTATATTCGACTAATTGCCACTCATAATTTAGAAATATTGAAAAAAATTCTTTGTCCGTTTTAAACTCTTAGCGGTGACAGTCGTTCCCTAAACATAGATTTCTATAAATATTCCTGAATAAGATTAGTGACTATTTGATACGATCTCTTGATAAACAACAATTTGATCTTTACCATGCTTTTTAGCATGATAAAGGGCCTTATCAGCCGCATTTATTAAATCATCCCTCGAAAATGATTTTTTTGTACATGCCAGTCCCGCGCTGAATGTAAAAGAAATTTGTTGGTCTTCAAAGGTTATGACTTTATTTTTTACTTGAATACGGATTCGATCGATGAATAGTCTGATATTTTCGGCTTTATCTCCGCTGGCGATTATAGCAAACTCTTCACCACCATAACGAAAAGCTGAATCTTCCTGACGCATATTATTCTGGAGTATACTCCCAAATACCCTTAAAACTTCATCACCTGCCTGATGACCATAGGTATCATTCAACTTTTTAAAATCATCCAGGTCTATTAGTACTAATGAAAAATGAAGATTGTTCTCCTTATACAACACCATGGCCTTATCGAGAATTTTATCAAATGACCGGCGATTAAATAATTTGGTAAGGGGATCGGTATTGGCTTCATTTTTATATTTATCCACATGTTCCAGTAAATCTACTGTTATACCGGCAAGATCATCATAGCGTTTCATTGGTTGCGTGAGAAACTGGTATCTTCGAAAAGCCTTACCGATTAACCCAGAGAGATAATCACCATCCGGGGGTGAGATGAGTAAATAATTAATATGAGCTTTATTTACAGCATTTTCGATCAGATTTTTTTCTAATCGCTCTGTAATATAAATTCTTTGTGTGTTTGGATGCTGCCGCATAATATATCTTAAAAAATCGATAGCATTTTTTTCTTCAGACTCATAAAATGCCATAACGGCAGTAGCTTCTCTCTTTCGCATCATATCGATCATCGATTTCATATTAGAAGCATAGACAATATCAATTCCCTGCTGCTTTAGGAATTCAAAATCAATATCCGGGTCTGTACCCTCAGGTTTATATACGAGGAGATACATTGTTTGTGACATTTACTGGCCAACCTTTTTCAATATTTTAGAGAACATCAAAGAGGCCTTTACAAATTCCCTGAAAAGGGGATGTGCCCGTGTAGCTCTTGATTTTAGTTCAGGATGAAACTGACAACAAACAAACCAGGGATGTTCAGGTAACTCTAACATTTCAATAAGAGAGCCATCGGGGGAGATACCACTTATAATTATCCCACTTTCTTCCAACTGTTTTCTGAATTTATTATTTACCTCAAAACGATGTCGGTGACGCTCGCTTATTAATTCTGAACCGTAGGCCTCATATGATTTTGTTTCTTTGATCAGTTTACAGTCATAGGCACCCAGGCGCATGGTTCCGCCTTTTTGGGTAATATGCTTTTGCTCTTCCATGATATCGATCACCGGATAGGGCGTTTCCGGTTCAAATTCTGCGCTATGGGCCTCCTCCCAGCCCACCACATTTCTGGCAAATTCAATTACAGCACACTGTAATCCAAGGCATATCCCAAGAAAAGGAATGTTATTATTACGCGCGTATTTAACCGTATTTAATTTTCCTTCGATCCCCCGCTCACCAAAACCGCCGGGTACCAGAATACCGGAGACATCATCTAAATGATTCTTCTCTGTCCCCGGGACAATTTCTTCGGTATTCACCCATTTTAGTTTAACTTTAACATCGTTTTCAATCCCGGCATGTACAAAGGCCTCCATAATGCTTTTGTATGCATCAGGCAACGAGACATATTTTCCACAGATAGCAATGGTTATTTCCTGACTGATAGACTTGAATCGTTTAATAAGTTTTCCCCATGTATCTAAGTCTGCCTCTTTTCCGTTAAATCCAAAATGATCTGCCACGATTTTATCAAATTTTTGCCGGGCAAATAATAAAGGCACCTCGTAGATAGTCGGAACATCTATTGCCTCAATGACCGCTTCAGGAGGAACATTACAAAACAGGGCAATTTTATCCTTTACCGGAACGGGCAGTGTGCGATCGCTGCGACAAAGAAGAATATCAGGCTGAATACCTATTTCACGCAGGCGCATGACCGAATGTTGTGTAGGTTTCGTTTTCAATTCATCCACACCCGATATAAATGGTACCAGGGTTAAATGGACATATAATGTGTTTGATCTTCCTTCATCTAATCCAAATTGCCGGATTGCCTCTAGAAAGGGTAAACCCTCAATATCGCCGACCGTGCCACCGATTTCAACTATAACCACATCAAGATCATTTTCACGGTTAACCATTCTTATTCTTTTCTTAATTTCATCTGTAATATGTGGTATTACCTGAATCGTTGAGCCAAGAAAAATTCCTTCCCTTTCTTGTTTTAGAACATGATGATATACTTGTCCGGCGGTTGCATTATTATCACGTGACATATTTTGATCAAGAAATCTTTCATAATGACCAAGATCAAGATCCGTTTCAGCGCCATCATCTGTGACATATACTTCCCCATGCTGAAAGGGACTCATTGTTCCTGGATCTACATTTAAATATGGATCAAGTTTCATTATAGAGATCTTAAGACCCCTGGCCTTCAATAAATAGCCAAGTGAGGCACAGGAAATTCCTTTACCGAGTGAGGAGACAACACCGCCGGTAATAAATATATATTTACATTTTTGCATCAATTTCTTCCATGGTTAAATGGTGATGAGAAATGAACTCGTTCATTTCTATTAAATCCTCTTCGGTATCAACACTTCGGGATTGATAATCTGTTATTACGGTTCGTATTTTATATCCGTGTTCCAACATCCTCAGTTGTTCCAGCTTCTCAACTTTTTCTAATTTCCCCGGATTTAAACTGGTCAAATGCTGGAGAATATCCTTCCGATAAGCATATATACCAATATGTTTGTAATAATCATAATTGTCTAACCAATCTTCATATTTTTCAATATCACGAAAATATGGAATCACCGCCCGGGTAAAATAGAGGGCATTTCCATCATGATCCAGAACCACCCGGGCTAGATTTGGATCTGTCAGATCCTCGACAGATTTGATTTTCGTAACCGGTGTGGCGATCCGCACCTGCGGATCAGAAAAAGCATCGCACACTTTTTCAAGGACATCAGGGATTATTAATGGTTCATCTCCCTGTAAATTGACAAAAATTTCCGCATCCATATCTTTGGCGGTATAAGCAACACGGTCTGTACCGGAAGGCAGATCCTCAGGTGTCATCATTGCCCGGCCACCTATCGAAATAATATGATCATAAATTATGTTACTATCTGTGGCGACAATAACAGTATCGAATCGTTTAACTTTGCAAGCCCTTCTGTACACCCATTCAATCATCGGAGAGTTACCAATCTTTAGCATCGGCTTACCAGGTAGCCTTTGAGAAGCAAAACGGGCAGGAATTACACAGACTATTTTCATAGTATTCCACAAAATATATTCTATGGGGTTTAAAGTTACAAAAATTCGCTGAAATATAAAATAAAAAATCCACTTTTAATATCTGTGGATTTTGTAAAATTAATGAGCTGTATCATGAACTGATTGACAATACTAATACTTACTAGTTGCTAATAGATGACTGAAGCAGGAAGAAATTCTAAATCTGATTTTTTGAGTAGAGACAAACTATATGGTTTAAATGGATCAAAATTTGATATAATTTTCTGATAACCTGCACAGAGGTTTAAAAGGCAAAAGAAAATCGCCTACCGGCGATTTTCTTCTACGACAAGACGGTTCAATGAAGGATCGTCAAAGAAATAATGCCTTGGATTGACTTCCTTGCCTTTATAATGTACTTCAAAATGTAAATGTGGTGCGGTCGCGATTCCGGTTTTGCCTACCAATCCTATTTTATCACCTCGTTCAACACGTTGACCTCTTCTGACAAGAATTTTTTGCATATGGCCATATCTTGATTCAAAACCATAGAGGTGATCGATAATCACACAATTGCCATAGCCACCATTATATTTGGCAAGTTTTATAATACCATCAGCTGCTGCATAAATTGGAGATCCAGCTTTGGCTGCAAAATCGATTCCCGGATGTTTCCTGTATCTTTTAAATATTGGATGTAAGCGCATGCCAAAATCTGAAGTAATCCGCCCATCTACGACCGGATGTAAGGCAGGCATGTGCCTGATACTGTCTTCTTTCGCATGGTAGGTGTTAATCAGATCACCGAAACTTTGTAGTTCCAGTTTTACTTCACGTTCGAGTTTATCGATCAGTAACATCTGTTTATTTAAATCATCGGCAACATCAGGATTGACAATCTGATCAGCGAATTTATATTCAAAATTTGTACCACCAATACCCACATCCCTGACATCATCCCCCAGTTCTTTTATTCCCATAATCATTCTGATCTCATCGTCGCGATCTTCAATGATGGTAAGCTGGCCATTGATTAACTCAATTTTATCTCCCATATCTCCCAGTTGACTTTTTAAAAATTGATTGTTCTTCTCAAGAAATTCCACTTTCGAATCATAACGGAATTCCAATAACCAATCTAAAGAATAATTTCCACCAACCATGAAAACAACAAGAAAAATAATTGAGTAGAGCAAGAATTTATTACGTGAGATTTTGTACTCTTTAATATAAGATTTGTCCTTCGAGACAAAAATGATCGTAGATTCCTCTTTAGCCAAAATAGTCTCCTTAACCCCTTAATCCTTGAAAATAAATTTTATATGGTGATTGCAAAACAGGATAGACCCACCAGTACCCTAGAAAATATCCAAAATCAATATTTTTGTCAAGCTTTTTTCTGCTCTGCATACGCATTTTTTTAATTAAATTTCTGTTATTTATTAAATTCGGTCGATTTTCAGGAAATTTAACAAAATTTTATAAAATTTAATAAAAAATGATACTTTTTAAACTAACTCTCTGTTAATAAACAACTTATACAACTTTATCGCAATTTTTACCAGATTTCACCACAAAACCAATCAATTAATTAACCTGAACTATTCATAGTGCAGTACAATGCTGCAAACAAATCGCAAATTCTACTGTGTCATCCCGTAGGGATCTTCCTTCGTGTAGATGCGATTTCGGCACGCAGGAAGATTCATTCTGAATGACATTAAAATTTTGCTTAAATAACAAAGTTTTTGGCTGCAATAGCATATCTCCAACGGCACGACAACTATCCACGAATTACACTAATTATCACGAATTAACACAAATTTGTTCATAAATTTTAAATAGATTTTCGTAAAAATTCGTGAAATTCGTGGACTTCTTTATTTTGGGCTTACTTTGCTTCTCCAAAGCAATACAGGAATCCATCTCTGGCGCCGACATAAATCTTTTTATCGTGTACAATTGCAGTTGATTCAAAAGCGCTTCTTCTTTGTTTATCAATCAATCTAAAATTCAGATCTTTATCAAACTCAAATAAGTAAATGCCTTTATACCCTGTAGCAATTATTTTGTTTCTCACTATAATCGGCGTTGAGATTGAAGGCCCGATTTGTTTCTTAAAGACAAGTTTTGGTGTCGCATATTGTCTTTTATTATTTGGGCCGGAAACTTTTCCCGCTTGTTCAGCGATTATTTTATGATTCACTACATATAAATATCCATCAATCCCAATAAAGGTACATAGGGAAGGATCTGTTGGACCTTTTGTTAGATCATTTATACCCGCAGAACCAATAATTCCCCCCTGCCAGGACTCCACACTGTCATCCTCCGTCGGAAAATACCAGACAACTGACTCAGAAGGTGGTTTGGAAGGATCGAGTTTAAAAACACCACCCTGCCCTTCAATATATTGTTTTTCCACCGTAACGATAAGACAACTGTCCTTTGTGACAGCCGGTGAACCATCCATATCTGAACCAATATAGAAATCCCAGTTCAGGATGTCCGTATTTAAATCATAGCCATATACATGACCTGATCCGGCAGTAATATAAATTCTATCATCAAGCAAAGCAGGCGATGACTCTACGACAAGATTTCCACCATGCCGGAATTGGTCTGATTTTTCGTATAGTTTAACCTGTTTGTAGATTTTCGGTTGCAACATACCTTGTTTAATTGCTGCAAACTTTGGGTCCGGATTAAACACTGTAAAAAGAGCATTCTCTAATCCTATATATGCCGTATCATCACTTATGAGTGCTGACCCATCAACATCGCGGCTATAGCTTGCGGTTCTGGAAACATTCATTCTCCAAAGTTCATTACCGGTAAAATACGAGATTGCTCTAAAACTGGGTACGTATTTTGAATATAAATCATTTTCATAACCCCTCCGGCTACCCTGTAGAATAACCACACTTTCTTCCAGATTTCTGGCATTCTTATTGATCCAAAGCGTACCCGTGCCTTTTATCACATCATCAAATTTATACTCCCAAACCATTTTCCCTGATTTTGCATCAATTTTTCTTAAATGATGATCAAGGGAGCCCTGGATTAGATACAATTGATCGTTTTCACGAACTAAAAGTGGTTGCCCGGTCCAACCGCTTCCGGCCCATTCCTTCTCTCCGATCTTTTTGGAGATAACCGTCTTTCCTTTACCCAGATTAAACTTCCAGAGGAGGTCAAGGCGATCGGGTGCTTCATTACCGTAATAATTTCGACACTTATCGCCTAAAAAACTTGGAATAATTAATTCGACGGACTTAATTTTTCCATCGGATAGTTTGGAAAAATCCTGCGAAATACAATATGGTACCAGTGTGATATTTATGATAAAAAGTATACTAAGAATTATTCTCACAAATATGACCTCATCGCATCGTCAGTTTATCTGGAAATTTATAAAATATATCAACAATCATCATGTTGTAGAGACGTAGCACCCGTAAAACGGGGTCTTCGACATGCTACGTCTCTACAACAATAAATCGAATACATCAACTTTTTTGATACATTAGGTAAATTTACACATAATATTATATAATAAAAAACCCCGCCAAATGACGGGGTTTTTAAAATGAATGTTTTTTGTAATCAACCGAGATAATATCTGAGCACCTTGCTGCGCGAACTATGTCGCAGTCTGCGAAGTGCTTTTTCCTTAATCTGTCGTACACGTTCTCGGGTAAGTTTAAATTTTTCACCTATTTCCTCGAGTGTATGAGATTTTTCGCCATCCAATCCAAAATATAGTTTTAAGATCCTTGCCTCCCGGCCAGTCAGGGTATTCAGGATATGATTAAGCTCCTCTTTGAGAGATTCTCCCATAACTTCTGAATCGGGTTCCGGATCCTGTTGATTTTGAATAATATCGATAAGCCGACTGTCACTGTTTCTTTGAAGCGGTGAATCCATTGAGACAGATCTGGTCGCCATCTTGATCGTATCGGAGATATCTCCGGATTCCACTTCTAATACACTGGCAATTTCTTCAGGTGTTGGTTCGCGTTCGAATTCCTGTTCTAACATGCTATAGACTTTACCAATTTTTGTCAGGGTTCCGACGCGGTTTAACGGGAGTCTTACCAGACGTGATTGTTCAGCAATTGCTTGTAGAATTGACTGTTTTATCCACCAAACTGCATATGAAATAAATTTGAATCCACGTGTCTCATCAAATCGATAGGCGGCCTTCATAAGTCCTAAATTACCTTCATTTATCAAATCTTCCAGAGATAATCCATAATTTTGATACGATTTTGCAACACTTACCACAAATCTCAGATTGGCACTTACCAGTCTCTTGAGTGCTCTCTGATCATTTTGTTTAATCCGTTTCGCCAGTTCAATTTCTTCCGCAGGTGTTAATAATTTGACTTCACCAATTTCACGCAAATAATTTTCTAACGATTGATTCTTGCTGATAAAAAAATCACTCACTAAAATAACCCCATTTTAAGAATACACCTACTGCTACGAAATTTCGTTTTGATTAGTTCCTTAATTTGTGATGTGTCGGTTAAACCCTTTGAAACCGAAGCGTGTTAAGCGTTAAGCCAGTTATTCAGATTTTATCATTCGATGCTCACGCACCTGTTCAATTTTTTCTTCCAGCGTTTTTAACTTTAATTCCAGAGCTTTTATATCCTTGACCAGTTTTTTTATTCTCTGATCAGAAAGGATATCATCTTCATGCTTTTCTTCCAGATTATGATATACCCGGCCAC
Source organism: Calditrichia bacterium (assembly GCA_023132435.1). Classification (GTDB taxonomy): domain Bacteria; phylum Calditrichota; class Calditrichia; order JAJRVZ01; family JAJRVZ01; genus JAGLYF01. The sequence goes on along the minus strand of JAGLYF010000128.1, from coordinate 20,624 downwards.
CGAGTTCGATAAAGGCTTTTTCAATGTCCCTTTTAACTGCGATGATTTCAATCTTCAGACGACCGATCTGTGTCATCTCACCGGTTTTCTCTGACAAATTCTGAAAACCCTCAGACATTCCATTTTTAATTTTTTTCCAGGTAGTTCCCATAAGCGACGTTTAATTTATAAAATAGAAAATACAATTTCATTTTTTTAAGCATATTAATGATAAATAAGTTGTAAAAAGCTTTCGCCCCAGGGTGTTTTCTCAACTGAAAAATATTCTGCCAGACTAGCCTGGCAATCCGCGAATGATTTTCGTATACCAATATTAACACCATTGCTTATTCTTTCCCCAACTACTAATATTGGTACATATTCCCTGGAGTGATCTGTACCCGGTGTGGTAGGATCATTTCCATGGTCCGAAGTGACGATTAAAATATCATTTTTATCCAGTTTTTTCAGAAAACCACCGAGCCATGCATCAAACTCCTCTAATTCGCGTTTAAACCCTTCCTTATCATTCCGATGCCCCCATAACATGTCAAAATCAACAAGATTTGCCATGATGAATCCACTTTCATACTTGTATAATGATTCAGAGAGAGCCTGCATACCTTCAGCATTTGTTTTCGTCTGCAAACTTTCACTTATCCCATCATATGCATAGAGATCATTAATTTTTCCGATTGCAACCGTCGGAATTTGAGTCTTGTGTAGTTTTCTTAATAAAGTTTCTCCGGTAGGTTTCAGAGAAAAATCTTTCCGATATCTGGTTCTGACAAAATCATCCTTATTTTTTCCAACAAAAGGTCGGGCGATAACACGAGCCACAGCATGTTCGTCCCGCAAGATATCTCTGGATATTTGACAAATTTCATATAGTCTTTCAAGCGGAATCACATCATCATGAGCAGCAATTTGAAATACACTATCGGCAGATGTGTATATAATCGGTTTTCCGGTTTTCACATGCTCTTCACCCAATTCCTTGATAATTTCAGTACCTGAAGCAGCATAATTTCCTAAAACTTTCAAACCGGTTTCTTTTGTAAACGCTTTTAATATTTCTTCCGGAAATCCATCCGGATAGGTAGGAAAAGGTTTATCAAGAACCAAACCTCCAAGTTCCCAGTGCCCCGTCGTGCTGTCCTTACCCGGTGAAGTTTCTGCTAATTTTCCATAGCTGGCGAGGGGATTATCTACGCACTTAACACCGGTTATCGGATGGATACATCCCAATCCGAGTTTCTCTAAATTTGGCAGATTTAAACCGCCGGTTTCACGCGATAGATTTCCAAGCGTATCACTGCCAATATCACCATATTTATCGGCATCCGGTAATTCACCGACACCAACCCCATCAATGATGATTACAATCGCCCTTTTTTTCACTTCAATTTTCATTCTCGCCACCTGATTGCGACGCTCTGCGTCGTAACCTATACTTTAGTTTTTTTTCGTTCCGACGCAGAGCATCGGAACGAGTGCTCAAAACATTTATCCATTATCACGAAACTGATATCTCGCATCTCTATTCAAACAACCCCCTAACCCTCCCGCAGTTGCGGGACAGGCTCTTTTCTAAGGGGGAACATAATTGTGCCATCCTATTTCAGGCTGCAAGAATCCAATTCCAAGTTCCGAATTCCGAATTCCCTAAACCTTATACCCTTATTTAAGATACAGCATTTTCATCATTTTTTGAGTGCCCTCTGCAGTCAATTGAAGATAATACGTTCCGCTGCTGACAGATTGATTCAGATTATTTGAACCATCCCAGAGCAAATGATGATATCGGGCCTCTAACACTTCATTATCTATGAGTGTCTTCACAAGTTGGCCGGTTATATCATAAATTTTTAAACTCAACTTCTGCGGTGAACTTAATCCGAAAATAATTTTTGTATCCGAATTAAAGGGATTTGGAAAATTTGCCGACAAGGAAATATCTGTGGGTTCTATACTCTGTATTTGAGCAGTATCGACGATACTGATTCTTCCCCATACGAATTGTGATGACAATTTGTAGGTGAAATATTCACCGCCTTCGATTTTAAAATCATAAAAAGAATACGTCTCTTGGCTGATTCCGGATAATTTTCCATCCATTTGTCCTATTTCAACATAGGGTGTCGTTGGTGTCTTCCTGCTGATCAGCCAACGTTCATTCGCTATTTCCAAATCCACAACCCATTGTATGAGATTTTTCCCTTCAAGAGGGACTGCTTGAAAGCTACTTACCGAAACGACCGGTTCTCCGATCATCTTGAAAATTAATTTTTCCAGATCAATGAGACCATATCCCATTAAAGTATCCGGATTATCAGCCTGTGAGGCATTATTGACCAATGAATCTCTCAATGCCATCGGTGTAAGAGATGGATTAATAGAAAGAACGATGGCACCGGCTCCTGCCCCCAGGGGACATGATAGAGATGTGCCATTTGCCGTCGTGTAACGATCTGTTGACCGGGGATTGACACAGTAGACATTCTGCGCCTGAGCCACAAGATCCGGTTTAATTCGGCCATCATAGGTCGGTCCCCGCGAACTGACTGCCCAAAAGTTACCTTCTGGTGTCACACCACCCACGGCAATTACGCTGTCACCATCAGCCGGTGCGATGATATATTTCCAGTATGAAGAACCCTCATTTCCGGCTGACTGAAAAACCGAAACCCCTTTTTTGACGGCCAAATCTGCTGCAATGGTTGCCGCAGCGGTATTACCATCCATATCTTCATAAGTATAGTCAAGGTCATAGTCATAACCAACTGATGAGGAAATCACATCCGCCCCAAGACCTTCAGCCCATTCCGCCGCAGCCACCCAGTTATCCTCATCCTGCTTTGTTTCCAGGGTGAGATGATCCGTTTTTGCCAACAGAAACTGTGAGGCATAGGCCGGACCGATAATATGACCGGGAGAATATCCGGCAAGAACACTTAATACCAGTGTACCATGATTTTGTTGCCCTGGTACATCTTCGTCATCATCCGCTACGTTGTCATCATCATAGATAAAATCCCAGGCAGCTACAACTTCGATATGTTGTAATGCTTCATGATCAAGGATGAATCCGCCATTAAATAAAGCGATCAGTACCCCCTCCCCATGGGAACCTATTTCATGGGCAAATGGGATTCCAATCATATCATTTTGATTAAATGAGGGACCATAATCTTCAGAAACAGGTTTATGAAATATCTGTTCTTCAGACATTTCAACCGGTTTAATTTTAGAAGATCTTACCGGCTCAACCTTTAAGACAAAAGACAGGTTCATCAAGACTTCTTTATCAACGCCGTTCAAATAGCAGCTCACTGCATTCAGCCAGCGCGATTGTCTGTAAATCTCAATGCCCATATTTTCCAGTTTATCAATATAATTCCCGGACAGAGGTAAATCAGTATGATCAAAGATGGTACCATCACCACGAAGTTGTCTTCGTTTTATCGCGCGTTCACTGATCGGTATATCAGATAAACCCGGAAGATTATTTTGTGAAAATGGGGTTTTATCCTTTAAATAGATCCAGTAACGGCCATTTTCATCGGCCGGCAGAATAGTAACAAGAATAACTATGAGAAGGATTACCTTATTAAACAGCATTTTTACCTCTAATCTTCGTAGACCCGCTCCATGACCACCCGGCGGTTGGGCCGTTGTCTGGCATCTATTTTTAAACTACCAATTTTGTTGACTGTTTCCATACCACGAACCACCTTACCGAAAACCGTATACCCTGCTTTATCAAGTTGAGGGAGATCCTTAAGACAAATATAAAACTGGCTACCATTTGATTCTTTCTTTGGATTCATTTTATCCCCCAACCGGGCAGAAGCAACACTCCCCCGATTATGAGGGAGTTTGATTTCCGCATCTATAGTATATCCGGTACCACCAGTGCCATCATTGGAGGGATCTGTATCCTTTGACAAAGGATCACCACCTTGAATAATCGCTCCGGGAACTACCCGATGAAAAATAGTGCCAACATAAAAACCATCGTTAACCAATTTTATAAAATTTTCCGTATGTTTTGGCGCATCCTTTGCATTTAATTCAATTTCAATTTCACCCAGGTTCGTCACAATCACTACCCGCGGATTCTGTGTACAGGAAAAAAACATAATCGAACAAATTAATATCAGAAAAATATATCTTTTCATCTCTCCCTCAGGCTTAATATGATTTAATTGTTAAAATGTTTCAAATTTAATGCTTGCTTCTCATTTCTCGTTACTCGTATCTCGTATTTTACAACCCCCTAACCTCCTTTTTTGAGGTTGTTGCAGATTAGTGAAATTATACTGAAATGTCATCCCTGCGAAAGCAGGGATCCATGTAGAAAAATTGCCTAAGTCATTGTTTTTTTATAGATTCCTCCCGCAGGTGCGGGACGGGAATGACAATCTGCGCGTTTTAAACCTCAAAATTGTTTAAAATTGCTTAATCTGCAACACCCTGTTTTAAGGGGGAACAGAAATTTATCAACCAATATCGAGCATCGAGTATCCAGCATCCAGTATCGAGAATCCAATTCCTAATTCTGTGTCTTTTCCGTGTGATTCCGTGGTAAATAAGTCATGTTTATTCCATCACCGACTTCCCGGTTTTTGTATCGGAACACCTTTTTGACACAAGGGGCATGTTTCGGGTGAAAAAGTTTCCGCGTTTAATTGTACGACCGCATATTGTTCTACATAAAAATCAACACTTCCATTACTCCGGTCAACAATAATCCCCACGCCTTTAACCTCTGCTCCCTCACCTTTAACCAGATCGATCACTTCATAAACAGAACCACCAGTTGTAACAACATCCTCACAAACAAGAACTTTCTCTCCTGATCCGAGTTCAAAACCCCTGCGTAATATCATTTTCCCATCTTTTCGTTCTGCAAAAATGGTTCGCACACCAAGTTGACGACCAACCTCCTGTCCAACTACGATGCCGCCAATGGCCGGTGAGATAACGACATCAATTAACTCGGATTTAAAATGTGTAACGATTCTCTTTGCCAAAAATTGATTGTACTCAGGATATTGAAGGACCAGAGCACACTGGAAGTAAGTGGGACTGTGTAAACCGGAAGTCAGATGAAAATGTCCTTCTAAAAGTGCTCCGCTCTTTTGAAAAATTTCTAAAATCTCATCTGTCATCTTACTAATAATTCCAGGTTGTTTTCATAAGACTGCTCATTTCATCGACATAAGATTTTGCTCTCTCTTTGGCTTTTTGAGCAAATTTTTTTCCACCATCAGTATAGATAATGTCCCGGCCGATATTTACAATCAGGCCCGTACCCGCTTTATTACGACCAAATTTTACCACCTCTTTCAGATCACCTCCCTGGGCACCTACTCCGGGTACGAGAAACGGCAGATCCGGCAGTGCGTTGCGTAAAATTTTCAATCCTTCCATATCCCTGGCACCTACCACCAGACCACAATTATTATTAGCATTCCACTTAGCTACCATTTTTCCAACATAGAGATATAAAGGATCGACACCTACCTGAAGATATTGAAAATCCTGTACGCCTTCATTCGATGTTAGGGACAATATAAAGGCCCCTTTTTCAGGATTATTCATAAAAGATCTGACACTATCCTCTCCCATGTATGGAGAGAGAGTGACAGCATCGGCACCCAGTTGATCAAAATAGGCATGTGCATATTTTTCGGAAGTATGTGGCACATCGCCGCGTTTACCATCCAAAATTAAAAGTATATCTTTTGAGATCATCGTCTCCAGATCATTAAGTGCCTCAAGACCGTTTTGTCCTTCTGATTCATAAAACGCTAAATTTGCTTTATAAGCGATTGCCAGATCACTGGTTGCTTCCACTATTTCCCTGTTGAACAACATGAGGGGATTCTTTTCATATCTCAGATGTGAAGGAATTTTTTCTACCACAGGATCTAAACCAATGCAGAGTAATGAACTTTTATTGGAAATTAACATGTTCAATCGTTCATTAAATGATTGTTGAACTTTCATAGACGATTACCCCTATCAAGACGATAACTTATGAGTGACGTGCAGGAAAGATCACTGGTAACGTTGACGGTTGTCCGGGCCATGTCGAGGAATCTTTCCACCCCAAGAATGAGTGCAATTCCCTCCAGTGGTATGCCAATACTTTGTAAAACAAGGGTCAACATAATTATGCCCACCTGCGGGGCTCCAGCTGTTCCAATAGAAGCCAGCGTAGCGGTGAAAATAATAGTTAATTGATCAACTAAAGTCAAATCCATACCGTATACCGTGGCAATAAATACAGCAGAAACGCCCTGAAAAATTGCCGTTCCATCCATGTTAACCGTAGCCCCTAATGGAAGAACAAAACTGGCTACTTCCGGCTTTGCTTTTAAATTTTCTTCTGCGCATTCAATACTGACAGGAATGGTCGCCGAGCTCGAACTGGTCGAAAAAGCAACCAGAAGAGCAGGATAAATGCCTCGCCAAAATTCTGAAACTTTCAAATCGGTGAAAAATTTAATAACCACACTATTGAAGAAAAATACATGCACCGCCAGAGCCAGCAGGGTGGTGATAAAATATGTAAGCAAAGTCAGAATGATTGTCGTCCCGTATTCACCTATCACAGAAGCGACCAGGGCAAAAACGCCATAAGGTGCAAGCTTCATTATCATATGAACCATGTGGATGGTAATATCCGTTATCCCCTCAAAAAAAGTGAGAATGATTTTTCTTTTATCCTCTGGCAAATAGGTTACGGCGATACCGGAAATTATGGCAAAAAAGATGATTTGAAGCATTTTGCCATCCGCCATAGATTGGGCCGGATTTTCCGGAATGATATTGAGCAGTAAATCAATCGTTGAAGGGCGGTCCGTTGCCCTGGATATATTATCGCCGGCTTCCTGTTCGTAATCCTGTCTGAGCTCGGTTTGAATTTCAGCAGGAATGCTACTCCCCGGCTTGATCGTGTTCGCGATAATCAAACCAATCGTAATCGCCAGCGCGGTTGACAATATATAGAAAGCAAAGGTGCGAACACCGATTTTTCCCAGTTTTTTAATATTATTCATGCTGGCGGTTCCTACCAGAAGCGAAGCAAAAACCAGTGGAATGACAATCATCTTGATCAGCTTGATAAAGGCTTTTCCGACAGGCTGAAATATCTGTATTTGTTCACCAAAAACCAATCCGGCAATGATTCCCAGCGCCAATCCAATAAATATTTTATTGTAAATTTTCAAGTCTTTAAAATTGAAAATTAAATAAAGTGAAACGAATATGAGCAGAAATGTTATTATTTGCAGGATTGTATTGTCCGGACTTTGAGTGAGCAGAGTTAAGAATGATCCTGTCGCAATGATGGATCCGACCAGAATAATTGATCTGACAATGGCTGATAATGAATGATATTTGATCATCCTGATATCTTTTGAAGGTTTTAATCAAGCAGAATAAAATAATTTAGAAAAGCCTGTATCGGTATTTATGTGTATTCCTCCACACTTTTAATTTTTAAATCTTTTTCACCCTTGGTCATCAGAGATTTAACAAATCTTTTGGCTAGTTGAGAATTGGTGAGTAAAGGCACATTATGATCGACAGCTGCTCTTCTTATCAGATATCCATTTGTTAATTCTGTTTTTTCCGTACTCTTGGGGATATTAATGACTAAATCTATTTTCCCCGTAGAAATATATGTTAAAGCATTGGGTTCTTTTTTCTCCAAAGGCCAGTGAAGAATTTGGGCATTCATATCATGCTTATTTATAAATTTTGCCGTGCCCCCGGTTGCATAAAATTTAAATCCCATATCATAGAGCATTCTCGTTTCCTGAAGAAAATCAAGTTTATTTTCCAGATTTCCTGTCGATAATAAAATTGTTTTATCGGGAATTTTAAACCCTATTGAGATAAGACTTTTAAGAAAGGCTTCTTCAAAGTCTTCTCCAACACAACCGACTTCACCGGTTGAGGACATCTCTACACCAAGTACAGGATCGGATCCTTTTAGACGTGTAAATGAAAACTGTGGTGACTTCACACCGACATAATCCAGATCAAATGAAGATAACTGTGATTTACTAATCTTCTTGTTCATTATTACCTGAGTAGCAATATCGATAAAATTATTTTTAGTTATCTTCGAAATAAATGGAAAACTTCGCGAAGCACGAAGGTTACATTCGATGACTTTTATTTCATTATCTTTAGCGATAAACTGGATGTTAAAAGGTCCGGTGATTTGCAAGGCCTCGGCAATTTCCCGGGCAATTGTTTTTACCCGACGCATTGTTTCAATGTAGGTTCTTTGTGGTGGAAACACCATGGTGGCATCACCTGAATGGACACCGGCATTTTCCACATGCTCGGTGATCGCGTAGCAAACCACCTCACCTTTATCAGCAACGGCATCTATTTCCAGTTCCCGGGCGCCGGTAATAAATTTACTAATCACCACCGGATGTTCTGTATTGACTTCCGTGGCCTCCTTAAGAAAAGCATGAAGCTGACCGGAAGATCGAACAACATTCATCGCTGCTCCGCTTAGGACATAACTGGGTCTGATCAAAACCGGGTACTCCACTTTTTCCGCAAAAACATTTGCTTCTTTTATATTTGTAAACTCGCGCCATTCGGGTTGATCAATTTTTAACTGATCAAGAATTTTTGAAAACTTAAATCTGTTTTCTGCATTATCAATCTGCTTCGGTGATGTTCCTAATATTTCAATTTTTTGTTCATGTAGTTTAACAGCCAGGTTATTGGCTACCTGCCCCCCCATAGATATGATCATTCCCTGTGGATTCTCTTTTTCATAAATATCCATAACCCGTTCAAAACTAAGTTCCTCAAAATATAGTTTATCACAGATATCATAATCCGTGCTTACGGTTTCCGGATTACAATTTATCATTATTGTTGTATAATCCAGACGATTAAGCGTCATTACCGAATTCACGCAGCACCAGTCGAATTCCACTGAGGAACCGATCCGATAAGGACCACTCCCGAGAACAATAATCTGGTCTTCCATTTTTTCTGTAAGATCATCTTCAATGGCATGATAGGTTAAATATAGATAATTGGTCATTGCAGGATATTCAGCAGCCAGTGTGTCAATTTGTTTAATATAGGGTACAATTTTATTTTTTTTGCGTAGTTTTCGTATTTTAAGTTCATTACTCTTTATAAACTGCGCGATTTGTTTATCTGAAAATCCGGATTTCTTTGCCTTTAGCAATAAATCATGGTTTAAAGATTTAAGTGATTTTTTCCGCAGTTTTTTCCCAAGATCAACGATATTCTTAAGTTTATTCAGAAACCATAAGTCGATTTTTGACAATTCATGTATTTTTTCCAACGTATAGCCATCATTGAGGGCCTGCGCTATAGCAAACATCCTTTTATCATTCGGTACTTTAATCGACTTATCCAGACTGTCAAAATCCATATGATCAGCATTCAACCCTTCAAGACCAATATCAAGCATGCGCACCGCTTTTTGGAATGCCTCTTCAAAATTCCTGCCTATAGACATGACCTCACCAACTGATTTCATTTCCGTGCCAAGATCATCAATCACCTGGGTAAATTTCTGCAGGTCCCAGCGAGGGAATTTGACGATGATATAATCTAAAGCAGGCTCAAAACAGGCAGAAGTAACTTCCGTAATGATATTTGGAATTTCGTTCAGCGCATAGCCGAGGGCTAATTTAGTGGCAATAAACGCTAAGGGGTAACCACTTGCTTTTGAAGCCAGAGCAGAACTACGGCTCAGACGGGCATTTACTTCGATGATGCGGTAATCATCAGAATGAGGATCTAATGCATATTGAATATTGCATTCACCGATAATCCCAAGATGTCGGATAAGATTTATCCCAATTGAACGTAGCATAAAGTTTTCACTGGCGGTCAGGGTCTGAACGGGTGCAACAACGATACTATCTCCCGTATGTACACCCATCGGATCTACATTTTCCATGGAACAGATCGTAATACAATTGTCATGATAATCACGGACAATCTCGTATTCTACTTCTTTCCAACCATAGAGTGACTCTTCAATTAAAATCTGGTTGGTAAAGGCAAATGCCCGGCCACATTTCTCGGTCACCTCTTTACGGGAAGATACAATCCCCGAACCTAAACCTCCTAAAGCGTAGGCAATACGCATCATCAATGGAAAACCAATCTCTTCAGCGGCAGCGAGTGCTTCATCTATATTAGTGGCAATTTTGCTAAAAGGTACTTTGAAACCTATTTCTTTGGTTTTAAGCGTAAATCGATCCCTGTCTTCCGTATCCACAATGGCCTCTACCGGCGTACCAAGCACTTTGACACCAAGTTTCTTAAGCACACCTTTCTTAAATAATTCAACCCCAACATTTAATGCTGTTTGGCCACCAAATCCAAGCAGGATTCCATCCGGTTTTTCTTTTTTAATGACCTTTTCAACAAAGTGTGGAGTGATGGGTAATAGATAAACTTTATCGGCAAATTTTTCCGAAGTCTGGATTGTCGCAATATTCGGATTAATTAATACTGTTGAGATGTCATCTTCTTTAAGCGCCTTGATTGCCTGGCTGCCAGAATAGTCAAATTCTCCCGCTTGTCCGATCTGAAGAGCACCGGACCCGAGGATTAGTACTTTTTTCGGGTGGATTTTCCTGATCATTTATGATTCCTTCTACAATTAATTCATTGCCCGGATAAACATATCAAATAGAAATTCCGTGTCATCCGGTCCGGGTGATGCTTCCGGGTGAAATTGGGCACCAAAAAATGGCTTAGAAATATGCAAGAGTCCTTCATTGGTTCCATCATTATCATTATAAAACCACTCCCGCCAGTCTTCGGGTAAAGATTTTGAATCGATAGCATATCCATGGTTTTGTGAGGTAATATAGCAGCGTTTTGTTCCCATTTCCGAGCAGGGTTGATTTTGCCCGCGATGCCCGTACTTTAATTTGTAAGTTTTGGCGCCCGCCGCCAGTCCAAGCAACTGGGATCCAAGACAGATTCCCAGTATTGGACGATTTGAATTCATAGCCCGCTTGATATTTTCAACGGTTTCCGGACACATCGTCGGATCACCAGGTCCGTTTGATACGATAATTCCATCCGCCTGTTGATTACTAAAGTCAAAATTCCAGGGCAATCGAATGACAGATACATCTCTTCGTAAAAATGATTGAATGATATTGTTTTTCACCCCACAATCAATGATGATTACCGTCTTCTTTCCTTTAATATATTCAACAGGTTCAGGAACGCTTACCTCAGCAACCAGATTTTGTTTATTTGGATCTTTAAAACCGGGATCAGTTTTTTTATTAATGATAATTTTCCCCAACCGGGTACCTTGCGAACGCAATTTTTTCGTCAGGGCCCGGGTATCTATATCATAAATAGCCGGAATTTTTTGTTCTTTAAGCCACTCGGAGAGTGATTTGACCGCACTCCAGTGGAAATATTTTTTTTCATACTCACTAACGACCAGAGCAGATGCCTGTATCTCTTCTGATTCAAAATTTTTATAAAGCCCATTTTCTCTCTCTTTATCCGGGATACCATAATTACCAATTAAAGGATAGGTGAGAGTCAAAATTTGACCGCGATAAGATGGATCGGTTAAGGCTTCCGGATATCCAACCATACCAGTATTAAATACGACTTCTCCATTGGTACTTTTTTCTGCCCCAAACGAAAATCCATTATAAATTGTACCATCTTCCAGAACCAATTTGGCTTTTTTCATCTTGAGTAAATCCTAATAAATGAAATTCTAAATTTTTTATTTTATACACTGACGCACAGGAACACATATTGTTATGTCATCAGAAGAAATCAACCTCTGAATAATTGTGTGAGGAATAGGATATCCAAGAGGTTTGCCAAAATTAGAATAAAAAGGAAAGAAAATCAAAATCATCATCTTTTTACTTTTTACTTTTTACTTTTTACTTTTTTTATATCTATATTCCTGTTGTTTAACAGGAGTAATTGCGCCCGTGGCTAAACCGATTGATCTCATTCAATTATATTACGAAATCGCCATGTCAATTGGGCTTACCCTGGACATGAATAAAATGCTCAAGGTGGCTCTGACTTCCTACCTGAAAAACCTCAACTGTACCGCCAGCGCTATTCTACATCTTCAAGAAAGATCCACGAACAGATTTGTTTTTCGAAAAGTTTATATCACCCCTCGAAGCATTCAGGAGAACGGTGTTTATCTTAGAATTATTGATCTTCTTTCACCATCGTTTAATGAAAATCAGTTAAACACCTTTAAGAAGAAATTACCTCTTATTGGTGGTGGTGAAGGAAGTGACTTTTACCATCTGCTCGATCTACCGGGTTTTGGAATGCTTATTCTTATCAGGCCAAACGGCGAATTGAATACACAAATTATTAAATCCATCAGCCCATTAAACGCAAAACTGGCGGTGGCCTGTAATGCCTGTTTACAAAACAGAGAACTGAAAAAAGCACATAAAATAGCAATCGATATAAATCGTGAGTTAAGACAAAAAACCCTTGAACTGGAAAAGTCACAAAATGCCTTAAGTGAAAGCGAAACAAAATATCGAACGATTTTTGAAAATGTCCAGGATGTATTTTACCAGACCGATCTTCAGGGAAATATACTCGAGGTCAGCCCATCAATTTCCCGTTACACTGATAATCATCGGGGAAACTTACTGGGCAAACCCGTAACAACTATTTATAATGATCCTATGGATCATCCCAGGCTGTTGCAGGCATTAAAGGAAAAAAAAGAAATCGAAGATTTCGATTTACGCCTAAAGGACAGGCTCGGAAAAGAGGTATTCACTTCCGTAAATGCGCATCTGGTTTTTGACAGTTATGGTAATCCGGTTGCCATTGAAGGATCCATGCGCGATGTCACGGTCAGAAAACATGCTGAAGAAACTCTACGTGAGAGTGACCGCATGAAAAGTGATTTTGTCTCCAGTGTTTCCCATGAACTGAGAACACCACTCGCTTCCATCTTAGGCTTTTCAAGTACAATTTTGCGCGACAAAAAAATGAACGAAGCGATTAAAGAAGAATTTATAAACATTATTTACCAGGAAAGTCAACGATTATCAAAATTAATTGAGGACATTCTGAATATTTCCCGGATTGAATCCGGACGTTTTACCTACAGAATGCGCAAAGTAGATAGCCAGCCAATAATTTCAGAAATTCTTGAAGTACACAAAATTCAAGCCGAAGAAAAAGGCATAGAAGTTTTTCACAAATTTTCTGATGAACGTTATGAAATTTTTGCCGATCCTGATGCACTTAAACAAGTCTTATCGAATTTGTTCGGTAATGCGATTAAATTTACTCCCAATGATGGTCAGATTCGCGTTCGCCTGATCAAAACTGATACCGATATCATCCTCGAGATAAGCGATACAGGAATTGGTATTCCTGACAAAGAAAAGGACAAAGTTTTTGATAAATTTTATCGTGTATACCGGCCCGGATTAGAAATTAAAGGTACAGGACTTGGTCTATCGATTGTGAAGGAGATTCTCGATGCCCATAAGGCAAAGATCGAGATTGACAGTGAAGAAAATAAAGGAACAACAGTTCGGGTGATTTTTTCTATTCAAAATATGGAAGAGAATAGTGAGTAAAAAATATACGATTTTACTGGTCGAAGACGAAGAGAGTATGGTTACTCTCATTAAATATAATCTTGAACAGGAGGGGTATATATTTTCTTCCGTTAAGAATGGAAAACTGGCATTAGAGTTCTGTAACAGACAACGACCGGATCTGATAATCAGTGATATATCTATGCCTGAAATGGACGGATATGAACTTCGTGAAAACCTGATCAGTAACGAAAATTTCAGAGATATTCCATTTATTTTTTTAACAGCAAAAACTCAAACAGATGATAAATTCAGGGGAATGGGATTAGGTGTCAATCATTTTCTCATCAAACCGTTTGAGCCGGAGCTTTTGCTTTTGACGATCTCTAACTTTCTTGGGAATAAGGAATAAGTACAGGGTATAGCTGTGAACATATTAATCGCAGATGATGAGCCTAGCATACTGAAACTTCATACACATATGGTACAGGAATTGGGATACTCACCTGTCCTTGCTTCTGACGGAGAAGATGCAATTAAAAAACTTACTCCGGAAATAAGGGCTGTGCTCCTTGATATAAAAATGCCTGAAAAAGATGGCCTTGAAGTATTGGAATATGCCCGGAAAAATTTTTCCGAATTACCGGTCATTATGGTAACAGCCCTTTACGATCTGGACATGGCGGTTAAAGCGATAAAGATGGGTGCTTTTGATTATCTGACCAAGCCACTCGATTTCGACCGCCTTTCTACAGTTCTGCGTAATGCTTTAGACCTTTCTAATCTTAAAGAAGAAGTAACAGAATTGCAGGACAAACTCCGGCAAAGCGAGCTTTTTTCCGATATTGTCGGTGAAAGTGAAAAAGTCAACGAAGTATTTGAATTAGTAAACAGGGTCCTTGAAACAGACATCAATGTGATGATTATCGGAGAAAGCGGAACCGGGAAAGAATTGGTGGCCAAAGCATTACATCAGGGCAGCAAACGGCGCGAAGGCCCGTTTATAGCAGTAAACTGTTCTGCGATAACCAGTGAACTGGCAGAAAGTTTGTTGTTTGGACATAAGAAGGGATCGTTTACCGGAGCAACCGAAGACCGGGCTGGATATTTTGAGCAGGCTGACAAGGGCACTATTTTTCTAGATGAAATCGGTGATATGGAATTGGAGATTCAGGCAAAAGTCCTGCGAATTCTGGAGGAAAAAAAGGTCCGCCGGGTAGGCGAAAAGGAAGAACGCCCGATTAACTTCCGTGTTATCTCTGCCACTAACCACGATTTGTCCAAGGCAGCAACAGAAAATAAATTCAGGAAGGATCTTTATTTCAGATTGGAGGAGTATCCCATATATCTTCCTCCCTTGCGTGAACGGAAAGAAGATCTACCTTTGCTGGCTCAATATTTTTTAAAAGAATTTTGTGAATCTAACAACATTAGTCCTAAACGGTTCAGTAAAAATGCAATACAATCTATGGCTCAATATTCATGGCCCGGGAATATCAGAGAATTGAAAAATGTCGTGCGTAGAACAGCGGTACGTGTGAACACTGATCTCATTGATGAAGTAGAATTCGGTAAATTTGAGGAAAAATCCCGGGTTGAGGAGGATGAATCCGGGACAGCAACTGGGGTTAAAACACGGTCGACAAACGGGGAGTTTACACCGCTTGATGAAATTGAAAAACAGGCAATTGAAAAAGCTTATCTTCATTCCGACCGGAATGCAGCAGAAGCAGCTAAGTTACTTGGCATCAGCAGGGCAACAATGTACAGGAAGTTAAAACAGTTTGGGTATGAGTCCTGAGATTAATTTGTTCCGATAAAGATATAACGCAACAGAAAAATTACCGCAAATATCCACATCAGTAACGGAACCTCTCTTCCTTTTCCAGCAAATAATTTTAGTAAGGTATAACTAATAAATCCAAAAGCAATACCCTCCGTGATCCGGAATGAGAAAGGTATAAAGATAATCGTTATGAAGGCAGGAATACTCTCTGAAAGATCATCCCAGGGAATCTTTCGTACCCCTTTGATCATATAGGTTCCTACTAAAACCAATATCGGAGCAATTGCCGGATAGTGACGAACACCCTCGCTAATCTCAACACCTCCTCCGATCATTTGGATCAAAGGATAAAAAAATAAAGCTATGATAAATAATGCGGCCGTGAATACATTTGCCAGGCCTGTACGAGCACCACTTGCCACGCCAGCCGCACTTTCCACATAACTTGTTACTGTCGATGTGCCGCAAATTGCCCCGATCACTGTTCCGATCGCATCGGAGAGTAGTGCATTTTTCGCTCGTGGGAGTTTTCCATCCTTAAGAAGATCGGCTTCACTGGCAACTCCGATCAAAGTACCTATCGTATCAAACAGGTCAAGAATAAGAAAAGTAAAAATAACGACGATCAGATCGAATTGTAAAGCCCCAATAATATCCAGTTTAAACAAGGTTGGTTCCAGAGATGGAGGTGAACTTATGATCCCTTCATAAGGAATAAGACCACTTAGCACACCTACCAAAGTAGTTATCAAAATTCCGATCAACATAGCCCCCCGAACTTTATTGATCAGCAATATCGATGTAAGACCAAGTCCGAGTAGAGCAAGTTGTGTTGTTGGTTCAGAAAGGTCACCTAGTGAAACAAGAAGTACAGGATGATCCACAACCAGACCTGCCCATTCCAAACCGGCCAGAGTGATCATCAATCCGATACCCACTGCAATGGCATTTTTGAGTGAATCCGGAATAACGTTGATAATTTTCTCTCTAATCCCAAAAAATGATAAAACTATAAAAATAAAACCGGCAATAAACACAACGCCCAGTGTGGTTTGCCAACTGATACCCATGGTTAATACAACAGTATAGGCAAAAAAGAAGTTTTGCCCCATTCCCGGAGCCAGGGCAATTGGGTATCTGGCATAAAATCCCATAACCAGTATAGCAACAGCACTGGAAATACAAGTTGCAACCATCACGGCACCAAAGTCCATCCCGGCTGCCGATAAAACTGTCGGTTGAACAAATATTATATATGCCATTGTGAGAAAAGTTGTACTGCCCCCAATAAATTCTTGTCTTAGATTCGTGTTCAATTCCTTAAACTTGAAAAATTTTTCAAACATCATAATCAATCCTTACAACCTTATATTTTAGCCAGAATAAGTCAATTATTACAACGCCGCAAAAGATTTCTCCACGAATTACACTAATTAGCACAAATTAACACGAATATATCTATAAATTTAAATAGAATTTCGTGAAAATTCGTGAAATTCGTGGATAAAAACATTTATGTCGTGGCGAAAGATGATTTTTCAGGCAAAAAAAAACCCTTCTCAATTGAAAAGGGTATTCTATAATCTATTTCGGGAATATTTTATTTAAAAAGCGCTTTTATCCCACCCCATGTACGATAGATGCCAGAGATGTTTGGATGTACAATGAGTGATTCTGTTTCTTCAATCAAAGAGTTATCAGATCTCACTGCTTTTAACTTGTAGAAAAATGTCTGACTATCTTTGTAGAGATCATTATCATCTGTAAAGGAATAATTATTTCCAGCTCCTTCAGATTCAACTGTACCAATCTCCTTAAAATTCCGATCATCAGGACTGCGTAAAATCACAAATCGGGCGACACCTGACTCTGACTTTGTTACCCATTCAATGAGAACACTATTATTATAAGGATTAGCTTCGTATTCAAGAAATATAAAATTGGCAAAGGCCAGTGACACGACAAAAAACAGGACTAATATTATGGAAGCAGTAAATTTCATGATACTTAATTTGCAGGTTATTAGATACATTAATTTAAACTTATTATATTGGAAAGCAAGTTATTTTTTTAAATCGAACTATCTGATAAATTTTTTAAAACTATTTACCACAGAATCACACGGAGTAGCACGGAAAAAAGTAACTAATATATTTCGTAAAACTTCAGGAATTAATTAAATCAAAAATTGTAATAATATTATTATCTCTCTTCTAAATTAATTCCGTGTATTTTTCAGTGTAAATCCGTGGTTAATTGTTTTACGTATTTAACTTTCTTCAAGTAATAGTGTGATCAATTCTCTCATCTCAATCTCAAAATCCTGCGGATTGGAAAATCCTTTTTGTTTTCGCTGAATTAATCCATTTTTATCTAATACAAACAGCCGGGGCAATGTGAGAGCGTCAAATCGTTGCGCGGTTTTTTGATACCGATCCAGCAAAACCGGAATTTCAATACCCTCAGAATTAACAAAATTTAAGATTTTTTCCCTCTCCTCCCCCACATCGATCAAAAAGAATTTTACCGGTTGGTCTTTAAACTCATCCATTAATTTTGTCAGATGTGGTATTTCCGCTTTACAGGGTTTACACCAGGTAGCAAAAAAACTTAAGACCACAACATGTTTGGTTTTATTGATCCATGGCTTCCGTAATTTTTGTCCACAAAAATCACGTAAAGATACATATTCCTGATCGAGTGATGGCAGGGAGAACGTGGGGGCTTCACAGTCAATACACAATGGATCCTCTGTTTGTTGAGCAAAAACGATACTACTTAAAATCAGAATAACTGCTATGAATACCGATCGAGCCAAAACGCCTCCATGAATATAGTTACATCCTCTATTCTGAATTACTGTAGATTTGTTCAATCTGAAATGTTCGATTATTACGAGCACCTGCCTTAAGATAATATATGAGAAAATAAAAATCACCCTATTATCGTTTTTTTTAGATTTTTCTGTGATTTTAAGCAATCTTTGAAATGTAACTAATATTCACATAATCATCAGAACCGATCCTTTTTTCTTGACTTTTCTCAGCTTTTTGGTTAGAATCATCCCATGTTTCATCTTACCGTCTTCTTATTTTCCATCTATTAAAATTTTGCAGGAGGTCTTATGAACGGAAAAGTACTATCTATATTACTTATTTTTCTTATGGTCGGATGGGCAGCCGCAGGAGGGTTTGGACTGTATGAATTTGGTGCGGCTTCCTCTGCAATGGCCGGTGCCGCAGTCGCTCGTGCCTGGGATGCTTCTACTGTTTTCTACAATCCATCTGGTATCGCATTCCTGGATGACGGAGCTCACTTTTACGGAGGTGTTACTTTAATTTCTTCAACTAATAAATACACCGGAGCCGAGCCGATATTTCATAATGAGCAACATCAATCCGTTGATAGAATTCACCATCCGATAGGAATTTATTTTACCTACCAGTTTAATGAAAGTATGTATGCCGGTATTGGTGTGACCAATCCCTTTGGCTTAGGTTTGGAATGGGAAGAAAATTTTCCCGGTCGATATGTTGCGTTTAATACTGATTTAAAATCATTTTATATTTCGCCGGTTTTCGCTTATAAACTAAACGATTCTTTTAGTATCAGTGCCGGTGCTGATATTGTTATAGGAGCTATAACTTTAGAACAATATGTGAAGAATTTTGATGACGAAAGTTCAAATGGACTTGAAATTGCCAAATCGAAGATTGAGGGTAGTACAAGTCCTGCCGTAGGATTTACACTCAGTGCAATGTATCGTTCTGAAAATCTTGGTTTTGGTGCATTGTACCGCCACTCGGTAAAAAATAAAATGGATGATGGTGATGCCACTTTCACAATTCTTGATACCTATGCCGCTCCAGCTGCAGCATCTTTATTGACCGATCAGAAAGTAAACGGTTCTTTATCATTCCCCAGTTTTTTTGCTGTGGGTATGTATTACAAGTTTTTAGAAAATTTTGGTGCGGAATTAGATTTCATGTGGTATAAATGGGATGTTTTTAATGAAATCGTCCTGGATTTTGAAGAGCTTGGGGAAGTAATAATTCCGGAAGGTTACGAAAATTCTATTCAATTCAGGATCGGTGTCCATTATGATTTTGCTGAAAACTGGCAATTACGCGGAGGCTATATATACGATAAGACACCGCAACCGATTGAATCAGTCTCTCCGCTTCTGCCCGATAATGACCGTAATGACTTTTCGATCGGATTAGGTTATACTCTGAACAAATGGCAGTTTGACGCCGGTTACATGCTGGTTGATTTTGGTGAGCGTTCAACCGTTGAAAACGAAGAAGGCAAAAACCATAACGGATTTGACGGAAGCTATGCTACGATCGCCAATTTATTTTTCGTTAGTTTCGGTTATCATTTTGAGTAATCTGATTCAGAACAATATTTCAGGAGAAAAATAATGAAAAAAATACTAATACTTATACTCATCGCAGGTATGACTTTCTTCTATGCCTGTACACCTGATCAGCCGTCAGCACCAACATTAAACGTACTCAAAAATGATATAACGATTGCCACAGTAGGTAATAGTTTGACGGCGGGATTTCAGTCATCGGGACTAATGGAAGATTTTCAGATGAATAGTTATCCCTATTTGATTGCACAGCAGATGAAAAATTCACAATTTGAGCAACCGATTATTGGGGAACCGGGCATCGGTTCACCGGCAGGTATGTCTCCAATGTATCTTGACCAGGATGGAAATATTGCACAAGATCCTTTGCTTATAGATCCCATATACCTTCTTTTAAATCTTCCTTTAGAAAGGCCATATGATAACCTGGGAGTACCCGGCGCTGATCTATATGATCTCTTATATACTATTGATGATTCCGATCGACCTGACGGAAAATCAGGTAATCCTTTTTTCAAACTGATCCTGCGCAATCCAAATTTACTAAACACTACCCAGCTACAACAGGTATCACTATTACAGCCAACTGTGCTGCTACTTTGGGCAGGTAATAATGATGTACTCGGCGCTGCTCTTGATGGAGGAGACCTTGGCCAAATCACCTCCCAATCCGATTTTGAGACCCGGATGGAATTAATCCTCACCCAGTTACAAAATGATCTGCCGAAGACGGTGATTATTATGGCTAATATTCCTTATGTAACGGATATCCCCTTTATAAATACGCTCGATGGTGTTTTTCTCGGTGGTGTACCGATGGTATTTGACAACACATTACAACCGGTTGATTTTGGTGGTGGAACTT
>JAGLYF010000127.1 GCA_023132435.1 Calditrichia bacterium | reverse complement strand
GCTTATCAACAGGGACTTGGTATTCCGGATTCTGCCTATATGGTGGATAATCTTGACATAGGGCAGGGTCAGGCCGCTCAACTTGAAGCAGGAATGATTGCCGAAGGTTTAATTCCGACAGGTTTACCACTTGATGGGAGTATGACACTGACATCTGCCGAAGCTTCTACAATAAAAGATGCGGTGGATGGTTTTAATCAAACCATTGCATCTCTGGCAAGTACCTACAGCGTGCCGACCGTTGATGCCAATGCCCTGCTCACCGAGTTAAATGTAAATGGACTCGATGGTGCCACGGGCAAGTTTGTCATGGTCGATCCGGCAACAACCGCTTTTAGTCTTGACGGAGTGCATCCAAATAATGCCGGCTATTCGATCGTCGCCAATGCTTTTATTGGTAAGATCAATGCTGCTTTGCAACTGGAAACACCGATTCCCGAAGTCAATGTCAGTTCAAAATTGGGTCAGTATCTACCTCCGTCACCGAAAATGGAAATCGGTAAGGTGATCAATAATGTGAGAGTATTATTCAGTCGTAAGAATGTTCGGTAGTCATATTAGACGACGTATTTCTGAGAAATAATTAATATATGTGGGAGGGTAAGCGTCATCGCCCGGATCTAATTCCGGGCCGTGATGTTTTTTTATTAACCACAAAGTTCTCAAAGAAAGCACAAAGGTCACAAAGAATAAATCAATTAAAAAAACTTTGTGTACTTTGTGCCTACTTAGTGCCCTTTGTGGTTAAAAAAATAATTATGCAAGGCAAATTTTGCCCAGAAAGGCTGGTTTTGTGGCGCCGGTGATTCCCGGAAGATTGGTAGGGTTTCCTCTTATCAACTCATTGGCCAGGATGGCAAAACAAATTGCTTCCTTGTAATCTTCATCAATGCCAAATTCTCCTGATCTTCTAATTTCAGTATTAACGAAATAATCAGACAAAGATTTCATCAGAAATTTATTATGACTGCCCCCTCCTCCAACATAGAGAGTATCGATTTTATTGTTTATAAAACGTTCTGTTGCTTGCCAGATAGTAAACGCGGTGTATTTTGATACAGTATGAATCACATCCGGTTCTGGTATCCGTCTTCGCAAGGCCCTTTTTAATAAAGTGATTATAAAATCTTTACCATAATGTTCACGTCCTGTTGATTTTGGTGGCTTCTTTTTCGGGAAGAAATCTATTTTTTGCAGATAGTCGAACAACTTATCGGAAAAATTTCCCAGAAATGCTTTTTCACCATTCTTATCATAGGGAAGTTCGTACAAACGCTGCATCAGTTGGTCGATCAACATGTTACCAGGACCTGTATCAAAAGCGATTACTTTTTCTTTACGGCCATCGGCTGGAATATGGGTTATATTTGCAATGCCTCCTATATTAAGAACAAGAACATTCTTTTTAAGTTTTGAAAACAATATCCAGTCCACATATGGCACAAGTGGCGCCCCCTGCCCCTGTAATGCGACATCGGCAACACGGAAATCTCCAATGGTTGTTATCCCTGTCAACTGAGCAAGAACAGCCGGATCACCAAGTTGTAAGGTCGAACTGGTTTTCCTGTCTAAAAAAGTATCATCTTCCGGATAATGGTAAAATGTTTGTCCATGGCTACCAACCAAATCAATTTCATCTTTTGATATTTTTTCCTTTTTTAGCATGTTTCCGATTGCTTCCGCCCACAGTTTCGCCAGATAGAAATTACCCTGACTGATCTCTCTTAGACTAATTCTCTCCTGTTCGATCATCGCCAAAATACCTGACTTCTGCTGCCTAGAATATGGTAGATGATAGGATGAGATTAACTTAAACTCCGTTTGAACACCTGAACCCTTAATTTCAATCAATGCCAGGTCGACCCCATCACAGGATGTACCGGACATTAATCCAATGATTTTCAATGTGGACTTTTTATGTAATTGAATAAGTTGATCCATTGATTAAGTATCATTTTATTAACCACAAAGGTCACTAAGTAGGCACAAAGCACACAAAGTTTATAAAAGATATATTAATTTTTTTTTGTGACCTTTGTGCCTTCTTTGAGAACTTTGTGGTTAGAAAGTACCTGACAGCGTAAGCATAAAGTTTCTTGTCCGGGCAATCGATCCGACCAGATCGAGATAATGATATTGTAATAAATTATTGATTTGAAATGATGCTGTTACCGGTTTTCCGCTTATTAAAAGCAAATAGCTGATACGAAGATCGACAATATGCGCAGGAACCCGTTCATCCGCATCATCAATAAGGTCTATCAAGCCTTCATCAATTCTGTCCCAGGCACTTATAAACCTGTAATCTGCTCCAAAGTTAAAATCACCCCATGTATAGTTTGCCTGATTGTAAAACAAATGGCGTGGGCGAAAGGATAGGTATTCTCCTAAAACCTTTTTTTCTTCTTTTTTTACTATTTCTCTTACATCGGCATATGTATAACCGAAGTTATACAAAAGGTTCTCGTCGAGGATGTTTAGATTAAAATTAATCTCAAATCCAATACTTCTGGCATCCGTTACATTTTGAAACTTTATGTCAAAATTGCCATCTTCCGTAAATTTACCCTCAATTAAATCCCAGTAACGGTTATAAAAAAGGGCCAGATCTATATAAATTTTCTGTCCAAAGAGCTGATTATACCCCACTTCACCTGATATGCTGCGTTCAGGTTTCAGATTGAGGTTTGGGATAACACGTATTCCACTGGCAGTTGTATTTATGAATACTTCAGCAATTGAAGGTGCCCGAAAACCACGACCGACAGATCCTCGAAAAGCGGCATCTACCCATGGTTTATGGACGATCCCCAGTTTAGGATTGATCTGATAATCCGAACCGACTTCATCCAGGTTAAAATAATCAACCCGAAGTCCTGGCGTTACCGTCCAGGTATCCTCCCATTTGATTTCGTCCTGCGCGAAGAAGGCACCGTTGTATCCTTTTTTATCACTGAAAATATTTGATGACACCCGACTGACATTGGCTGCAATTCCCAGCGTAACCTGGTGATTGCTAAGAACAAAATTGTATTGAAATTCACCATCCAGATAATCTGAGAGAGATTCATTTCCTTTCCTGCTTTCTTCATCAGAAATATTATCAGAAAAACGATTCTGAAACCAGATTGTCTTCATCGTATAGTATGTATCCTGATCTCGCACATGACGATAATTTGCTGATAGATGCCATCTTCTTGAATCAACTTTATCTCCCAGTTGGTCATTAGGTGGAATCAATGCATTTGACAGATTTTTCCAGTATAGAAAATTTTCTCTTTCCTGTGTCATAAAAGCTGCAGAGATATTTAGTTGATCAAAAGGAGAAAAATTAAATTCCAGCATTCCACTTAAATGATAGCGTCGCATCAAGTCATTTAACCGATAGCTATCATCCCGATCATGGGAAGCACCAATGCGATATCCAACAATACTTGTTCTATCTGAATAATCAAATTTAATCCCGCTTAAATAGCGGGTCCGGTCACTCCATTTCCACTCCGGATAATAAGGATCTGAATAGAATCCTCCGTATAAACGAACATTTGTGATTGATTTTGGCTCAATTTTTTTGTTTATAATATTTATAACACCACCAATCGCATTTGATCCATAAAGAGCCGATCCTGCTCCTTTGACTATTTCAATTCGCTCAATCTGATTTATCTGCAATGATTCAAAATTGGCTTCCTTCGTATCCGCTGTCATATAGGGGATACCATTTACCAGCATCAGGACACGACTACCGACACCCCGGCTATATCCACTTGATCCCCGGATATTTACCTGAGACCCGGTTAAATTTAATCCGGATTCATATTTCAAAGCGTCATCTATGGTAATGGCATTTCGATATCTAATTTCTTTCTCTGTAATATTTCCAATACTTGCCGAAACATCCTGGAGTGATTGCTGGTGTTTTGCTGCCGTAACGACAATTGGTTGAGATTGAAGAGCACTGGACTCTAACTGAATTGTACCCAAATCCACTGCTATATTCCGGATTGAAACCGGTATTTCTTTTAACTGATAACCAATCATTGAAACGGTGACGACAAACTCACCGGCTGGTACCTTTTCTATCCTGAACTGACCTTCAGCATTTGTAGCCGCCCCCATGATCGTTCCTCTGAGATATACATTTGCTTCTTCAAGGGGCTTCTCTTTATCATCAACAATCTGCCCCATGATTACGATTTGGGCAATCGCTGAGTTAATCGAGAACAGAATTATGAGTAAAGAAAAATTTAGCCTGTTCATTACATCACTGGGTAAAATGGATCATTAATTACCTGGTTCTGAGACAATAATCATTAAAAATTTATCCATGAATTACACAAATTTTCTCGAACTTAAAATATTTTTAAATTGCCTGATATATTCATAAATATCTCGCGCAAAGGCGCTAAGACACAGAAAGACTATGAAAAATGACAAATAAAAAATGAATAAATATCAATTTCTTTTGTCATTTGTCTTTTTTCATTTTTCATAATTTTCTTTGCGTCGTTGCGAAAAATGAATTATCCAGGCTAAAAAATCTATTTTTAATTCGTGTAAATTAGTGTAATTCGTGGACCAATTCGTGGACCAATTCGTGAAATCCGTGGACTGTGCTTAATAGTTTAAACGTTAAAAAGGCTGTGGTGGCAAATTATCAAAATCCACCTGGATATTTATATCTTCTAATATTTCACCCGAGATTACCGTAATTGGTGTAGGAAGTTCATCAGAAAAGAGAGTATCATACTGCCCGGCAGCTAACCAGTCTGCAAGTATATTGGACCCATATTGCTGGGCAACGACAACATATTCATAGTAACCGGGATCCAGTTCCATTACATAACTCGTTGTATCGACAGGGAACGGTAAGCCCTCTTCTCCGAAACCGGGATGCACATGCGCTCTTCCTGCATTCAACTCATCTAAAATATTCTCGGGGGGATATTTTTCAAAAACGACCAGACGAAGATCAAAGAGACTGTTTGCCGGTGGCCAGTTTATATAACTGATTATCCCACTGATCCCCGACTTTTGGGATTGACTTTCTTCTGTAGGTTTCAAGCCGTGATCACAGGTATAAAATAATAAAAGAAATATGAATAATATAATCAAATAGTTGTATTTACGATTCATAAAAAACATGTTTTTAATATATCATTGCTGATAGCAACTTACAAGATTTTTCCATTTGCGTTTCCTGGACCGAAGAGGTTGTGTGAAAATGTTGCGTTAAGTGTCATTCCCACCCCCTTTGTCATTCCCGCGCAAGCGGGAATCCAAGGGGGTAAACTCCATAGGGAATCCATAATTATTTGTGTTTATAGATTCCCAATCAAGTTGGGAATGACAAAATCCGATCAACTTCCGGTTTTCATACGACCTCTGAAGATCGGGAACATAAAAATAATATAATATTTTTACCGAGATTCAATTAACATTTGCTATATTACCTAATCATCATTATTTTTTTACCTGAGGCTAAAACACTGTCCTTAAAATCAGCAACAACAACTTAAAATCTCAATAATATCGAAGGCAGGAGTATTTTATGTCAGAAAATAGAGTTGATCTAAAGCAATTAATAATTCTTATAAAAGATAATAAAAACTTTGAAGCAAATTTAATTCTTGATGAGGGTTGTATTTTAATGACGGAAGATCCCAAACCACTGGTAAAAGTAATTAATTATATCATAAATTTTCTTGGACAACTTTCAGATCAGGCCCTGGAAATTTCACTCGATTTGCGAACCAGTGATCACTTGCTGAGTTTTATGGTGTATACCGATCAAACCGAAATACCAGCGGTGAGTTCAGAAATTGATAATGTTCTTAAAATGTATAAGGCTACCCTTGAAAAAATTCATGAAACGGGTAAATATTTACAGTTAAAAGTATCTTTTGCCCATTAATTATTTTAGCACTTTTGTCATTCTTTTCAAAAATTGATCGGCCTCTTCAAAACCTATCAATCGCAAGTCATCAATTTCAATCCCTTCTTTGTTAATAAATACAATCGTTGGCACGCCTTTTATATTGAATTTATTCCATAAAGCGTTGGTTTGTTCGGATTGAAAATGAGTCAAATCAGCTTTGAGCATCATAAAATTTTCAGACTGTGCAAGTACCCTCTCATCGCTGAAGGTAAACTTATCCAGTTCTTTACAGGGGATACACCAATCGGCATAAAAATCCAGGATAACCGGCTTTGTCCCATCTTTCGCTTGCTGTAAAAGTTGAGGTGAGTGAGGCTGCCAGCTGATATTTTCACCGGCTTCCGTATCAGACGGTAAGATAAAAAACACACCTAATAGTATAAAAATCACTCCCACGACATTTCTCGTTACTTTGAAGGCCGTTTTACCGGTATTTTTATCCAACCATCCCAGGTAAATACCGGCGATGATGGCGACAATTGCCAAAGAATAATAGTAATATGTTTTTTCGGGAAAGAGCGGTTCCAGAAAATAGATTGCCATTCCAATCAAGACAAAGCCGAAAATATTTCGTACCCAGATCATCCAGGCTCCTGAGCGGGGCAAGTGTGCGGCCGAACCGGAAAATATCCCTAATATAAGGAAAGGAGTACCCAGGCCAAGTGCCAACACAAAAAACATCCAGAAGCCAAGTATAGGATCTCCCAGCTCACTAACATAGGTGAGCAGTCCCAGGACAAATGGTCCGATACAGGGGGCAGCAATCAATCCGACTGTTAAGCCCATAAACAGTGTTCCGAGGTATCCAGCCCGGTTTTTGCTTCCTAACATTGCTAAAGATTGGGGGATGCGAATTTCATAAAGTCCAAACATGCTCAGGGCCAATCCGATCAGAACTAAAGCGACAAAGATTAATACCAGTGGATTCTGAAGAGCGCTACCTAACAAGCTGCCGGTTAAAGATGCCAGTACGCCAAGTATTGAATAGGTAATAGCCATACCGAGAACGTAAATCACCGCACGCAGAACCAGAGATTTTTTATTTCCTTCGCTCTGGCCGCCAAAATAACTAATGGTGATAGGAATTAAAGGATAAACACAGGGAGTGAGATTCAAAGCCAGGCCACCAAAAAAGATAAAAAGAAATGTGTAGAAAAAACCGCTTTCTTTAATAATTTGTGAGAATTCGCCATCGTCATCTTTACTATCCTCAGCCTGGAATTGAGGTAATACCCTGTTAAAGATTTCTTTATTTACTTCAGTTACCGCTTCCCCAGTGCTTACGACGGGGAACAAAGTGGCAAAATTGTATTCAGTTGGCGCCAGACAACTCTCATCATTACAGGCTTGATAATAGATACTCCCGCCCAGTTTCAACTCGGATTCTTCAAAATCAGGTAAAACGGTAATTGTTGTAAGGACATATACTTTACCCTCATAAACCGACATTTTAGTATCAGAAAATGAAAATTTCCGCAGCTCCGGTTCCATGTATTGAATCCGTCCGAAGGTAACACCATCACTTTCTTCAAAACGAATTTCAGTTGGTATTAAAAAATCTTCCAAAGGTTGATCAGAATTGATATGCCAGCCTTCCAGTATATTTATCTCGACAAGAATTGAGGAACTTTCCTGTTTGATCAGTTCTTCTGTTGGTGCAATCAACCTTGCCCTAACGATCTCCTCCCGCTCACCAGTGGGCTGATTACCAGGTCCTGCATATAACAAAACAATAGAAATAAAAATTATAAAAATCGATATCAAAACTCTTTGCATCTTTACATCTCCTTGACAAGTCGTGGTTGCTCCTCTCTTTTAAAGAGAGGTGGGTGGGGGTGAATTCTGTCATATGTAGTCCACCTCCAGGGTGGACTACATATAAAAGTAAGATTAAATTTACATTTCTTTTAGCAGTCAATGCAACCGGGGTTTTATATTATTTGTTGTGACCGTTACACTCTGATATTATATCTTGCATTAATTGGTTCTAATAACCACTGAGGATTACGCCACGTAGTAGATCCCGTTTTACGGGATTGGTTGATCCGCCAACATATGGTGTTGCATATTAATGAAATCAGTACCAAAATGTCATCCCTGCCCCTTTCGTCATTCTGGTCCCTTTTGTCATTCCCGCTTCCGCGGGAATGACAATTTACGAGAAAGGCACAGTAATATTGTTTTATATTGTGTATTTTGCAACAGCCTGTACCGGCGGACACTGAGTTAATAATAACTCAATATTTTTATAGGGACGTTGCATGAAAAGTCCTTGCACTTTTATAAAAAACGTAGGGGCACGATGCATCGTGCCCCTACATATTACGCATTATTTGAGCAAGAACATCATACTGGATAATAAAAACTACAGATATCAATAAAAATGTCGTGCAATTGATTTTGATTAAACTTCAATTTACGATAAATTTGTGGAATTCCGTTTGACATTCAATTTTAACAAGGATATTCACTTATGAGATATACGACAACGGTATTACTTACTGTTTTAATATTTTATTTGTCTGGTATTGCATCAGAAAATCTTCAAACACAAATACTGTCAGCAAAAAACAAGGTTTTGCCGGCGCTGGTCCATATTGAACCGGTCAAAGAAGTATTTTCTGATGGTAAACGTATAAAGGTACAGGTAACCGGATCCGGGGTAATCTTTAGTGAGGATGGTTATATTCTGACCAATAATCATGTCGCAGAAAAAGCACGTCATGTTTTTTGCACCCTGGCTAATCGTGATGAGGTGCGGGCAGAAGTTGTCGGATTGGATGCTTTGACTGATTTGGCGGTTTTAAAACTTGATCTGAGCGAAAAGGATTATAAAACCGTACCTTATGCCAAATTTGGTGATAGTGACAGTCTTGAAGTGGGTGAAATTGTCATGGCCTTAGGTTCGCCGTTAGGATTAAGCAGATCGCTCTCTCTTGGGGTAATATCCTCTATTGACAGATACTTCGAAGACGTCGGTGAAATGGTCTCCCCCTTTAATTTATGGATTCAAACCGATGCGGCGATAAATCCCGGTAACAGTGGTGGCCCTTTGATAAATATTAATGGAGAAGTTGTAGGGATCAATGCCCGGGCAATATTTTTTGGTGAGAATCTGGGTTTTGCTATTCCGATCAATACGGCTAAACTAGTTATAGATCGCATCCTCAAAGATAAAATGGTCGAACGATCGGATACGGGTATTGATTGGCAGGAAATTAAGGATTATCGTAGATATAAAAACAACCTCGAATTGGAGGGTGTTTTAATTTCAGATATTGAAAAAGGGTCACCCGGAGAAAAGGCGGGTTTGATACCCGGGGATCTGATCTATAAAATAAATGATAAACCGGTTAATGCCGTATATAAAGAGGAATTGCCCAAAATACGTAAGTTTATCTCTGAAATTCCTGTAAAATCCAATATCTCCTTTAAGTATCTGCGTGACGGCAATAAGTACGATACGGAATTGATCACTAAAAAAAGGGGAAAATTTGAAGGGAATGAATTTGAGTGTGATACCTGGGGACTTTCAGTCAAAGAACTAACCCCCCGTATTATTAAAAACTTAAAAATTAAAGGTAAAAAAGGTGTTTTGGTCAGTGGTGTTATAGCCGGCAGTCCGGCTGATGAAGGGGATATCTTCCGGGGATATGTTATACGGGATGTTGACGGTGTAAAAATTGAAGATCTCGATCAGTTTAAGAAAGTCTATAATAAATTAAAAAAACTTCCCGATAAGGGCCGGATGCTTCAGCTAACTTATAAAGACGCTCTAATTTTTGCCCTTATCAAGGAGGAATAATATGTTGATTAATTATCTTAAAATTTTTGTTATCCTGTATCTCCTGCCTTCCTTCTTGAATGGCCAGGTCACCTCAATATGGCCTGAGAACATAAGTGCTTTACAGACCGGTATTTGTCTGGTTGAGTATTTTCAACCACAATTTGAGATGGGCGAAATCAAGGACAAAAGTCGCATAAAGAAAAAAATAACCGGTGTTCTGGTCAACACGGAAGGATTAGTGATTACATCCGACGTTATTTATCCGGCAAATCTTGATATCGTTGAAAGCAGTATGATTTATATCTCCACACAACCAATGCCCGAGGATATAACAATATCATTTAAGCGGGATCAAAAACTAAAGGCCCGTTTTATTGGCAAGGACGAGGAATTACGAATTGCTTTTATCGAAATTATAGACTCTGACAGCTTACCCAATCCGGTTTTATTCAAAGATGAAAACAGCTTTGAAGTTGGAGATCCCCTCTATTTAATTCAACATTTGAATGGTCGCTTTGATTTTGAAAAAATCGTAACCGCCCATAATATTAATTCAATAATTGAAAAACCGAAAAGAAGACTTTTAACAACCTCAAAAGTTGCGCCGATATCAGCTGGTGGATTAGCAGTTAATGGAAAAGGTGCAGCCATAGGTGTTGTCTACAGAAGTGAGAGCTATTATTCACATTATGAATACTCATTCGACGATCCCTCGATGGGTCAGTCTTTATTTCAAATAGTTCCGGCCGGACAGTTTCTTCCACTTTTTGAAAATCCACCGAGACTGGTTACACAAAAAGAAGGCAGCGGCAAAAGCTGGTTAGGAATTCAAATGCAGATTCTTACAAAGGATATGGCCGCTTATTGGGATCTTAAAGAGAAAAATGGGATTATTATCAACAAAGTTCTACCGGGCTCACCGGCTAATAAAGCGGGATTAAAACCTGGTGACATAATACTTTCTTTTGGTAATCTTCAAATCAGTTCTTATGATAAAAAAAACCTGGATATTCTTCGAGATTATGTAAGAAATCTGCCGGAGGGAAATATACCCGCCCGGATTCTACGGGATAAAAAATCCATGGAATTATCTATATATCTGGAAAGCGCACCTAAAAGCAGATTTTTAGCTGAAGAATATTCCGATGAATTTCTTGGTCTTGGAGTAAAAGAATTGACACAAGATTATATCATTAATAATGATCTGGAGTTTGACACGGAAGGTGTCTGGGTATCCCGAATAGAAGACGCTGGCGCGGCCAGTCTTGGTGGTATTGATATAAATGACTTTATTCTCAGTATAAATGATGAAGAAATAAAAAGCCTGGAAGATTTTACTGACTCTACAAAGGATCTAAAAGAATCTGAAATGGAATACATTCAGGTATTCTTAAAAAGGCAGGGGAAAACAAGATTTATCTTTATAAAGACACTGCTTGATGATAGCGAGTTGTAGTCCATCTTGGAGATGGACTACAACTTTAATAAATCGAGGTAGAAAAGTCGTAATTACGTCTCTACATTTAATATTATTGGTGAGAAAGGATTATTTTTCATGGATATACTGAAAACCATTTTCGAAAAACAATATGAATTAAATAAACGGATCCTGAAAGAAAGACATGATCAGGATTATGATGAATTATGTGATCACAGTAAACAGAATGCAAAACTGGAAAAATCGCGTGTCGAGTGGATTCTCAATTATAACCGTGCACAGATACACGAATCAATTGAACTGGAGGATTCCTTACCCTGGAAATGGTGGAAAGATAAATCGGATATTGACTGGCAAAATATCGGAATTGAACTTATAGATGAACTCCATTTCTGGGTGAGTAAATGTCAGATTGCCGGTCTGGACGTAGAAAAATTATCCGATCTCTATGCGAAGAAAAATAAACTAAATCAATTACGCCAGGATAAAGGCTATGGCAGTACCTATAATAAGGTCGACGAAAATGGCGTGGAAGATAATAAACGCATGAAGGAGTTACTCGGCGAATGATATTTGAATTTCATATTTCCCGTGAAGCCCGTAATTTATACAAATTTGATGAAACACTTTTTGCCCAGACCGGGAATGTAATATTTATTGATTTCTATCGGGTACGTATCTTTGCCGATAAAATGAACAGGAAACGTGATCTTGTTTCATCACCCGAGAAAGCGATCAAAGCCGGTTCATTGAATGCAATGGGATTGATTGACGAGATACTGCATTATGTGGTTGGACTTTATAAAGAGCAAATAGAAAAAAACATTTTTGCCAAAGCAGAAAAATTTCTGATTAAAACCGTTGGTAACCAGAAATACAACAACTTTCTAGAGAACTTTACCGAAAAATTTCCACCTCTTTCTGTTTATCGAAATGAAATCGACATAGCTCAATATTTGAAACAAACAACTGCCGGTGTCAAAAATAGCCAGTTGGTATTGGAAGAAATACTATTACTTCATCTGGCAAACGAAAATCCGGCATTCAACCCTTTTAAAGAATTATTTGATGATGACAGTCTTGGCAAAGAGACAGTGTATCGACAAGTTACATCTTCAATTGATAACTTTTTTGCCGGGCAGCCTTCCTTTGGACCGGAAAATCAGAGCTTAGTGAAGATGTTGCGGACACCGACACTCAAATTTCCAAATTCTCTCTCCTCACAACTAGAATATATAAGATCACACTGGGGTTATCTCCTCTCAAAATACATTTACCGGCTTTTTAGTGGTTTGGACTTAATAAAGGAAGAGGAAAAACCAATATTTGATGGACCTGGACCGGCCTATGTACTTGATTTTGACCGATTAGCAGGCGAAGACGAACCTGAGAGGTTTAGTGCCGATCTGGATTGGATGCCAAAAGTTGTTATGATAGCCAAGAGCATCTATGTATGGCTCGATCAACTTTCTAAAAAATATTCCCGGTCCATAAAGACCCTGGCGCAAATTCCCGATGAAGAACTCGATTTGCTTGCCCGACGGGGATTTAATGCGTTGTGGTTAATAGGTCTTTGGGAACGGAGCACCGCTTCACAAAAAATCAAACAGATTTGTGGAAATCCTGAAGCGGTCAGCTCTGCCTATTCGCTTTACGACTATATAATCGCTCAGGATCTTGGAGGGGATGAAGAGTATAAAAATTTACAGAACCGGGCCTGGTCCAAAGGTATCAGACTGGCCAGCGATATGGTTCCTAATCATACCGGGATTTATTCTAAATGGGTAATTGAACATCCGCATTGGTATATACAAGCAGATAATCCTGTCTTCCCCGGTTATAATTTCACTGGTCCAGATCTTTCGGAGGATGATCGCGTTTCCATTTATATCGAAGATGGATACTGGAACCGATCCGACGCCGCAGTTCTTTTTAAGCGGGTTGATAATCATACCGGGAGTACAACTTTTATTTTCCATGGAAATGACGGCACAAGCATGCCCTGGAATGATACAGCGCAACTCAATTATCTTATTCCGGAAGTCCGGGAAGCAGTTATTCAGACTATCCTCCATGTTGCCCGCAAATTTCCTATCATCCGGCTGGATGCTGCCATGACTCTGGCAAAAAAACATTTTCAGAGACTCTGGTTTCCTCAACCCGGGAGTGGCGGTGACATCCCCTCCAGAGCCGGATTTGCCATGACAAAGGAACAATTTGACCAGGTATTTCCTGTGGAATTCTGGCGAGAAGTCGTTGATCGTGTAGCACAGGAGGTTCCTGATACACTTCTGTTAGCCGAAGCATTCTGGATGATGGAAGGATATTTTGTGAGAACGCTCGGCATGCACCGGGTTTACAATAGCGCTTTTATGAATATGCTCAAAAATGAAGACAACCAGAAATATCGTCAGGCAATCAAAAATGTAATGGATTTTAATCCGGAAATTATGAAACGATATGTCAATTTTATGAATAATCCGGATGAAGAAACAGCAATCGCACAATTTGGAAAGGACGACAAATACTTTGGTGTTTGTACACTGATGGCCACCCTACCCGGATTACCTATGTTTGGTCATGGTCAGATAGAGGGATTTAGTGAAAAATATGGGATGGAATATAAAAATGCGTATTGGGATGAAATTGAAGATCACTATCTTATAGAGAGACACGAAAGAGAGATTTTTCCCTTATTAAAACGACGTTATCTTTTCAGTGAAGTAAAGAATTTTATTCTTTTTGATCTGATCGGACCAGAAGGTTATGTCAACGAAGATGTATATGCCTTTACAAACCAGGCCGGGGGTGAAAAAGCACTTGTTTTATATAATAATCGTTACGAGCGATCGAGTGGATGGATTAAATATTCATCCGCCTCAGCCCAAAAATTGGATAGTGGTTTTAGGCAATTCTCATTATCGGAAGGATTATCGCTCAATACCGGAAATGACAGGTATACGATATTCAGAGATCAGATATCCAGCCTTGAGTACATCCGTAATAATGATGACCTGATACATCATGGCCTCTATGTAGAATTGGATGGATTTAAGTACCATGTGTTTCTTGATTTTCGCGAGATCCAGGATAATGAATACGGACACTATGGACAACTGACCAATTATTTAGGGGGTCGCGGTGTACCCAGCATTGATGAAGCCTTAAAAGAAACTTTCTTGTCTCCTGTACACGAACCCTTTATGCAGTTAATTGATCCGACATTTTTACAGAGTATCACCGACCTTACTTTTTCTAAGGATAAATCGACCAGCTTAGTAAATGAAAAATATGAAAACTATCAAATCTATTTGTCAGAATTTATGAACCGTGTTCAAAACTATGCTTCGACCAACGCTGATATTTTACAAATTACTGACAACATAATGAAAAAATTCAGTTATCTCATCCAATTAAGAGATCTGGATTCTTTTTTCGAAATAAAAACCTCTTCTACAATTCGGGCCGCACTTGATTTTCTAAAAAACAATTCTCCCTCCCCCTCATTATTGTCCATCTGGTTATCCGTGGCAGAGATTGGAAAATTGCAGGACGAAAATTATGCCCGCATTATCAGTCTTTCCTGGTTAGACGAATTTCTTTTAAGCAAACTCATTGAACAGACTTTGCAGCAAGAGGGACATGATGAATTCTCCTCCGGCCGTAAAATTCTTCTGATAAAAACTCTTACCCTTCTGCCTGACTGGTTAGAGGAGTATGAGAAGAACCCGGGATCAGCAATACAGTCCTTATTTCAATATCAGGAAGTACAAAAATATCTGATGGTAAATCAATACCAGGAGATTTTATATTTTCATTACGAAAGTTTAATAGAATTACTGGCCGCTTTTTATGCTTCCGCTATACTCAATATTTCTTTGGGGAAAAATATTAACAAGACGGAGATAAAGAAAAAACTGATCAGTTGGCATTCCCTAATCGAAGAAATTATAAAAGTTGCCAGTAAAAATAACTGCAAAGTTTACCCAACTATTGAAGCAATCATAGAAACTGAAGTATCAAATAATTTCTAATAGATGCTGGATACTGGATACTAGATACTGGATGGCAGAAATCTGTTCCCCCTTATCAAAGGGGGACTAAGGGGGTTGTTAAAACGTGATGCGGGATAAAATCGATTTGTTCCCCTTTAAAAAAGAGCCTGTCCCGCGAAACTAGGTGTTTCAGATTTATAAAATCAGTACAAAAATGTCATTCCCGCGGAAGCGGGAATCCAAAGAGGTAAACTCCAGCAGGGATTCATGTGGAAATATTTCCTAAGTCATTGTTTCCTTTATAGATTCCCGCTTTCGCGGGAATGACAACAGAGGTCGGAGTGACTTTAAACGTCGAGCAACGAATAACGAGCATCCAGTATCCAGCATCTAATAAAAATTTTTGCGATTTGTGATTTCATAAATAAGAGGGTTGTTTAACATACGGGATAGGATCTTTAATGCCGGCTTGTTGAAAACCCCGCAATCTTAAAGCACAACTGTCACAGATTCCACACGCCTTCTTCTCATTCTGATAGCATGACCAGGTAAGATGAACCGGGGCATTTAGCTCATATGATTTCTCAACAATCTGCTTTTTGGACATATGAATAAGAGGTGTGATTATCCTTATATCAGTCTCCGGCTTTGTGCCCTCTTTAATCACCAGATTAAACGATTTGAAAAATGATTCCCGGCAATCCGGGTACCCGGAAGAGTCCTCTTCCACCGCGCCAATATATATTTTTGTTGCTCTGATAACTTCAGCCCAACTAGTGGCAATCGCCAGAATGTTTGCGTTACGGAAGGGAACATAGCTTCGAGGAATATCCTCATTTTTAAGGTTAGCCTCAGCAACCGGTATATCTTCATCGGTAAGACTTGATCCTCCAATTACAGAGAAATGCCTCATATCTACTTCAAGCCTTTTTTTGACCTTATAGTATTCTGCAATATCCCTGAATGCCTTTTTTTCTCTTTGTTCAGTTTTTTGACCATAATTTAAATGCAAGAAGGCAGGATTACAGGTATGATTTGCGATTGCCGCTGTCAGACAGCTGTCTATTCCACCGGAGACCAGAACAACAGCTAACTCTCTCCTCATTTAAAACCACCTCTTTTCTGAGGATCATGAATAGCTTTTACGGTTGAATTCATTCCCCCACGGGTAGTGAATTCACCAATTATTTCCATATAGCGGGGATGACATTTGGGGACAAGATCATCCAGGATCTGGTTTACCACCGATTCATAAAATATCCCCTTATCGCGGAATTCAAGAAAATAGTATTTAAGCGCTTTTAACTCCAAACAAAGCTTATCCGGAATATAATTTATGGTAATTATCCCGAAGTCCGGCAAACCGGTTTTAGGGCAGACTGAAGTATATTCCTCATTTACATGGGTAATATAATAGTCCCGATCAGGATAGTTATTATCAAAAACCTCTATTTCAGCCATGATTAGATTTACCTCTCATTGGTTTATATTTTTATACACCCCGGGCATCAGGTTCCCAGATCACTTTTTGTAACTGAATTTGCATCCTGACCGGCAGGTGGGTATGAAGGATCCACTCAGCAATTTCCTGATTGTTGATTTTATCAAATACAGGAGAGATAATGACCGGACAACGATTGCATAATTCATATTTCTCAATAATTTCCTTCGCGTATTCCAGATCATCCTGCGTACCAACCACAAACTTGATTTCGTCATCATTTTTCAGAAAATCAATATTTTCCCAGAGAGTCTTTTCGGATTCTCCACTCGACGGACACTTAATATCCATGATTCTTTTTACCCTTGGATCTGTCTCGTTGATGTCTATATGACCCGCTGTTTCCAAAAGTACTTCATAATCGGCATCACAGAGTTCCCGCATCAGAGGCAAGACATTTTTTTGTATAAGCGGTTCTCCACCGGTGATTTCAACTAACTGACATTTGTAACTTTTTACCTTTTCAATAATTTCAGATAGCGACATTTCTTTTCCTTCATAAAAGGCATATTCGGTATCACAATAAGAACACCGAAGATCACAGTAGGTTAACCTTACAAACACACACGCTCGTCCTGAATGGGTTGATTCGCCCTGAAGGCTATAATATATTTCATT
>JAGLYF010000126.1 GCA_023132435.1 Calditrichia bacterium | reverse complement strand
TCATCGGTTTCCCAGATACTCACTTTTTTAAGAGAAACCTTTTCTGTCAGTTTATTCCGTAGCTGATCATAGATATATTTGACAAGATTCTCGGCAGTAGGATTTATATTATCAAACGGCGGGACCGAATTTATCATTTGATGATCAAAGGGGCCGATAACTTGCCAGAGTTTTTCATCTAATGCAGCAAAATCAATAGCGATTCCTACTTCATTCACAGTCGTTGACTGAACCTCCAATCTGATTTTCCAATTGTGTCCGTGAATACGGGCACAGGGACCTTCATAATCACGTAATTGATGGGCAGTGGAGATTATTTTTTCTACAGAGAGAGTGTACATTTCTAAGAACCTCGTCTTTTAATCTTTGCGGACGCAATTTAATGAAATATCGCCTGGTTTTCAAAATCTGAAAAAAATGGACTTATTGGTTGAATCTTTGATTTAAATTTAGAAAGGGCTTTTTTTTCACCACGGAGGAACACGGAGAATTACACGGATTTTTTAATGATCGACTTTACTATAAATTTATTTATTTTTTTGATTAGTCCCGGTCCTTCATAGATAAAACCAGTATAAATCTGAACCAGAGCAGCCCCTGCGTTTAATTTTTCCATTGCATCTTCTGGTGAGTGTATACCACCAACGCCAATAATCGGAAAAGCATTGTTGGATTTTTCAGCCAGATAACGAATTATTTCTGTAGAGGATTTCCGGATAGGTTTCCCACTTAACCCACCGGATCCTATTTTTTCGATTCGGGTTTTGTTTGTCTGAAGGTTTTCCCGACTGATTGTCGTGTTGGTTGCTACAACCCCTGCAATCTTTGTCTTCAGAACCACATCAATAATATCATCCAGCTGGTGCTTATTTAAATCCGGAGATATTTTCAGAAATATCGGTTTATGAATTTCCTTAAACCGATTTTGTTCCTGTAGTTGAAGTAGGATTTCCGTC
Organism: Calditrichia bacterium; assembly: GCA_023132435.1. GTDB lineage: Bacteria > Calditrichota > Calditrichia > JAJRVZ01 > JAJRVZ01 > JAGLYF01. The sequence continues at coordinate 7,226 of JAGLYF010000126.1, read as the reverse complement.
AAGGCATTTGCCTCCTGAAGTTCACGTAATCCCGGTGTATTTGGTGAACTGACGTTAACAACAAAATAGTCTACCACATCATATAAGTGATTAAAACAGATAATATAGTCATCTACAGCATTTTCGTTAGGAGTTGTTTTGTTTTTACCAATATTTCCACCAATAATACATTTTCCTTTAGATTTCAAAAGGTTCTTCCTAACATTTTCAACACCTGTATTATTAAATCCCATTCGGTTTATAAGCGCCTGGTCTTTTTGTAGACGAAATAAACGCGGTTTCTCATTACCTGCCTGGCTTTTCGGGGTAACAGTTCCTATTTCCAAATATCCAAATCCCAGATCAGCCATCTGGTTAACCAGTTCTGCATCCTCATCAAATCCGGCAGCCAGACCAACAGGATTCTTAAACTGCAAACCACCAACCTGTTTCTCCAGACCGGGATAATGAAAACTGTACACTATTTTTAATATTTTGGTGAGCAGAGGAAGTTTTAAGATACTACATACAATCTTATGGACAAGTTCCGGGTCTAATCTAAACAGTAGTGGACGGAGAAGCCTCTTGTACATACTTTTTCCCTGAATTTGTTGCAATATTTAACCTGAATTATTCAAAAAAATTAATGTATCAGAGTATAAGTAACATATAATCAACTATTTAATTCCCCCTTAGCAAAGGGGGTTAGGGGGTTGTTACTGTCGCTATTTGATAAATCTAAAATTCATGAATAGATCAGATTAAATAATATAAATATAATACAATAGCAATAATAGTAAATAAATGTGTAGAATATAATACTATCATTTCATACTTTAGGAATTATTTTTTGACAGGATTAACATAATCATGACATTAGTAGATAAAAAACACTGGTACGATGGTTGGTTTTATGCTGCATTTGTTGATACAAAGAACCCTTTGTTGAGAAATAAAATAGTAAGATCCGTTAACGAAGGCCAGACGATTCTCGATGTGGGCTGCGGGACTGGTGGATTATCAATCAGCCTTGCAGAAAAATCTGTCTATGTTTTAGGTGTAGATGTTTCAGCCAGCCAGATACAACGGGCTAAAAAAAGAAAAAAAATGATGAGGATAGAGAATGTGGAATTTTTACATGCCGATGCCGGCAACCTGTCTTCTGTCATTGATCGTACTTTTGATGCCGCCATTCTTGTCTATTTGATCCATGAGATCAATCATCCCGCCCGAATCCGGATTCTTAAAGAAGTAAAAAAATATTCAAAAAAAGTCTATATTCTCGATTACACACCAGATATGCCCCTAAATTTCTGGGGAATTTTTATTCGCCTAATTGAATTCTTTGCCGGCTCCGAGCATTTTAATAATTTCCGTGATTATCGCTCCCGGGGCGGAATGGTGCCCCTGCTCAATGAGACAGGATTTAAAATAACCAGTAATAAGTTGAATAGGATGAGAGTATTTAGAGTCATTACTGCACTAACTTAGTAACTTCAACTTATATTATAATGCGATTTTTTCGTATGAACTTTCCTCTTTCAATTTGGCCATATGAAGAGTAGTCAGATCGCTCTCTTTTTCCTTTATCAGTTTATTCTGAATATCGGTTTTCACTTCTTCAAACGATCGGGATTCCTTTTTTCGATCAACAACTTTTAGGATATGATAGCCGTATCTGGTTTCTATGATATCGCTTAATTCACCAATTGGTACAGAAAAAGCAGCATCTTCAAAGGGTTTAACCATCGTACCACGTTCAAAATCTGCGTACAATCCCCCCTTATCTTTCGATCCCGGATCTTCTGAATAGGTTTTTGCCAATTGACCAAAATCTTCACCGGTTCTTGCACTTGCCTGAATTTTTTTCATTTTTTTGTATATCGCGGCCTTTTCCTGTTCTGATTTACCCTGTGTCATCAAAAGAATATGTTGAACACTTGTCGTCCGATCCTTTTGTATTAATTGTCGATACTTGTCTTGCAACTCTTTCTCTGAAATTCCGGATTCATCCATCAATACACTATCCATATATTTTTTCATTATATATGCATCGGCAATATCTTTTTTTACATACTCAATGCTCATACCATTCTTCGCAAGAAAATTTAAAAAAACTTCTTCACCACCAACATGCTGATACTGCACCTGTAACAAACTATCTACCTGTGCCTCACTGATTGATATTCCTTTTTTCTCAGCAGCATTAAGAATAAGTTTTTGTTCAGCTATCTTTTCAGCATTCATTTCTATGATACTTTTAATTCTGTCCGCTTTCATTTTCTGCAAATCACCGGCGCGCGGACCAAAATTAGTACGTATTAATTCTATCACTTCGCCCGTCGAAATGGCGAATGTTTCAGTCTGAATGATCACTTTATTACTATCCGGATCGACAGCCGGCAATACTGTTGCTAAATCTTTGGCAAATACATAGCTAGGTGTACCTGGTTCTAATGTAACTTTTTCCGTATCCGCTGAACACGAGAACAAAATAATTACAGGTAAAAGTAAGACCAGAAATAAATTCTTCATAAGTTCTCCACTAAAATATAAATGTTTTATGAAACCAAGGCTGCAGATTAAATCAAATCTTTCTATATGCTCATCATGTTTCATCTAAAATTGTGCGTGTAAATTATCTAAAGGGGCAATTTAATAAAGTTTATCTAACATCAAAAATAATTCCTGTCTAATAGAAAAAATTCACCACTGAGTACACTGAGGATTTACAAACCACTGAGATCACTGAGATTTTCTTTGCTTTAGTATATTTATTGAAAATTGATTCAATTCTTATGGAGAGGTAAATTTGATATCAAATTTATTGTATATAATAGTTTTTATTAAATACATTAATACTCAGTGTTCTCAGTGGTTAAAATATATATCTGTTAAACAACGGTATAATCATGAAAATCAATAAATGGCAATCAAGACTCCACGAAATTATTTTTGAAGCTGATACCCTGGCTGGAAAGATCTTCGATATCTGGCTGATAATTACTATAATACTCAGCGTTATAACAGTAATGCTGGATAGTGTTAAGCAGATAAATTTGGTCCATGGTCAACTGCTTACAAAATTAGAGTGGGTTTTTACAATCATATTTACGGTCGAATATATCTTACGATTAATTAGTGTGGGTCGCCCGCTTCGTTACGCGACAAGTTTTTTTGGTATCATAGACTTACTTGCCTTTTTACCCACATATTTTTCCGTGCTCTTTCCGGGAAGTCAATATTTTCTTGTCATACGCATTATACGTCTGCTCCGGATATTCCGTATTTTAAAACTTGTTCAATATTTACGAGAATCACGTATGCTGGTAAAAGCCCTGCGGGCAAGTGGTCGTAAGGTGACTGTTTTTTTATTTACAGTTCTTATCCTGGTTGTAATTTTTGGTTCTTTGATGTATGTTATCGAAGGTGGAGAAAACGGCTTTACCAGTATTCCGATGAGTATTTACTGGGCAATCGTTACTCTAACCACGGTGGGTTATGGAGATATTTCTCCGCAAACAGGTATGGGGCAGGCCCTTGCTTCCATAATCATGATTCTAGGCTATAGTATTATTGCCATACCGACCGGGATTGTAACCGTAGAATTAGCTCAAACCTATAAGGCGAGTGTAAGTACACAGGTATGTCCGCAATGTTCTGCCGAGGGACACGATGACGATGCGGCATATTGCAATCACTGTGGTGCTCGTCTTTAAAAGTAAGGATTGAATATGAAGCAGTTAGTATTTTCCCTGATTATAATCTTCGGCCTGGTTTTTATTTCTATCAATGATATAGCAGCATGTACAACAGCAATTATAACGGGCAAAGCAACACCTGACGGACGTCCACTTCTACTAAAACATCGCGATTCTGATTATTATCAAAATAAACTCATGTATTTCAATGATGGTAAATACAGTTATATCGGTTTGGTAAATTCTGAAGATTTAGAAGGTAAAGAAGTATGGTCCGGAGCTAATAGTGCCGGCTTTGCGATCATGAATGCCGCTTCTTATAATCTTAATGATAATGATACAACAAAGTTAAAGGATCAGGAGGGGATTATCATGAAGGAGGCTCTCCGATCATGTGCAACATTAAATGATTTCGAAAACTTACTCAAAGAATGGACCAAACCTCTTGGAGTTGAATCAAATTTTGGTGTTATTGACGCACAGGGCGGTGCCGCCTACTATGAGACCACTAATTTCTCGTTTACTAAAATTGATGCAACCGATCCTTCCATCGCTCCTCATGGATATATTATACGTACGAATTATTCATCTACAGGAACAACAGATGGAGGTTATGGTTATATTCGCTATTTTACTGCCAAAAATTTGTTCAAAAAAGCCAGGGAGCAAAATGAATTGACTCACAAATTTCTCCTTCAAAAAGTAAGCCGAAGTTTGAAGCATTCTTTGCTCGATATTGACCTGATGGAATTCCCGTATTCATCTGAAAAAAAGGAACATTTGGTAAATTTCCAAGATTATATCCCGCGTTATAGCTCGGTTACTACGATGGTTGTACAAGGCATAAAAGAGGGGGAAAATGCTGATTTAACAACAATCTGGACTCTCTTAGGTTTCCCACTATGTTCTGTGGCCATACCTACCTGGGTGGTTTGTGGGAGTGAACTTCCCAAAGTACTGATTTCTGATGAATCAGGGAATGCCCCGCTTTGTCAGATGGCTTCGGAATTAAAAAACAGATGTTTTCCTATCTCGCGTGGCTCAGGTTGGAAATATATTAATTTAACAGTCCTTATAACCGATCAGGGTGGAGGAATCCTACAAAAATTATTACCAGTGGAAAATTCTATATTTGATTTAACGGAAAAAAACCTTGTTAAATGGCGAGAATCAGGTATAGAAAAAAATAATATTCGTAACCTTTATCACCAATTATCAGAATTAATTCTTACAGAGTATGAAAATATGTTTGAATTGTGATGTTTTACCTCTGAGATGACTGCGTTCAACGGTGGCTAAAGAGTTCGTTACTATTATGAATTATTACCTTTATCAGCACCGATAATTTTATCCTCATAGTGAATAAACGCCTCAAGATCCTCAATCCGCAGCGGTTTACTAAAAAGAAAACCCTGGTATTTATAACATTTTTGCATACTCAGGATATCCAGATGCTGCATACGATCAACCCCTTCAGCAATGACCTCTTTATTCAAATTTCTCCCTAAGGTGAGAATCGCTTTTACAAATGCCTCATGCTCCTCACTTGTATGCATATCACATATAAAAGAACGATCAATTTTGATAGTTGAAGCCGGAATCTTTTGCAGATATACAAGAGAAGCATAGCCCACACCAAAATCATCAATGGCAATATTAAAACCCATACTTTCTAACTGCTTGATTCTATTAATTACTTCCTCCTGCTTATCGAGATAAGCGGTTTCTGTTAATTCCAGTTGCAGATATTTGGGATCAATCCCGGTTTCATTGACGATCTGTTCCAAATTAATTACAATATCCTGTTTTCTTAACTGTTTTGCCGAAAAATTAACCGAAGCATAGACAGGACGTTTAATTTTACTGTTCAATGTCAGAAGATCTTTGCAGGCTTTCTGCAAAACCCAATCACCAATGTGAAAGATAATATCTGTTTTTTCTGCGATCGGAATAAATAGTTGTGGGGATACGGAACCCAACTCCGGATTATCCCAACGGAGTAATGCTTCTGCGCCTATAATTTGGAATTTTCCATTTCGCTTCTTCTCGATAATCGGCTGATAGAGAACATGAAATTCATCTTCATATTTTTCTTCCTGTACGACGGAACGAAGATTTTTTTCAAGACTTATTCTTTCCAGAGACTTCTTGGTCATCGCCTCAGAAAAATACCGGAAATTGTTTTTTCCGTTGCGTTTCGCGTTATACATTGCTGTATCGGCGCGTTTAACCAGTACTTCACGGTCAACTCCATCCTTTGGGAAAAGAACTATTCCCACACTGACCGTCAGATAATTAATTTTATGCTCACCTATTTGATAGGGAACAGCGAGATTTTTTATTAACTTCTCACCAATATATCCGGCTTCGTATTCACGATTTAAGTCTTTTACTAAAACGGTAAATTCGTCCCCTCCCAGCCGGAAAACAAAATCGGATTTTCGAAGGCTGCTCTTCATTCGATTGGCCACTTCCCGGAGCACCTGATCACCGATATCATGACCTAAAGAGTCGTTGACCAGTTTAAAATTATCCAGGTCACAAAAAAGAACAGCACTGTACTTTTCATCTGTTTTTCGTTCGGATTCGTAAATTACCTGATCCAGTTCCTGGTAAAAAGCCTCACGATTTCTTAGACCAGTAACCTTATCATGATAGGCGGTATATTTTAATTCCTGTTGAGAATGAATAACTGCCGTCATGTTGTCACCAAACAGGTGAATCTCAGAGAGAGTATCCTGGTTTCCGCTTTTAAAAACAGGGTGGAAGGATCTTTTATAATAAAGAGTCTTATTTACTTCAGGAAAAATGAGTTTTTCAGTAAATCTAACAATCTTTTTCTCTTTTAGGATGCGCTCAAACATTTCTTTTCTTTTTTCAACACACTCTTCACTGATACCAGCCAGTCGAAAATAATCTGTATCGCCTTTTCCGATGACCTGTTCCCGTTTTTCCTTATCAGGAATATATTTCGAATTTGCAAATATATATTTCCCATCGAGATCGAAGATAGCAAATTCAGTCGGAAGATTCAGATAAAAGTCCTTTTGATCACGGGAGATTCCTTTAGCCAATCCGCCAATCTTTAACCATTTTAACAGTTTTAAGCCCATAAAAAGATAAGTAATATTGTTTTGTGGTAATATTGATTCTTTGTAGAGACGTAGCACCCTCGAATGACGAGGTCTTTCGACCATAAAACGGGGTCTTCGACATGCTACGTCTCTACTATTTCCAAATTTCTACAGAAAAGGGTGATTTTTTTATCTATTTTAAACAATATAATTGGTTTTTATATTTTTAAAAAATATTTCTCTCGATTTCGCTTGAGGAATAGCATCCTTTTCGTTATTTTTATCACAATTTAACATCTGTCGTCCGCATGAGATTGTGATACAATTATATGTCAGCAAAATTATATCGGGTAACCCCTTTTTACTCGCCTGTACCATTCTCATTTTGTACTGTAGTTTTATTTGGAATATTATGACTTAATACTAACCTGGATAATTCATGAATTTTAGATTTATCAAATAGCGACAGTAA
>JAGLYF010000125.1 GCA_023132435.1 Calditrichia bacterium | reverse complement strand
AAAAACGAGGTTTCGCCCTGTATTGCTAACCGCCATTACAACAATTCTTGGCCTTTTGCCTTTAACTGTCGGACTTAATATTGATTTTATTGGAATGCTCAAGTTTGATTTTCATAATATGATTGAAATTGGTGCGGAGAGTTCTCAGTGGTGGGCAAATATGGGTGTTGCAGTAATTTTTGGGTTGATGTTTGCAACGGCGTTAACACTGATAATCGTTCCGGTTATGTACCATCTATTAACGGGGATTGACGAATGGGCAAGCCATGTTTTTAGGCGGAAATTTGGCAGAATTGCGTGATGGGAGTTGTAAAAATTCCTACCACGGAACAAATTGCCGAGGCTGACAGGTATGTCGGCAAAGTACACAAAAAGGGAAATGTAGTCATCACTTTGGAACATAGTAACAAATAAAAGAGGAGATAATAAAATGAAAAAGAACAATTACTTACCCTTTGTATGGTTTGTTCTTGGATATGGCATATTCATGTCAACAAGAATGAGTAAGTTGGTACCATCTATTCATATTGCAATTTTAATTGCTCCAATTTTTATTTTAAGGTTCATCAGGACCCAGCCTGCTAAAAAAGGAATTTGGCTGACCCTGTTAGGGTTTCTTTTAAGCATGAACATTGCGCTATGGGGGTTGTTTGAATTCGACAACGCATCGCTGATGACTTTTTTTAGCTTGATAAGAAGTTCGCTTTTAGCTGTTCTTTGGTTTTTACCATTCATGACAGATCGGTTAATCTACCCAAAATTTAAAGGGAAAGGGATATGGACCACTTTAATTTTTCCAATCATAACAACAGCTATATTTTTTCTATCTTCATTAGAAGGTCCATTTGATGATGGTTCAGGAACGAGTAGTGCATTTTCATACGGATCTTTGACGTTTATACAGGCAAAATCATTGTTCGGAATTTGGACATTTGTGTTCATTTATTCCTGGTTGTTCTCAACCATTAACTATTTTTGGGAAAATCATTTTCACTGGAAAAAAATAAAAATGCTGGCAATAATATACCCATCTGTTTTATTGTTGGTTTTTTTATTTGGCGTGATTAAAACTTCGTCTCTTACAAGCCCAAAATCAGACACTGTAAAGATTGCCGCGGTTGTTCTCATCCCCGAAGATGGGAAAGCGGTGAGGATGGAACGAATTTTCAACAAAAAAGCAACCTCACCGTTTGAAAAAACGATTTCCAGGATCGAAAGCTTAACAAAAAAAGCAGCTGAAAATGGTGCAAAAATTGTTTCGTTTCAGGAATTCACAATGACAATCAATGAAAAAGATGAAAACAGGCTGGTAGAACAATATAAAAGGATAGCCCAAAAAAACAACATATACCTTAGCATAACCTACGCATATTTTGCAAAAGAAGGAAAAGGGGAAAACAAACATATGTTTATCGACAACAATGGAGAAATACAGTTGGATTATGCAAAAAGATACCTACTTGGATTCGGACCATTTGGAGAAACAGCAGTATTTAGAAAAGGGGCTGAAATTATTCAATCAACCGATACTCCATATGGCAAAATAGGAATCTCTATATGCAGGGATATGGGTTTTCCTTCATTTATGAGGCAAGCTGCGAGAGACAATGTTGATATAATGCTTTCTCCATCTTATGATTGGCCAAAAAGTCCTGCGCCATGGTATCTTTCAAACACTATCGAAAACGGGTTTTCCTTTGTGCGTCCAACTTATAATGGATATACTTATGCAGCAGATTATCACGGAAATGTTTTAGCACATATGGACTCTGACGAAACAGAAGATGGAATAATGTATGCAGATGTTCCTACCAAGGGCATTAAAACATTGTACCCAATGGTTGGGGATTTGTTAGGGTGGCTTTGTGTTTTGGGTATGGTAACGCTTGTTGTGTTGTCAATAAAGGGCAGAGCACATAAGAAACATAATTCACTCCTATGATAAAAGATGGCTATTCATTCAATAAAGTGTGAAGAGATTGTCATTTTTTACGAAACCAATGGTATAAAGCCATTGTGTGTCACACAAGGATGCTAACGTGAAAACATAAAATTAAAGGTGAAAAAATGGGATATTATATTGATTTGAAAAACATAAGCATTGACAAATACAGGGATATTTTAAAATCAGCCGACCTGCTTCCGAGTAGAATGATTTTAAAAGATAATATTGATGATATTTTCAATATTATTAAAAAACAAAAAATTGAGAATGTAGATGGATTACAAAGAGCGCTAAAGAATAAAAACAACACAAGACTGTTTATGCAACATTTCTATTGACTATTCATATACTATTTTGTAATATATGTACGAAATACATATAATTATATAAAAAACGTATAATATTAGGAATTCCGTCAAGTATGTTAGATCTATCAAAATTAAATCTGCCTGAAAAGCAACGGCTTATCGTTGATACTGCTCTGGATTTATTTCAACAATTTGGCATTAAGCGTATTCCGGTTGAGGAAATCTGCAAAACGGCCGGTGTCAGTAAAATGACCTTTTATAAATATTTTAAAAATAAAAATGAATTGGTTCGTTTTATGTGGGAAAAGGGTTTTGAGCAGTCGCTGGAAAAATTTGATGAGATCCAGGCACTGGACATCCCATTCGAGAAGAAATTACAGTTAATCTTAAAAATGAAGGAAGAAAGTACGGCTAAAATAAGCCACCAATTTGCCCTTGATTATTTTTATGCTTCCCCTGATCTCAAGGATTTCTTTGAAAAACTATCCCGGGAAAGCATTTCACGCTTTTTGAGTTTCATTAAAAATGCCCAGGAAAAAGGTGAAGTCCGTTCCGATTTGAGACCGGAGTTTTTACTTGCAGTTATAAATATTATAAAAATTATGGTAAAAGATGAGGCCCTGATCAATAGTTATTCAAATTATCAGGATTTCGTAATGGAAGTCAATAACTTCATATTCTACGGTGTCTTACCGAGACCCACATCTGAGGAATAATGATACATTCACATATACACTTTAGGAATTTCACTGAAGAGACTTCCTGCTGGTTGAAAATTCCCTTAAGCGGGAATCCAACTACAGGTAAATTATCTGTTAAATATCACAAATTGAGATTAATTCAATTGATTGCTGCTCATTCGAATAGAGTCAATTTAAGTAGGACGATTTTGATCATCATGAGTTTAATGTTAGTGCTCATATCCCGGAACACCAATGCCCAGGAAATTGATTTCAAAGGTCAGGTGTCAGGTTGGGTTGTAACGAATCCCGATAAGGCAACTCACATCGGATTGCGATATATCCCGGATCTGATGGTTGGAACATATTTTGGAGATTCTATGATTGATACTGAAATTTCCTTCAATATGTATGGAAGTGTACAATTTCAGCATAATCAGGATAGTATCCTCACTTATAGTGATTTCAGCCCTTACCGAATCTGGCTTAGATATTCGGCCTCCCAGTACGAAGTGCGGGCGGGATTACAAAAAATCAACTTTGGATCGGCCATGTTATTGCGGGCATTAATGTGGTTTGATAGTATTGATCCCCGCGATCCCTTACAACTTACAGACGGCGTGTATGGCGTATTAGGTCGATATTATTTTCTGAATAACGCAAATATCTGGCTCTGGGTATTGCATGGTAACGACAGAAACAGGGGATGGGAAATCTTTATATCTGATAAAGATAAACCGGAATTTGGTGGAAGGGTACAAATTCCTCTATACACGGGTGAAATTGCATTAACCTACCATCACCGGAATATCGATGTAACTAAGAGCCCTTTGGACCAAATATTAATTGGGCAATCCAGTGTTCCTGAAAACAGGATAGGATTGGATGGTAAATGGGATCTTGAGGTCGGTGTCTGGTTTGAAGGTGTCTTTATTCACAGGGACCTGGCGTATGCCGCTCTCAACTATCAACGTCAGACAAATATTGGAATGGATTATACATTTAATCTCGGAAATGGTCTAAATGCCATTACCGAATATTTTACACTTCACCTGTCGGATCAGGCATTTGGTCCAGGCGAGGGTGTCTCTATGACAGCCCTCTCGCTAAACTATCCTGTAGGTTTGTTAGATGATCTGACAGTGATGTTCTATTATGAATGGGATAACAAGGGCTGGTACCGGTTTCTTAGCTGGCAGCGCACCTATGATAACTGGAGTTTTTATCTGATGGGCTTCTGGAATCCGGATCAATATCAATTATATCAATCCAGTATAGAGAATAATCTTTATGCAGGAAAGGGAATACAATTGTTAATTGTCTTTAATCATTGAGAAGAATTAATACAATTATGAATTATAAATTTTGAATTTAGAATTAGAATAAAAACTTTGTGATAAAAAAATAGAAAATTGATGATATCAGGAGATAGAAAATGAAAAATTCAAAAATTATCACCACGGACGGATTGATCAAACGTTTCCCGGTGGGGGGAGGTGAATTTACTGCCCTGAATGATATTAACCTGAGCTTTGGAAAAGGCGAATTTGCCGGATTGGTAGGTCCCAGCGGATCCGGAAAAACGACCTTGTTAAACATTTTCGGCTCTCTTGATACGCCGTCAGAAGGAAAAGTGGTGGTACTCGACCAGTCAATCGGTGAATTAACCCATAAGGAAGCGGCCAAAATGCGCAATAAATATTTGGGTTTTATTTTTCAGACGTATAATCTTCTGCCCGTATACACAGTCTATGAAAATGTGGAATTTCCACTTCTCTTACTCGATACTTCGGCCGAAGAGTGCCGTAAATCTGTGTTGGATGCCCTGGAATGGGTGGGATTGACAGATAAATTAAAATCCCGTCCGGCGCAGCTCTCGGGTGGAGAAAGCCAGCGCGTGGCCATCGCCCGGGCCATGGTTAAAAAGCCCGAGGTAGTGCTGGCCGATGAACCTACGGCCAACCTTGATGCGGCAAATTCCCATCATATTTTACAAACCATGGAAAAATTGAACAGAGAGCTTAATACCACCTTTATTTTCGCTACTCATGATGAAAAAGTGATCCGGTATCTTCGACGCAAAATATCGCTGGAAGATGGCCGGGTCGTGAATGATGAATACCTGATGGATGAATAATCGAAATAGAACGCGGATAACACGGATTTCCGCGTTCCATAAAATTCAGGAGAAACTAAAAATGTTATCCTTAAAACTTGCCTGGCGTAATCTGATCGGTGCAGGTTTACGAACCTGGCTCAATGTCATCGTCCTCTCCATTTCCTTTGTTGTTATCATCTGGCACAGGGGTATGCTTGATGGCTGGCACGAGCAGGCCAGACGAGATACGATAGATTGGGAGATAGGTGGTGGACAATACTGGCAAAGGAATTATGACCCCTATGATCCTTTTACGTTAGTGGATAGCCATGAGCTGTTACCTGCCGAATGGCAAGAACAGATTGCCTCAAATACTCTTACACCGATTCTCGTCTCTCAGGCAACCATTTATCCACAGGGTAGAATGCAAAGCGTTTTACTTAAAGGTATCGAGCCCGGTCAAACGATTTTAAAATTGCCGACGGAAAATTTAGCTGAGGTGTCACATGAAATTCCAGTAATGATAGGCACACGTATGGCTGAATCTACCAAATTAAATATCGATGATGTGGTTACGATACGCTGGCGCGATGTCAATGAAACTTTTGATGCAGCAGAGGCAAAGATTGTTGGTCTATTTAGAACCAATGTACCAATGATAGATATTGGCCAACTCTGGATACCCCTGGAAAGATTACGCCAGATGATGCAAATGCCCGGTGAGGCGACGATTGTTGTCTCTTCTCCGGAAAAAGTTAAATATGCTGATCTGACTGGCTGGACTTTTCGTGATCAAAAATATCTATTATCAGATATCGATCAGACTATCGCACAGAAACAAGTAGGTGGCTCGATTATTTATGTCATTCTTCTTCTCCTGGCCATGTTAGCAATTTTTGACACACAGGTGCTGTCTATTTTTCGCCGGCAAAGGGAAATTGGGACTCAGATTGCATTGGGAATGACCCGGGGACAGGTAATCCGTCTGTTTACCCTCGAAGGCGCTATGCATTCAATTCTTGCTGCCGGAGTAGCGGCAATTTATGGGATACCACTATTGTCCCTGCAAGCAAAATACGGCATCGCAATGCCGGAAAATACCGATGATTATGGAATGGCCATTGCAGAAACGATCTTTCCGGTCTACAGCATAGGGCTGATTATTACAACAACCATTGTTATCTTTATCACGGCGACAATTGTCAGTTTTATTCCGGCCAGAAAAATATCCCGAATGAAGCCGACGGATGCTATTCGGGGGAAAATCAATTAGAAATTAGAAATTTTAAATTATGAATTATAAATGCGTTTAAAATGAGGATTCATGATATGAAACAGGAAAATATTATTCAGGATAAAAGTTATCAGTTTGCATTGAGTATCATCAAACTGGTAAAAAAATTTCCCAACAGAAACGAGGGGTATGTAATTGGAAGGCAATTACTTAAAGCGGGGACTTCAATTGGTGCAAATGTTGAGGAAGGAATAGCTGCTTTTAGTCGGCAAGATTTTACTTATAAAATGAGTATTGCTCTGAAAGAAGCAAGGGAAACTCACTACTGGTTGCGTCTGATTCGAGATTCTAATCTGATTTCCGAAGACATGGAAAACTATATAAGTGATGCCTATGAACTAGTTAAAATATTAACATCGATAGTCAAAACATCACAAAATAAATGAAAGTAGCAAATTAAACGAATATTGTCTTTAAAGCGATTTAAAATTTATAATTTACAATTTAAAATTATCCTGAGGTGAATATGATAAGGTTCTTGCTAAAAGGTATTTTAAGGGATAGGCACCGTAGTCTTTTTCCCATTTTAATCGTATCGAGTGGGGTTATGCTGACTGTTCTGATCCAGTGCTGGATATCGGGTGTGCTCGGTGAAATTATCGATACCAGCGCCGCATTTTCCACGGGTCATGTAAAAATCATGTCACGGGCTTATGCTGAAAATGTCGGACAGATTCCCAATGACCTTGCCCTGACCGGGGTGGAATCCCTGACCGGGGAACTGCGCCAGGATTATCCAAATATTAACTGGATAAAAAGGATTCATTTTGGCGGTTTACTGGATGCACCGGATGAAATGGGTGAGACCAGATCGCAAGGGCCGGTTATGGGAATGGCGGTCCAGCTTTTTTCAGAAACCAGCGGTGAAGTCCAAAGGCTGAATATTGAAAAATCATTAATCAGAGGATACCTACCTGAGAGAGCAGGGGAAATTCTGATAAGCGATGTATTTGCCACAAAACTGAATGTAAATCCGGGAGACGTAGTAACACTCATGAGTTCAACCATGTGCGGCAGTATGGCGATGCAAAATTATACCGTTGCCGGTACTGTAAGTTTTGGTGTGGTTGCGATGGATCGGTCGGCGATGATTATGGACATTAGCGATGCTCAAATGGTCCTTGATATGGATGATGCGGCTGGTGAAATACTCGGTTATTTTGAAAACAATGTTTATTCTGATCAAAAAGCTAAAAATGTCGTAGCGGCATTTAATGCACAATATGAGCATGATGACGATGAATTTGCGCCAATAATGTTACGATTGGCTGATCAAAATGGGTTGGATAGTATGCTCGATTATGTTGCCGGTTTGATAGGGGCTTTTATTGCTATCTTTGTATTTGCCATGTCCATCGTTCTCTGGAATGCCGGCCTGATTGGCGGATTAAGACGATATGGGGAAGTTGGGCTTCGACTGGCGATTGGAGAAAATAAAAGCCATGTTTACTACTCAATGATCATGGAATCCGTTTTAATTGGCCTCCTGGGATCGGTGATCGGTACGGCCATTGGCCTGGGTATTTCTTATTACTTGCAAACCGTGGGATTCGATATCAGTGAATTAACAAAAAATGTTACGATGATGATACCGTCCGTATTTAGAGCACATGTCACACCACATGCCTATTATATCGGATTTGTCCCGGGATTGTTCTCTACGGTTCTGGGAACTGCCCTGGCAGGGATTGGAATCTACCGCCGCAAAACAGCACAGCTATTTAAGGAACTAGAGGTATAAATTAAGAATTACGAATTTAGAATTAAGAATGGAAAGTATTCGGAATATGTTAATTAATTTCAAAAGCCGACAATGTAATTCCCCCTTAATAAAGGGGGTTAGGGGGTTGTAATTATTCGACTTAAGTTTAATAATCCTCTTACTCCTCCTTATAAGGGGACAAGAAATCAGTAACTTTATAATAGTATCTTTTTGTCACAAAAATGCTGAAGAACAACACAAAGACGCAAGCACGCTGCATCGCTGCGCCGCTGCGAGAAAATTTTAAATATATTCATATTCACTAAATATTGATGGAGAATAAGATGAAAATTATTATTGCAATTTTAATCATGTTACCAATGATACCAGTTTGGGCGCAGATGCCGAGTGGGGATGAGATATTAGATAAAATTGATCAGAACATGTCTTCCGACAGCCGGGTGTTTACATCGAAGATGATCATTCATGGCCGACGCGGAAGCAGAACCGTCGAATCTAAATCCTGGGCGGTGGGTGATGTAAAATCCTTTACTGAATATCTGGCGCCGGCCAGGGAAAAAGATACAAAGATGCTCAAACTGGAAGATCAATTATGGATGTATTCACCTTCCACTGACCGGACCATTCAAATCTCCGGACATATGCTTCGTCAGTCAGTGATGGGATCCGATCTTTCCTATGAAGATATGATGGATGATAAAAAAATGCAGGATCATTATGATGCAGTAGTTGTGGGAACTGATACTATCGACAATCGCTTATGCTG
Source organism: Calditrichia bacterium (assembly GCA_023132435.1). Lineage (GTDB taxonomy): Bacteria > Calditrichota > Calditrichia > JAJRVZ01 > JAJRVZ01 > JAGLYF01. The sequence continues at coordinate 17,695 of JAGLYF010000125.1, read as the reverse complement.
GCTGATCGAATTGCTGGCAAATACCAAAGATATTGCCTATGAGATGCGCAAAATATGGGTGGATCAGAAGAGATTTATACCTCTGAGACAGGAATTATACGCCAAAAGTGGAAAACTGCTGAAACGAATGGAATTATCCGATGTTGTGGAGATTGAAAACCGTTGGTACCCAAAACATATGCTATTTAAAGATATGTTAAAAGAAGGTGAGGGGACAGAATTTATCATAGAGGATATTGAATTTGATGTAGATATCCCGGATTATCGGTTTTCGAAGGCAGCTCTTCGTAGGTAATTACATTTCGGGGCGTACACAAGCGGTTCAACCCGGACCCCGTGAGATAGGTATGAAATTATTGGTAAAATATATATCTATTACTTATCTCACGGGACCGCAATCGTTATACCTCCCAATAAGTAATATATTTACTCGATTCCCTGTGTGTAGAAAATAACTTGATACTTCCTTTGCAATATTGTACATTTGAATCGTACAAGAGAAAGGTGGTAAATATGCAAACTATACCTGTTAGTGAGTTAAGAGCAAATCTAATGAATGTTCTGAAAACAGTTGAACAGGGTTCAACGCTTGATATTACATCACGAGGTAAAGTAGTTGCAAAACTTGTCCCTCCTAGTTATAGTAGAGAGAAAGCGATAAATAAACTTAAAGAAATCAGAAAAAGAGCAAAAATACATGATATCTTATCTCCCATTGATGTTAAATGGGAAGCGAATTAGATATGATAACAGTTGATACTCACATCATAATATGGGATGCATTGAAACCTGAATTGCTCAGTGATAAAGCAAAAAAGGAAATATATCGGGCAAACCAAACAGATGGAATTATTTTTTGCGATATTTGTCTATGGGAAATTGCTATGCTGATAAATAAAAAGAGGATTGAAATTGATGTCCCGTATCTCAAATTTATTGATTTAGTAAAAGCCTCAAATAATTACATCTTCCAGGGTATAACGCCAGAGATTGCTGATTTATCCACAAATTTACTATTAGATATAAATTCAGACCCAGCTGATAAAATAATTAGTGCTACTTCTTTAATTTCCAATACTCCTTTGATTACTGCTGATAAAAATTTAAGGCAATCGAAAAATCTAAAAACGATATGGTAATGGTGGTATAACAATGGGCGTACAGTGAAATTTCAATAGCACAAGACGTTTTTTAGTTGTATCGAACGGTAGTGCTGCTAATAGTCGGCGCTTATTTGTTTTTTATTATTTGTGATTTAGAATTTTATGTAACAATTGAATCAAAGGAGCAACTAATATGGATACTGTCTCAATTTTACCGGCTAATATTATTGGAAGAAATTTTATCCCTAACGAGTACCTTCCAGATGGAAAAGATGAGTATTACCATCGTAACAAACAAATTTTATGGCAAAAGGAACGGTGGCGGCATTTACGATCAGATGAAGTTGAGAGGCTTGTAAAAAATAACAATACTTCAGACAACTGGGACGAAATACTCGTTACAGATCAGTTTGATCCCGGTCAAATAAAAAATTCTAATTTTTTTGGACTTATACGGATTGGTAGCGTAAGAAATATAATTCTCAAACATCATGACCTAAAAGTACCGGCAGGTATTACAAACAGTGTAATTATAGCTTGTGACATAGGAGATGATACAGCGATTCATGATGTTTGTTATTTATCGCATTTCATTATTGGCGATCGCTGCATATTGTCTAATATCGATGAGATGCATACGACCAATCATGCAAAATTCGGCAATGGAATTGTCAAAGAAGGCGAGCCGGAAAAAGTACGTATGTGGCTGGACTTGATGAATGAAACTGCTTGCCGCAGAGTATTACCTTTCGACGGCATAATATCCGCTGACGCATATATTTGGGCAAAGTATCAGGATGATGCTGCGTTACAAGAAAAGCTGAAAGAGATTACACAAAACAGCTTTGATTCCCGCCGTGGTTTCTATGGTACGATTGGGAATCAGTGCGTAATTAAGAATTCCCACCTTTTTAAGGATGTTAAGATTGGCTCCCACTGTTATATAAAAGGTATAAATAAACTTAAAAATCTAACGGTTAACTCTTCAGAGTCAGAACCGACACAGATCGGAGAGGGCGTCGAATTAGTCAATGGCATTATTGGTTTTGGATGCCATATTTTCTATGGTTGTAAAGCAGTACGATTTGTTTTAGGAAATAATTCAAATCTTAAATACGGAGCAAGGCTTATTCACTCATTTCTCGGAGACAATTCAACCATTTCATGTTGTGAAGCGCTTAATAATCTTATATTCCCGGCACACGAACAGCATCACAATAATTCATTTCTTGTCGCCTCTGTCGTTATGGGTCAAAGTAATGTGGCGGCAGGCGCTACAATCGGTTCAAATCATAATAGTAGAGCTAATGATAATGAAATTCAAGCAGGCCGCGGGTTCTGGCCGGGATTATGCACGAGCGTCAAACATTCCTGTCGTTTTGCATCTTTTGTACTACTTTCCAAAGCAGATTATCCAGCCGAGCTTGATATCCCACTGCCGTTTTCACTCCTCAACAACAATACAGCGAAGGACCGCTTAGAGGTTCTACCGGCATTTTGGTGGTTATATAATATGTATGCCTTAGCCAGAAATACCTGGAAGTTTCAGAATCGTGACAAACGTAATAGAAAGGTTCAAAATATTGAATTTGATTCTTTGGCGCCTGATACTATTGAGGAAATATTTAATGCTCGTCAATTATTGGAAATATGGACGGCAAAAGCCGCTTTACGCAGCAAAGGCGATTCAATAGATAATAAAGATGATAAAGAACTCGCCGGAATCGGGCATGAGCTTCTCTTGGGATCTGAAGAGCAAATAAACGCTTTGGAAATCCTTGGGGAAAATATGGAAAAATCAAATAGAAAGATTATGATTCTCAAAGCATACAAGGCATATCATGCATATTGTGATATGCTTCATTATTACGCCGTTAAAAATCTATTGACCTATATGAATACAAATCCAACGGTTAGTTTTAGATCTATGTGTGATGCGCTAAAAGGTAACCGCGAACATAAATGGGTAAATCTTGGAGGACAACTTATTCCCGAAAAAGATGTTGATCAAATAAGATCGGATATTGGATCCGGTAAACTTAGCAATTGGGAAGAAATCCATCAAAGATATGATACTCTTTGGGAAAGGTATACATTTGAAAAACAAAAACATGCATTTGCCGCGCTTTGCGAAATACTTGGAACAGATAGCCTCACAAGAGAACAGTGGGTATCAGCATTAGATAAGGCGGTAGAGATTCAGGAATTCATTAGCGATCAGGTTTACATCTCCAGGAAAAAGGACTTTGACAATCCGTTTCGTAAAATAACATACAGAAATATGGCTGAAATGAAGGCTGCAATCGGAACTATCGAAGATAATAGTTTTGTTAAACAAGTACGAAATGAAACAGATGATTTTAAGAAACTAACAGCTAAAATTAAAAGCAGAGATTGAAATACAAAAATAACTTATAACTTACTATTTGAAAGGAATTCAGCAATGAATCTTTTGTTCTAACATGTGGATGGGAAAAGGCTGTAGCGGCTACAAAGAGCGTTATTGAGCAAGCTTTGTTTTATGAATCGATACTTTGGAATATAGATAATAAAAATGATCCTCCATCATTTTCGGAATTAGCGGGCAAGATTGAACAAGCTCTAATATTACCGATTGATCCGGACATTATTGAAGCCGCGGCAAAAGCGCCAACGATTTATATTGCAGGCTATAATGACGGCGTGGCAGAAGAACTGACTCTTAAAACCAACGAAATCACCAGGAAAAAGTCGGACTATCTGGAAGGTACTTATGCTGTTCATGGTATCGAAGAAGTTATGGATAAGAACGACATTGTTTTTGTAATAGATCCAATTGATGATGAAATAGAAAAATTTCAAGATGTTTTAGTTAATGGCGTCGGACTTAAAGTGGTGGCTATTGCCGGTAGAGACACGCCTTTCACTACTATACGTGTGCCGGATGCAGGTAAAATGAATCCTTATGTATATTTAAGCGCCGGATGGAATTTATTGGTTGAAATAGGTTTGACATTAAGTATTGATCTGGATAAACCTGAACGAGCGCGTAAAGTAGGTAATGAATTTACCGGATAGTCAAGAACATGGTAATCAAAGAATATAGCTTTGCAAATTGATTAATGAAAATGATACTGGATGCTGGTCGGAGCGCAGCGTAGATTCTGGCTTGTCGGAAATGCTGGATATTGGATAAAGAAACTTGATCATCCCCGCAAAAGCGGGATTTCCAACCAGCATCTATTTTAATAATATAACATTTTAGCTTTTTCGGGAATAAAAAATAGGAATATGTGTATAGATCTAGAGATCTGAAACTTATACCCTTTGTATTCGTAATAGCGATTGGCTTAAGGTGTATATTTTATTAAATTTACAAGATTTAAATAGATATAGGAGTAGAAATGAATTTCTTAAAATCACTTATCCTGATAATGACACTTATTTTTTTCGTCCAATTCAATTATTCCTGCGGTGGAGGGAATGCCCAGAACGATGGTTCTTCCAAATCTGATTCCACCGCTACAGACTCTTCAAAAGTAGATTCGAGTAAAGAGGGAAAATCCGCTGAGGGGGAAAAAGAAGAAGTAAAAGCTGACATTATTCCAGTTGAAGTTACTACTATAAAAAGAGGATTAATATCGGATTATATCTTGTTGAGTGCCAATCTCGAAACCGAAAAAATGGCCGACATTTATTCTCGTGTTCAGGGACTTGTTGATAATATTTCTGCGGAAGAAGGGGATTATGTTAAAAAAGGTCAGGTACTCATGACTCTCGAAGCAGACGAGTATGTTTTGGCGGAAGAAAAAGCGCGTTTGAATTATCTGAGCCAAAAATCTGATTTTGATCGTCTGGAGGCAATGTACAAACAAGATCTACTTAGTATAGAAGAATTTGAAAAAACAAAATTTGCCTTACAGGGACTTGAAGTAGATTGGAAACAGGCTAAATTAAATCTGAGTTATACCAGAATAAAGACACCGATAGCCGGTGTGGTAGGTGATCGGTCCAGAAAACAGGGTGATCGGATTCAACCCACTGATAAATTATTTACAGTGATTAATACAAGTGAAATGATCGCGGTCGTTTATGCCCCGGAAAAGGAATTGGGCAATGTCGTCAAAAAACAACCTGCATATATTACCTCCGATCATCTGGCCGGAGAGCAGTATGAAGGCTGGATAAAACGTGTAAGTCCGGTGATCGACCCACAAAGCGGTACTTTTAAAATAACCATTGGAGTGAAAAATAAGAAAAATATTCTTAGAGCAGGAATGTTTGTAAATACACATATCATCACTGCGACACATGAAAATGCAGTACTGATTCCCAAAAAAGCCATTGTTTATGAAAATGAGCAGATGAATGTATTTGTGGTCAAAGATAGTATCGCCAATAAAGTCATTCTTAAAGTGGGATTTGAGGATCATGAAAAAGTCGAATCTTTAGAGGGCATCGAGGAAGGCGATCAGATAATTGTTGTCGGCCAGGCCGGACTAAAAGATAAAACAAAAGTGAGAATAGTCAATGAAAGAAAAAATGATCTTGCTTTCAGAGCTGAGAGGCGGGAATGGATAAAGCAATAAAAAATATGAATATAAAGGCCGGTGATTTTTTTAAGTTTACCACGACACGGCCTGTTGCAATTTTAATGGTTGTGATTGGTATATGTGTATTTGGTTATATATCCTATCAGCAATTGCCTCTTAATCTGATGCCGGATATTTCTTATCCGTCTTTAACAGTTCGGACTGAATATGCTGGTACGGCACCGGAAGAAGTTGAGACCACGATTTCAAGACCGGTTGAACAGGCATTGGGTGTGGTCGATAACCTTGTCAGTCTCCAATCAATTTCAAAAGCCGGGCAGTCAGATGTGATACTCGAGTTTACCTGGGATACTGACATGAACCAGGCCACCGCCGATGTACGGGAAAAACTCGATCAGGTTTTCTTACCGGAGGAAGTAAAACGACCTCTGATTCTACGCTATGATCCTTCACTTGATCCCATTATACGTCTCGGATTGTTTGGAGAAAGATCCCTGTTTTATCTGAGATATTTAGCGGAAGAAGATATTAAACGGAAGTTAGAAACCATTGACGGGGTTGCTGCGGTAAAAGTAAAAGGGGGGTTGGAAGAAGAGATCCGTGTTGAATTAAACGAACAAAAATTGACGATAATCGGCATCGATATTCAACAAGTCAAGAACCGTTTGGCGCAGGAAAATATAAATCTTGCCGGTGGTAATTTGAAGGAAGGGCAGACAGAATATATTGTAAGAACCCTTAATGAATTCAAGGAAGTCGCGGAAATTAATGACGTAGTGATTGGCAACTGGAATGGTCGGGAAATTAAAATCGGTGATGTTGCTGATGTGAAAAGAACAAGCAAGGAACGTGAAATTATCACCAGAATCAATGGAGAAGAGAGTGTAGAGATTGAAATATATAAGGAAGCGGATGCTAATATTGTGAATGTTGCCAAGCGTGTTTCGAATATTATTTTTGGTACAGCTGAGCAACAGGCCTTTGTAAAAAGACTTGAAACACAAGAGAAGGAAAAAGAGGAAAAACAGGAAAAAGAGCAAAAGAAGACTCAACCCGGAGATGGCAGAGGTGGAGAAGAATTTCAAAAGAAAATGATGACAAATTATATTGCCTACAATATTCCTGACGGGGTTGATATTGACAAACTCTCCGATCAATCGATATTTATTGAGAATGCTGTCAACGAGGTAAAGTCTACGGCGATTATTGGTGGTATTCTTGCTGTTATTATTCTTTTTATCTTTCTAAGAAATTTCACGGTTACACTGATTGTCGGGATTTCAATTCCGATCTCAGTCATCGCAACCTTTGCGCCGATGAAAATATTTGGTGTCTCTCTGAATATCATGTCTCTGGGTGGACTGGCATTGGGTATCGGAATGTTGGTTGATAACTCTATCGTTGTTCTGGAAAGCATTGCCCGATGTCGGGAAGAAGGCGATGGTTTAATGCAGGCTACCATCCGTGGTGTAGGCGAGGTGGGAGGTGCCGTATTTGCGTCCACCTTAACGACGATTGCTGTTTTTTTCCCAATTGTATTTGTTGAAGGAGTGGCCGGTCAGGTTTTTGGTGATATGTCCATGACTGTTGTTTTCTCGCTCCTCGCTTCTCTGGCAGTTGCCCTTTTTCTAATTCCGATGCTCTCTTCCCGTGAAGCATCCAAATATATTGCAGGTGCTCAGATAAAGGATTTGATGAAAAATAATATTTTATCGTACGGTACCGAATTACAGATGAAACGTCTTGCTGAAGAAGAGAACAAAGATTCTACCTGGTTGCAAACTGCAAGCATCGGTATCGTCTACATGCTCAAAACAACTGGAATTGCTATAATTAAGCTGTTACAGATTTTTTTAGCACTTCTGATTACCCTGGTAAAGTTTTTAACCCTCCCATTTGTTTGGCCTTTTATGCCTTTATTCGCCTTGCTGACTAAAATTGGAATATTAAAATTCAAAATAAGTGAAGTATTAATAAATTATGCTCAAAATCCGGATTTCTGGTTTGTGAAAAATATAAAAAATATATGGCCTGATTATCTCGTTAATAATTCATTCCTGGATTTTTATAGGGATTTAAAGATAATTTTTAAACGGTTTAGAGGAAAATCGATATTTCATAAAATAGGTCTTATACTTTTAATACCAATAATTATCTTATTTTATATATTCAAATATTTTTTCCAAATAGCAACCGAATTGTTTTTTCGTTTTGCTCATATTGTCATTACCTCTGTTTCGGTCATAATCAAGTATTTTTATCTTATATTGCTTCTTCTTTTTACAGCGCCGTCGAAGTTAATATTTGCTCTTTTTAACTGGTCTTATGAAAAAGTGGATAGCGGTTATCCGCGTCTTCTGACCTGGTCACTGAATAATCGTGGAACGGTGATCGGAACCATGGTTGTACTCTTTCTTTTTTCAATTTTTGTTGTAGCACCGCAAATTGGGAGTGAACTAATTCCCGAAGTACATCAGGGTGAATTTAATCTTGAGTTAACATATCCGGTTGGTACTCCGGCGGAAATAACCGATGAAAGAGTTATTCCAATCCAGAATTATATTACTAATTTAGATGGTGTTAAAATGGTTGCCACTGTTGTTGGGATTGATAAGAAGGAGTCAACAAAGACCGATGAAGGTGAGAATACGGCTAAATTAACTGTCACCCTGGCCAGAGCGAGTAGTGTTATAACAGAAGAAGAGCGCCTGATAAAATCGATCCGTGAGCATATGACAAATTATTCAGGGGTTCAATCAAAAATATCACGCCCGACGATTTTTAGTTTTAAGACACCAGTCGAGGTGGAAATCCGTGGTTTCAGTCTTATGAATTTACAGAGTGTCGCTAATGAAGTTGAAACACAGATGCAGGAAATTCCCGGTCTTTTTGATGTCAAAGCAAATATTCAGCGGGGGAATCCTGAAGTACAGATTGTTTATAACCGGCAATTACTTTCACGATATGGTTTAAATATCCGTAATGTGGCCTCAATAGTCCGTAATAAAGTGCGTGGTGATGTGGCCACCGAGTTTAAAGAAGAAGACAGAAGAATAGATGTGCTGGTTCGGGTAAGAGATAAAGATAAAGAAACTATTGATAATCTGAGACGGCTGGTGATTAATCCGGGTTTTCCCATTCCTTTGTCTCTCGAGGCAGTGGCTGATATTAAAGTTAACGAAGGACCATCGGAAATAAGGAGAATCGATCAACAGCGAACCGCTGTTATTACCGCAAACATCAGCGGCCGGGATCTCGGTAGTGTAAGTGAAGATATTTTCGAGATTCTGAGAGTTCTCGATATGCCGGATGATTTTACCTTTGATATAACCGGTCAGAATAAAGAGATGGAAACCTCTTTAAATAGTCTGATGCTTGCCCTGGCTCTGGCTATTTTTCTTGTATACATCGTTATGGCTTCACAATTTGAGTCTTTACTACATCCATTTATTATCATTTTTACGATTCCTTTGGCGTTAATCGGGGTAATAATCTTCCTTTTTCTTTTCAATATCCCTGTCAGTGTTGTCGTTTTTCTTGGAGGCATTATGCTTGCCGGAATTGTTGTGAATAACGCGATTATTCTTGTCGATTATATCAACAAGTTAAGAGCGCGGGGACTTGAAAAAATGGAGGCAATCTTAACTGCAGGTAAAGTACGTTTGCGTCCGATTATTATGACGACATCCACCACTGCCCTGGGATTATTACCTATGGCTGTTGGTATGGGAGATGGCGCGGAGATCAGGGCGCCGATGGCCATTACAGTCATTATCGGTCTTCTTACTTCAACAGTCCTGACACTGATTGTAATTCCGACGGTTTATAGTGTGCTTGACCGGAAAGATTGAAAATTGAAGATTGAAAATTGATGAAAGAGAGTAGATATATGTCAGATAAGCGCCCCGGATTACTACCAAACTTTTCCATCCACCGACCGATTACGGTCTTGATGAGTCTGCTGGCACTTTTAGTTGTAGGATATATAGCCTTTACACAGATTTCAGTTGAACTGATGCCTGAAGGTTTTACCCCACCTTTTCTTGGTGTCTGGGTGCCATATCCGAACTCCAATCCCCGAGAGGTGGAAGAACAAGTGGCAAAACCTGTGGAAGAACAGGTGCGAACTATTAGCGGTGTTGATAATGTAAATACCAATAGTAGCAGTAACGGTTGCTGGACGTGGATCGAATTTGTTCAGGATACGGATATGGATGTGGCTTATACCATGCTAAGGGACCGGATGGACCGAGTGAAATCTGAATTACCTGATGATATTGAAAGAATTTTTGTCCGAAAATGGAGTAATGATGATAGTCCAATTATGTGGATTACATTAGTTCAAACTGCTCAATACGAGGATCCGTTTTATTTAGTTGAGCAACACGTTAAAAAACCACTGGAAAGAGTTGATGGTGTCGCCAATATCGAAATATGGGGTGCTGAAGAGAAAGAAATCTTGATTATGATAAATCAGGATCGGGTAAGATTATACAAAATTAATCTTTATGAAATCATTCAAAAATTACGTAATGATAATTTTGCCATTTCATCCGGTTTTGTTAATGAAGGAGAACAAAAAATATTTGTCCGTTCTATGGGAAAATTTCAGAGTCTTGAAGAAATAAGGAACTTACCGATTCGCGGTGCAAACCTGCGGTTGAAGGATATCGCTGAGGTTAAATATGATGTTCCGGAGAGACGCTGGCGTCAGGTAATTGACGGTAAAAAATCCATCAGTATTGGCGTGTTTAAAGAATCTATGGCCAACACGGTGGCTCTCACTGATGAAGTCGTAAAAGTTTTTGAGGAGAGAATTAAGCGGGATCCCTTATTAGCTGGGTTTCATGTAGAAGTATTATTTAATCAGGGTGCTTTTATAAAAGAGTCTCTTGATAATCTAAAAAATGCTGCTTTGTGGGGCGGGTTTTTTGCTTTTGCAGTCCTTTATTTTTTTCTTCGCCGGTTCCGGATGACCCTGATTATAAGTCTTGCCATTCCCTTGTCGATATTGATTACTCTTGCGACTATGTATTTTATTGGCTGGACTCTGAATCTTATTACCATGATGGGATTGATGGTTTCGGTCGGTATGGTGGTTGATAATTCAATCGTTGTTTTGGAGAATATATATTCAAAAAGAGCAGAAGGTAAGGATAATAAAAGTTCCGCACTTTGGGGTTCCAGTGAAGTTGCCCTGGCGGTCACTATGGCCACTCTTACCACAGTCGTAGTTTTTCTACCCTTAATTCTAATGAATGATAATGTCGGATTTAGATTTTATATGTTACGAATTGGTTTACCGGTGATGATCTCTCTGATTGCTTCTCTATTTGTTGCGATGGTTTTCATCCCCCTTGCCGCTACACGGGTCGTAAGCAAAAGAAAAGTACAGGAATCACTGGCGATCAGAAAAACAAACACTCTCTATCAAAGGGTACTTAGCTGGACCTTAAGGCATAAACTGGAAACATCGATTATCTTAATCATTGTTATTATGTCTATGTTCTACGCTTCAGGACAAACCGAATCTACGGACCGGATGCAAGGTAATATAAATGATATCAGATTGTTTTTTGACTTACCGGAAAATCTGACAATTGAGGATGTGGAAAAAATATTTCTTGTTGTAGAAGACACGGTAAGAAAAAAGAGTGATGTCTATAATATTCGCACGATTAGCAATAGATACAGTCATAATCGGGGACGAATGCGTATCTTTCTTCATCCTCCTGAAAAAATGCAATGGTATGAAGCATTTTATAATAATGTGACAAAATCACTGGGTATTAGAACAGATGGAATCATGGAACACAGCGAAGTATTAGAAGACCTGAAGAAACGCTTACCAGAATTTCCCGGTGTGGATATCCGCACCAATTGGTTTCGCGAAGGTGGTGATGAATCTTCCCTGGAAATATCATTGTACGGAGATGATACGGAAAACCTGGCTGAATTATCAAAGGAAGTGGAGAGACGGTTACGAACGATTGATGAAATAGTAAGTCTGGAAACTGACAGAGAGAAAGGAAAAAATGAAATCCACCTGCATATAAAACGCGATCAGGCAAAAAAATTTGGTATTTCGCCGCAGGTAATCTCCGGAACAATTCAGTACGCCTTGCGCGGTATTCCTCTGCCAAAATATCAAACGGAAGAAAAGGAAATCGATGTAAGGATTCAATTACGTGAGGATGACCGAAGAAATTTAAATCAACTCAAAAATCTCACATTTTTTAGTGAAAATGGCCGGGAGATACCTCTCGATGCGGTTGCCGACTTTACCATTCAAAAAGGGTATGGAGAAATTCACCGGGAAAATGGCAAAACATTTCTTAGTGTTAAGGCTAATCTATCTAAGGAAACCATGGGTGCTGTGTATGCCAAAGTGGATCAGGTGATGGAAGGATTTGAAATGCCCTACGGCTATTCCTGGAGTAAGGGACGTCGCTTTCATGATATGCAGGAAAGCGATGATAGTCAGATGTTCGCGATTATTCTGGCCATTACTTTTGTATTTCTGTTGATGGGATTTCTATTTGAATCATTTGTTCTTCCTCTCTCCGTAATTATTTCTATACCGTTTTCGTTTTTTGGTGCTTTCTGGCTGATGTATCTCACCGGAACGCCGATTGATCTGATGAGTAGAATCGGGTTTATTATATTAATCGGAATTGTTGTAAATAATGCCATTGTGCTTATAGATCTTGTAAACCGATTACGAAAAGAAGGATATTCGCGTTTTGATGCGATCATGGAGGCCGGGCGCCAACGATTTCGCCCGATCCTGATGACGGCCTTTACTACCATTGGCGGATTAATTCCAATGGCAGTGGGAAATGCCCAGATGATTGGTATACCTTATGCGCCAATGGGACGCACAATAATTGGTGGTCTTCTTACATCTACAGTACTCTCGCTCATTGCTGTCCCCTGGGCTTATGTCTTGTTTGATGATCTACGAAATTATTTTTCAAAAATCACCGCCCTTTATTTACGTAAAGAAAAAACTGAAGCGGAACCAGCTGCCGTAATAAGTGGCAGTACCGGTGGCGGTAGTAGTCAATAAATGGGTCCACGAATTACACGAATTAGTCCACGAATTACACGAATTTTCACGGATTTTTTCTCCACCTGCCTAAGTGGGTCGACATCTGTAAGTTCAATAAAAGCAAGAGATCCTGAAATAAATTCAGGATGACTATTTTGGTTTTTTACCTTTTTATAGTGGACTCTTTTAGTTTTAATCCGTGTTAATCAGTGTAATCCGTGGACAATTACTTTTTTGTTTGCCCCGAGGTCTCGGGGCGCTATAAATAGATCAGGCTAACATAATTGCGGTAAATAACGATTGATTAAAATTCAGATTCATTGTAACATTGAAAATGGTTAAGGAATTATCTTTGAGCGATAATATTGTTACGATACTGGTATTTATTTTATTCTTCTCAATAATAGTTCATGCTCAGGAAGAAATATCACAAGAAAAGAAACAAAGACGGGAAAAAGGAGAACAAGAATCAACCGCACCACAGGATACCTCAGATTTGATACCAGTAGAATCAAAACTCTACTGGTATGATATTTACAACAATTTATCTATAAAAACTGATAGCAGTAATTATGAAATTCATCGGTTAGCTGATGAAAAAAAACTCATTTATACGGATATGAGCGATATATTTCGCTCTCAACCACTGTGGTTCGATTTTGATCTGATTGAAGCCGGACGACCTGCCTATATTTCACTGATAAATACCTATCCTCATCAAACCCCTCTGTTTTTTGGAGGCGCTCTTATGAATGATCAATTGCAGGGCGTCTATAATACACAATTTATTCCGCTGAATTATATCCAATTCGCAGAAGTGGATTATGCAGCAGGCAGTCTTCAGAATTACGCTCTCTGGTCAGGATCAAAGATAAGTATCACACCACATAGTGTACAAACACAGAGGCCCTGGACAAAAATAGTATATAAACAGGGTGGTTATGGATATAGTGATGTAGATATTCATTTCGAAATCCCCTTTTCAAGCACCTTTGCCGTGCAGCTGGGAGGTAAGAACAGTGGTTTTGATGGCGCTATCCAGAGTTCCGGTTATGATGGACAGAACTACAGAGCTGAGATTACCTGGCAGTTTTCACCACAGTGGTATTTTAGAGGTCAGATTTTCCTTAACCGGATTAAAGTTGGGCTTGCCTCGCTTGATCAGGACCAGGAGTTTGCTGTACCTGCTACCAGGGAAAACAGGGATGATTATTTTTTGGATGTTACCTGGATTCAGGATGACAGCCTTCGTCAGCGGCTTCATATACTTTTTTATTATTCTAATTATTCAAGAAAATTTAAGGACAATTTCACAACCTATACCTTTGAGACTTTTAGTGAGAGATTCGGATTTGATGCTAATTATAATTTTGTTATGGGAAGAAGCGAACTTCTGATTGGTGCCAGCACGATGTTGCCAAAAATTTACGGAGATCCCTTCAAGAAAGAGGTAACCATTCCAGCACTTAATACCTATGGTAAACTTAACATCCCCTTAAGTGAATTTTTAACATTTAGAGCAGCTCTTCAATTAAGTTTTGTTAAAGATTATGATCTACAAATATTACCGGCCCTTGGAACAGACCTTATATTTTCAAAAAACCAGTACTTTTCCTTTGACCTTACAAACGGTGAACGCCTACCAAATGTTACTGAAAGATTTTTTGATATTGACACCCTTTATGGAAATCAAAATTTGAAACCCGAGACTTATTCTACAATTGGTGGACGGTATTATTATCTTGAAAAAGATGAATGGCACCTAAAAATTGATGCCGGTTATCATCGTATAGAAAATGAGATTGTCTGGAAAGACTCTACCTTTAGTAATCGTCGGGATTCAAGGGATTTTATATTTTGCGGATTGGAGGGTTATCTAAAGGTATGGTGGCTTGATTTTACTCTGGCCGGTCAATATACTTTTGCAGATGTCAATTTAACTCCAAAAAGCAGTGTCTGGGGTCAGGCTCATTTTAATTGGGTGCTTCTGAATGGCGCCTTAATCTTTGATGCCTTTGGTACCTTTACCTGGTATGACAAACATCAGGATATCAAATATCAACCGCGAATTGACAGGTATTACACCGGGTTGGGAGAAACCGATGCCTTTGTCACTTTAAGTTGGAAACTGGTGGCAACGATTCAATCCGCGCGAATCTTTCTTGAAATGGATAATGCTCTGGAAGAGTACTATGAAATTGTTAGCGGTTATCCGGATTTTTATCGAAGATTACGACTAGGAGTCAACTGGACATTGTGGGATTAAAAAAGGCTCTTAATCTTATCCTCTATCTTTGATTTTTCTTTTTCATATATTTCTTCGATTTCTTTCTTTTTTCCATCGGCTCTATTCTTCTCTTTCTCAAGCATCCGTTCATATTTATCCATTTCTGTCTGCAAAAGTTTTTCCTTTTCTGTCACTAATTTATCCAACTCTGCCCGGTATTTATCAATCTCATAATCAACCCGTTGTGTTATTTCCTTCTTGGCTTTTTCAAATCGTTCGTTCACGATTGAACCCATTTTATTCATCAACACATCATCAAGATTGGAGTTAATTGAGAAATGCAAATTATCACCGGTACCCCTTACTTTTGCTGAAATATCAATTGTAGATATACTTTTTATGACAGATTGAATGATTTCCTCTATTTCATTCAGACCTCTATCAGAACCGGACATATCAAACCTCAGTTTTTTTCCGGTAAAAGAGACCTCACCTTCAATTTGATCACCCTTTAGACCAAGTTTTGACTGTACACTACCCGTCCCGCTCTCAATCTTGTTTGGTATCAGTTTTGATCTGGAAATTTGATAATCGGCCAGCGAAAATCCACTGTATTGAAGGTTAAAATTTTCAGCGGGCTCCTCCGACAGATAATCAAGACTGCCATTTAAAGCGAGTCTTACGCCATGCTCATTTTTGCCCTCTATAGCGATATCGGTGATTTTGCCTATTTGTCGTTGATCAGAGACTATGTTATTAATCAAACCACTTAGTAATATATTATTTTCGGTTTGTCCTGTGAGATTCAACTTCCGGATCCAGAAATCCGGTCTGGCATTCTGATTATAGAAATAAATATCCTGACCTTTAAGCCGGGGTGGGGACTCTTTTTCCGGTTTTCCTGAATCAAACCCGGAGGTATATTTTCTGGCAGTGGCAATATAGTCGAGATAGGTTGTAATCTGATTAACGACTCTTTCACCAAATATCATTTTACTGATATTTTCAGCATTGATATCGGGAATTTTTGCCAGCGAAAGCGCACGTGAATAATCCTCTTTCACCCAGTCATCAACCTGCAAAATCCGGCCTTTTATATTTTTTAAATCGATGCTTAAGTTTTTTTCAACTTCAGTAAGATTTTTTGAGGTGGATTTTATCGTCTTATATATTTCATCCACTTTTTTTGTAGCTGCATAATATTGATCAGCCGTTTTTATGTTGTTAATATCAATAGATTTTATCTGTGATTCGACTTTCTCAAGATCGTTTTCAACTTCCAATTCGGAGAATGTTTTTTCCCAGGTGGCGTATTTTGTCTCAATATCTTTTTGGAGATTTGAAATTTTTGTGATTGATTGTAGATCAAGTATTTTTAAGATACTATCTACATTGGCCTTCTTTTTTAAGGAGGAGAATTGCGGACTGACAACTGAAGATACCTCCTTCTCCAGATAATCAGCAGTCTTTTGGATAAAGGAAGGTTCTCCTGATTCCTCATCTTTTTCAATGGCTCCGTCTTCGGTCCGCCCGGTATTAGTACGTATATCAGTTATCGTGAATGATTCAACAATTAACTTTTTTGAAAGTAGAGGCAGAAATTCCAGGTCAAATTCACATTTTCCCGTTTCAATTCTGTTCATCATAGTATTTTTCGGATCGGTGATTTGTAACCGGTTCCATCTAATAAATAATTCTGTTATGGAAAATTCCAGATCATCAATGTCAACCCTGGCCCCATTGAGTGATGTGCCTGTGTTTTCGATTTTATTTTCAAGCCAGGTATCTGAAAACAGGATACCGATAACCACAAATAAGGCAATCAAAACTCCTAAGAAAATGATACCTTTCCAGTGCACAGTTTAATCTCCTAAATTTCTTATTTTTTCATAAAAAGAATATATCTTTGATCCCTTTACCGCTTGTACAATTTTCCATTTTTGCATCTTTTTATCGATATTTTCACGATAATATATTACACCGGTTTTAGCCAGAAAGAACATCGGTATGGCTAATATCAACGCGGCCACCAGACTACCTATTACAACCGTATTATTATATCTACTCAGAGCAACGAGCGGGGTGTTATATAAAAATGTCCATAGGTTTTTGAGACTTTCCATATCGACTAAAAGAAAATAACCAAGATTATGAAAAAGAGGATCAGCGAGGTAGGCGAAGGCACTGAACAAGATGAAACTATAAATCGCTGTCCCAATATTAACATTTACGATGATTAAGATGACAATAAGGATCATATTATGAAGTGTCCAAAATGGTGTTAATCCGATGACCATACCAATCACAAAACCAGCGGCAATTTGATTAGGTGAAGCAGCGGAACGGAGTATTTTTACCAGTTTTGCTAAGATTTCAATTCCAAACATTGATATTCCTCATTGTTTTCTTTGCGTTTTTGCCTGCCCGCCTCTGGCGCGGCGGTTAAAAAAATACTGTTAAGTTTAATCAAATTTACACAGATTTTCGTTTTATAACCAGTTTATCATACAGATAAATCAACACGGCGCTACCGAGGGCAAGAATAGCGAAAATCAGCCACATCAGATCGGGCCGCGGCATGTCCCGGGCAAAGGCAGCGTATAATTGGCCACCCAAAATGTGCGCGGGAATTCTTTCAATCTTGACATGTGTTTTTCCTTATTTGATTGTATATTACTGAGTATTGAAAATAAGTCGCTCAAATATTTGTTGCAAACTTTTCTCTTCTCGTATCTCGTATCTCGTATCTCGTTTCTCGTTACTCGGTTCTCGATACTGGATG
>JAGLYF010000124.1 GCA_023132435.1 Calditrichia bacterium | reverse complement strand
ATCCCTGCCCCTTTTGTCATTCCCGTCCTGCCTTGCGGGAGGAATCTCAAAGGGATAAACTTCAGCAGGTCTACATGCCATGCCCGTTAAAAAATTAAATATCCAACATCCAACAAGGAATTTTCAATGAACATGTAGCGGCGAATGGTGATCGGCCTGTAATAGGAATTGAAAAATATAGGGTATCGTGCACAGGTGCAACCCTACCCATTACAGAAACGGGCTTCATTGAGAAAAAATGGATCCCGCATCAAGTGCGGGATGACAACAAATAATATATAGTCCATCTCTGAGATGGACTACATCTGTATTATATTAATTACAATGGGAGGTTCCTATGCAGGTAGAGATTAATTATCTCGCAGTTTTAGTGGCAGCTGTTGTCTATTATGTAGGTGGCGCATTATGGTATTCACCGCTATTATTCGGAAAATCATGGATGGGTCTTGTCGGTTTAACTGAAGAAAAACTCAAGGAAGCGCAAAAAGATGTCTGGAAATCCTATCTGATAGCTGCAATTTCTGCGATATTGATCAGTTATGGTATTGCCAGAGTAGAAGGGTATTTGAACGTGATTACAGTCGGAGGTGGATTACACACCGGTTTTTGGGCCTGGATATGTTTTGTGGTAACGACCATGGCTACCAATAATTCATTTGCCGGCAGGCCGTTCAAACTGTTGATAATAGACAGTGGGTATCATCTTTATGGTTTTGTCGTAATGGGTGTAATCCTTGCCGTTTGGAAATGATGAAAAAGAACATTGATTTACCACGGAGATACACTGAAAGACACGGAATAAAAATAATTATAATTACAATACTAAAATATTTTTTAAATTTTGAGAAATATATTTATTAGCTTCTATGTAAATAATATGAAATTAATTCTGTGAAATTCCGTGTTCCTCCGTGGTAAATAATAAATAATTATAGCCTAGAAAATCTGAAGGTGATCGTACTGCCTAATTTGATGGTAAATAAAATGATTGCTGTCTCAATTGTTCCCAAAATTGGTATCAGTATAAGTGTAATCAGAATACCACCTGCCCAGGCTCCAATAAGATCTGAAGCATAAATTACTCCTGCTGTTTTTGTTAGATTTTGCGGTTCATTAAGGTATAGCTTATTTGCAACCGGGAATTGCGCACCGACGAGAGATCCACATAAGAAGGTTAAAAACAGAACTAAAAAGGGAAGCAATGAATATAATAACTCCGATTTATAAAAACTTTGGACTGATACCAAACATATCACAAGAATAAGTAGATAAATGCTCATTGATTTCTCTATTTTGTTAAAAAGAGAAATTGAATCGCCATTTTGTTTAACATACCGGGAACCCCATAATCCACCAATAGATAAGCCGACCATAAAAGCGGTAATAATCAATCCTATCCAGTGATATACATATCCATAAAAAGTCTGAAAAGAGAGTACCATAATAATGGTTAATCCCATCCCTACAAAGCCGGTTGAAAATATGGAAACAATAAGCGATGACTTTAAAAATATTTTTCCTGTGGATTGTAGTAACAAGATTGTCGAAAAAATGATAATAATCAAAATTAACATATGGACCGTTGATAAATTTTCAAACCATGCGTAGAAAAAGGCTATCGCTGGTGAAAGGGAAGAATTCCAAAATATAAGATCATAATAAAGAGCTGCCGGAAGAAAATCTGTGTTGAGTCGAACAGGTGGGATTTTCTCCATCTCTTCTTTAAACCAACCAATACGTGTACTATCTAATTTATATCTCAGATATTGGTCAGAAAAGAGTCGTGTATCAAGTTGACGCTCTGCAAGACGTTTTGATAGTAATTCGGGCCTGGCATCTAAAACGTTTTCTTCATTTGAAGCAAGAACCAACGTCTTTTCGAATGGAATTATCCGATGAAATCTGAATGCCTCAGAAGCCGAATTGATCAAACAGGCAGTCAGTTTTGCCAGAGGAATATTCATATAAGAAGCACTTCCGGGTATTTGGAACACAAGGATTCCATCTTTTCTTAAATGTGTTCGACAAATATCAAAAAATTCTGTTGTGTAGAACCGGTTCAATACCAGGGTTGAAGGATCCGGTAGATTCAGTATTATGATGTCATACTTTTCCTCAGTCATTCTCAGGAAGTATCGGCCATCAACATAATGTGTATTAATTAAATGTGATTTTAATGTCGATACTGTCGTATCCGGAGCAAATTCCAGAACAGTATTAATTAGAAGAGGATCCAATTCTGCATAATCGATGGATTTTATCTGATACTTCAACAGTTCATCAATTACTCCTGCCATACCCCCACCAAGCAAAAATACTTTTGTAGGATTGGGGTGAAATAAAAGTGGAAAATGAGTTAAATCTTCGATTTGAGCAATATCAGGTGTCGGTAGAGTTGCAATCGAAACTCCATTTGATAATAAATGCCATTGATCGGCGCGCTCAAGAAAAGTAACATTTCCATACACTGAATTATCATATGAAATAACCTGATAGCCAGGCCATTGTTTTCTGATAGATTCTTGATGGAATTGATCAA
The DNA here is from genome assembly GCA_023132435.1 of Calditrichia bacterium. Lineage (GTDB taxonomy): Bacteria > Calditrichota > Calditrichia > JAJRVZ01 > JAJRVZ01 > JAGLYF01. The sequence continues at coordinate 7 of JAGLYF010000124.1, read as the reverse complement.
TTTTTCC
>JAGLYF010000123.1 GCA_023132435.1 Calditrichia bacterium | reverse complement strand
ATTCAAAAAGATAATCCCTCTCTTCAAATACTAAAGGGCGCTCAAAATAGCGGCCGGTATATATCGATATTCCCCGGAACGCTTTCTGCCCGCATGTATCTTAAACAAATGAACAGTACATGTGAAAATCTACTTACGAAATGGGCGGAACCGATGTCCGTATGGTTGTGGTTATTAGGCGGAAAATATCCTAAAACATCGATTGACTATGCATGGAAAGAATTACTACAAAATCATCCTCATGATAATATATGCGGTGTCAGTATCGATGATGTTCACAGCGATATGGAAGATCGCTTCAGACGAAGCAAGGAAGCATCTGAAATAATAGTAGAGCATAGTTTAATTACAATAACTGGAAATATTTATACTGAACACGAACGCAATTTAGTCGTATTCAATCCTTCTCCGTGGAAAAGAGAAGGTATCATAAAAATGGCTGTACAAGTTGAGGATGATTTTTCCATACATGAAACTGAAACAGGTAAAGCCGTTCCCTACCAGATTGGCAATAAAAAAGGGAAATTAACATATGTCTACTTCTTTACCGATTCGATTCCGGGAGTAGGATATAAGACCTTCTATGTTGGCAATAAAAGAATAGCTCCATCTCTGCCTGATATTGTAACAGCTTCTGCCGAAGATTGCTCAATGGAAAACAAACATCTTAAAGTTCGGATCGAAAATAACGGCAGCGTAACCATTACCGATAAAACAACAGGCCGGCAATTTAATTCATTAGCCTATTTTGAAGATGGGGCGGATAGCGGCGATACATACAACTATTCTTATCCTCACCAGGATTTGAAACTTACCAGTCTAAATTCCAAAGCTCGTATTACTTTAATCGATCAGGGGTCTTTACTGGCGCGGTTTAAAATCGAATTAACAATGAATCTTCCCGTTTCATTGCTTAATAATCGAAAAAAGCGCAGTAAAAGGACCCGTCTCTTTCCAATTGTGACTTATGTTAAACTGGAAGCTAATTCGTCGCGGCTGGATTTTTACACCAGATTAAAAAATGTAGTCAAAGATCACCGGCTCAGGGTTGTATTTCCAACCTTTTTAGAAACAAAATATTCTTTTTCCGATAGACCTTTCAGTGTTGACGAGAGTCCCGTTTCATTTTCTTCCTATCCACAGGAACTTCCGGATAAAATTAAGCAAATAATGATCGGCGCCAGGGAATCGGTTCCGGGGAGCAGTCTGCCCTTAAACTCATTTGTTTATCTCAAAGATGATCAGAATGGTTCAGCGCTTCTTACCCGTGGATTAACTGAATACGAAATAATAGACAAACATAAAATAGCTCTCACGCTTTTTCGTGCAGTCGGTTGGCTGGCAAGAAATGATTTGCTTACCAGAGTGGGCGACGCCGGGCCCATGATTTTTACGCCGGAAGCGCAGTGTTTGTGCTATTTTGATTTTTATTATTCTTTTCTGCCTTTCCATAATAAAACAAATGGCTTCTTATTTAAGCAGGCGGAAGAATTTAACATAGATTTAAAAGCCGTAAGTACTACGAAACATAAAGGTAACCTGGAAAATAAAAAGGGTTTGCTCTTTTTAGATTCCGATAATGATCGTTTGGTTATCAGCGCTATAAAGAAAGGTGAAAGTGAGGATAAACTAATTCTCCGATTGTATAATTCTTCTTCTCAGGAGGCTAATGGTGTGTTGACCTTCGACGGCGAGATTCAGCAAGCCGAGA
>JAGLYF010000122.1 GCA_023132435.1 Calditrichia bacterium | reverse complement strand
GATTTAAATGTGAATATTCCCGCTATTGTGACTAAAAATGATATCATACGAGAACAGAAAAGGACCAAGCAGATAAAAAAAGAACTTTTATTAAACCAGATTAGGCTGAAGGAAGTGGGGAGTAAAATTGCATCGAGCAAGAACGGGCAAGAATCATCAAAACTAGAAAAGAAAAAAAATTATAGCTGGGGAAAAGTTACTACACTTGTCCGGGCTGAACTGGAAGCGCGGCTTTCTTTTATACTCACTGAGAAGAAATATAATGAGCTTTATGAATCGGATAAACAAAAGAAGAATAAAAAAATTAAAACGTATGATTCAATAATAAGAGACATCGGATTTAAATTAAATACAGCGCGTGTAAATAAACGGGCCGCTGAATATTTAATTGAGTTTTATAACTCTCGGAATAAGTTGGAAGGCATGAATCAGGCGGAGAGTCTTACAATAATATCATAATCCTTTGAATATAAGGATTTCAATTTGCAGGGAGATACTACTATGAAGTTAGAAAGATTCAACGGAAATCCGATCCTGCGACCACGGGGCGATGATTGGGAATCGTTAGCCGCTTATAATTGCGGCGCTGTGCTTAAGGACGGCAACATTCATATACTCTATCGCGCTATAGGTGAATACACAAACTATATCTCCAGCGTAGGGCACGCGATTTTTGATACAAATTTGAATTTAGTTGAAAGACAGGATCAACCATGCTTTGGTCCTGATTTGGCTTTTTTGGAAAAATCGGTTGAAGACATCCGCATTACGCCACTTGACGGAAAATTTTACGTTACTTATGTGATGACGATTACCCCCAGTCCGCCGGCAGGGGTGCGTAAACGGTTGGGCATACCCAAGATACCTCAAGCCTCCTCGCGTATCGTTGTAGCCGAAACAACCGACTTTATTAGTTTTAATCGTCTTGGGTTTTTAACGCCTTACGGAACCAACCAGCGGGATACGGTTATTTTCCCCGAAAGAGTTAACGGAAAAATTGCCGTCTTGCATCGTCCTGCTGAATGGATTGGCGCTTCTTATGGGACAGAGTTGCCGGCAATTTGGTTTGCCTATCTCGACCGCTGGGAAGGCGGTCTGTCCGAGCATAAACTGGTAATGAAACCGGAATACGATTGGGAAACCTATAAAATCGGTTCCGGCCCCCCCCCCGTTAAAACAGACAAGGGCTGGCTGTTAGTTTACCATGGCGTACAACTCAATCGTACTTACAGAGCAGGAGCCGCGCTTTTAGATTTGGATGAACCCTGGAAAGTTATTGCCCGTACGGAATCTCCAATTCTTGAACCGGAGATGGAATATGAATGTATCGGTGATATGCCTAATGTTGTTTTCCCTCAGGGGACGGTAGTCGTTGACGATGAATTATTTGTTTTCTACGGCGGAGCGGATAAGGTATGTTCTGTTGCAAAAATCAACTTGAAAAAATTTATCGAAGAATTAATAAAATAGTTTATTCCAATATCCACAATGAAAAGGCAAAGGTTTAAGAATGAATAAAAGAAATGTAAGAAAGGAGGTGGTTGAAAAATACAAAAAGGGGCGTGAATGACAGTTGACAGAGTATTCTCACATAACCTCTTTAGGTGGGGGCTAAGCTAAAGTAAGAAAGGAGGTAGTTAAAAAACATACAAATTTATTGATTTTGGTGGGGGTAAACGGATATGTACTAAATAATTATGCGATCAAACAGGGTTCCTGCTTTGGAACAGTAGTCCTGGATTTAAACATTTATTATAGTACATAGTACAAGTAATTATTAATTAGGAGAAGTAAAATGAAGAAATTTGTTATTTTTTTCACATTACTGATAATGTGTTTTTGGGTTGTAAATTCAACAGCCCAGGATGATGGACTTACGGTAGGTATTTCCTGGAGCGATAGCAAGACGGCTATTCTTGATTCCATTCGCGGAGCCAAGTATGTTTTGGCCGGTGTCGATGTGGATAAGGACGGCAAACAGGAAATGATCCTTCCGATTGATTATGGCGAAATAAATGGTGTTTTAATGCGGGAGATCGCCGTGTTTGAAAATGTTGGGGACGATGATTACGAATTAGCCTGGTCTTATATCTATCCGGATGAAGCTGCCGGTGAGTTTGTCATGCCAACGGTTGGCGATCTTGATGGAGACGGTAACCTGGAAATACTGACCGTTCACGTCCGGCCGACTGAAGCCGATTCCACTCTGCCGAGTTTTTATGTGTTCGAATGCAAAGGAGATAACGACTACGGTACCGAGCCTACGGTTACCTGGGATTTGGCTGACGACCGGCGCAATAACATTCGCTGTGTTGCGGCCTATGATCTGGACAACGATGGCAAGATGGAAGTATTTTTAACCGATGACAAAGGTCCGATGATTGCTTCTGTTAGTGATTTTGCTGTGCCGAACTGGACGATAGAATATTATGACGATACAAGCTATGAGAGACCGGATATGGCCGGGGTGACGCTTAGTAATATGGATGGCGATGCCTATATGGAAATAGCCACGACCCCGCTGCAGGATAAACCTCAGCTTGACCTGTATTTGATTGAATGTAGTGGCACCGCTAATAACTATAATATGATCAAACTTCCGCCTAAGCATTTTTATGGCAAGGGCGTGATCCATGCCCTGGAATCTGCAGACTTAGACGATGACGGCCGGGATGAATTGTACATTGGTGCGGTGGAGACCGGCTTATTGTATGTGGTCACAAAACCGACCGGTGATGTTACTGAGCTTGATACGACCGATATCTATTTTATTGGATCAATTGAGCATCCGGATTATGAACCGGCTACGGGTTGGCTGCCCGGCGCTACAATGGGCGATGCCGACGGTGACGGTAAGATGTCTTTCTTAGGTTCGGCTTCCGGAACGATCGGCTGCGGAATTCATGATTGGGAACATCAGGGTGGAGACGTTACTAATCCTGGCAACTGGGTGTATTCTTACATCAAAGCGGAACTGGGTTGGGGAAGTGATTTCTTCATCTATGGCATTGCTTTTGCGGATGATATGGATGGAGACGGCAAGCCTGAATTTATCTTAGCGCGCGGTTATCCCAACATTCCTCTTACCGCACCTGTTCTTTACGTATGTGAAAATGGATTTGTAACCGGCATAGAACAGGATCCTTCGTCACTGAATGTACCCGGAGTCTTTTCTTTAAAACAAAATTATCCGAATCCCTTTAATCCGGTTACACAAATTGTATATGAACTTCCAAAAGCAAGTAATGTCACTTTGGAAATTTATAATGTGTTGGGGCAGAGGGTCTGTACCTTGGTAAATAATTTAAAACAACCAATGGGAACATACAATGTGATCTGGAATGCAGTAGACGATAGAGGACAAAAATTAGCCAGTGGCGTCTATATTTACAGGATACAGACAAATGATTTTGTTAATTCCAAGAAGATGGTATTAATCAGATAAAATGTAAATTAATGGCCATCGATTATGGCAAAAAAAATGCCCCATTCGAATGGATGGGGCATTTAAAAAATTTGATTGCAGGAGTTTCAGATGAGAATCAAACAAATTTGCCCCATTTTATTGTTTATTAGCCTTCATCTCACGATCTCAATCCTCCAGGCCGGAACAACCGGCAAGATTGCCGGCAGAGTCATCGATGCCGAAAACGGTGAGAGCCTTCCGGGGGTTAATGTGTATATTGAAGGGACAACACTGGGAGCTTCTACAGATATTGATGGGTTTTATATCATCCTTAATATCCCGCCGGGAAATTACGAACTCACAGCTGCGTACATCGGATATCAGGAACAAAAAGTCCTCAATGTCAGAGTTTCTATTGATCTTACCACGAAGGTGGATTTTAAGCTGGGATCGACTATTTTTGAACTCGATGAGGTAGTTACAGTTATTGCCGAACGGGAAATGGTGCGCAAAGATCTCACTTCGACAGCGGCAGTGATTAATACAGAAGAAATATCTCAGATGCCTGTGGAAGATTTTGAAAATGTTTTGCAATTACAGGCCGGAATCGTAACAGGTGCGGATGGTTCACTTCACATTCGTGGTGGGAGAGCTAGTGAAACTTCTTACCTGGTTAATGGTGTATCGGTTACCGATCCTTTCTCAGGGGATATTGCTATTGAAGTCGAGAACAATGGTATCCAGGAACTGCAAGTAATCAGTGGTACCTTCAATGCAGAATATGGCCAGGCCATGTCAGGTGTTGTGGAAATTGTAACAAAAGAGGGCGGTAATGATCTGTCAGGATATTTATCCTTATATTCCGGAGCTTATGTAAGCAATCAAACCGAGACCTTTTATAATATTGATAATCCCGATCCGTTCAATTTATACAATTTTCAGGGAAGTCTAAGCGGACCTGTTCCTCTTCTTGATAATAAGCTTACCTTTTTTGTGACCGGCAGGTTTTTTAATAATGACGGATGGCTCTCTGGTCAAAGAGTATTCAATCCTACCGATTCATCTGATTTTAATTCACCGGATCCCTCAGATTGGTATTGTGAAACTAGCGGTGATAATGCTATTGTCTCCATGAATCCCTATGAAAAAAAGACAGCTCAGGGTAATATTGCCTATCGATTTGCTCCAAATCTAAAACTTAGCTATGAGTTTTTATGGGATAATATAGAATTTCGTGATTATAACCACTCTTTTAAGTATAATCCTGACGGCGATTATAATCAGTTTAAAAGCGCATATTCACATCTCCTGAATTTTAACCATACACTTAGTTCAACGATGTTCTATACGGTAAAATTATCTTATTTCTTTTTGGATTATAAAAAATATGTATATGAAGATCCCCTCGATAAGCGTTATGTTGATCCCCGCTTATTGAAAGGGGACTTTCGTACCGGCGGTACGGAAATGAATCATTTTTACAGAAATACTGAATCTTTTGTGGCCAAATTTGATTTCTCTACTCAAGCTACCAGGACACACCTGTTTAAAGCTGGTTTTGAAATAAGAAAACATAAACTGTGGCTACACGAATTTAAAATAAAATATGATCGTTCTACAGGATGGGCACCACAAGTTCCTCCAGACACCATCGGCGTCCTGACAAATAATACATATACCCATCGTCCGATTGAACTGTCAGTCTATATTCAAGATAAAATGGAATTTGAAGAAATAATCGTCAACGCCGGGATTCGATATGATTACTTTAATCCGGACGGTGTAGTTCCGGTTGAAGAGTATTATTATACAACACCTGATGGGAAGAAAATTCCCAGGGAAGGTGCACGGGATCCGCTTAATGCTCCTAAAGTAAAGGTTGAACCGAAACATCAGATTAGCCCGAGGATCGGTATAGCTTATCCTATAACGGAACGGGGTGTCATCCATTTTTCATACGGTCATTTTTTTCAGATACCTACATTTGAATATCTTTATCATAATTCAGAATTTGAAGTGGAATTCGGTGGCTTACAAACCACAATGGGAAATGCAGACTTAAAACCGCAGCAAACCGTTATTTATGAAATTGGTTTACAACAACAATTATCAAATGATATTGGTATGGATATCACAGGTTTTTACAAGGACATGAGAAATCTTTTAGGTACGGAGATTATTGAACTTTATACAGCCACCATGTTATATGCCAGATATGTTAACCGGGATTATGGTAATGTAAAGGGCGTCACTCTGGCACTGAAAAAAAGAAGGACCGGCTGTTTATCTGCTAATATAGACTATACTTATACAATAGCTGAGGGAAATGCCTCTGATCCTAATTCGGTCTTCTTAGATAACAGAACTTCACCACCTCGTGAAAGCGAGATCAAGGTTGTACCGTTGGATTGGGATCAAACACATACACTTAATTTCTCTGTAATTTTGAGTGAGCCGGAAAGCTGGGGACTCAGCCTACTGGCGCGGATGGGCAGCGGTCTTCCCTATACACCTTCTTATCAAGGCATACGCACTTCTTATGAGAATAGTGAACGCAAACCGACACACATGACTTTTCATTTAAACGCTCATAAGGATTTTACTTTATCAGGAGTAGCATTTACGATTTTCTTAAAAATTTATAATATATTTGATCGAAAAAACGAGGTTATTGTTTACGAAGATACCGGAAGATCGGTTTATACCTTAAGATCATTTTATGCCGGAGATTGGCGTAATTACAGCACGCAGGGCGACTATTTAAATCGTCCGGATTTTTATTCAGAGCCCAG
>JAGLYF010000121.1 GCA_023132435.1 Calditrichia bacterium | reverse complement strand
TCTCAGGATTGGATATTTCTCCGGTTATAACACATCGTTTTCCGGTTGATGATTATCAGAAAGGATTTGATGTAATGGAACGGGGAGATAGTGGTAAAGTAATTCTAGACTGGTAAAAGAAAAGGCAAAAGGCAGAAGACAAAAGGGAAGAATGAAGAGTTTAAGGTTCAAACTTAACTCGTAACCCGTAACTCTTAATACACCGCCTCACTGCAATACTGCATCACAATCTTTTGAACTCGTAACCCGTAACCCGAAACTCGTAACATTTTAGCATTTTAGTCATTTAACACATTAATTTAAACACAAAATGTACGGAAAACTTAAAGATCATTTAGAAAAGGAACTTACTGACATCAGGGAGGCCGGTTTATACAAAGACGAAAGGATTATTGTAACTTCCCAGGGAACATCTATCAATGTTAACACCGGTGAAAAGGTGCTCAATTTTTGCGCTAATAACTATCTGGGACTATCCAACAGCACAGAACTGATTAAGGCTGCCAAAGAAGCCATGGACACACATGGTTACGGTATGTCTTCGGTAAGATTTATCTGTGGAACACAGGATTTGCATAAAATACTTGAACAAAAAATCGCTGATTTTTTCGGAACAGAAGATACAATTCTTTATGCATCTTGTTTTGATGCCAATGGTGGTCTGTTTGAGCCTTTACTTACAGAAAAAGACGCAATTATTTCCGATGCTCTCAACCATGCCTCCATAATTGACGGTGTACGACTATGCAAAGCCCAGAGGTATCGTTTTAATAATTCTGACATGGAAGATCTTGAGAAACAGCTTAAGAAAGCTCAGGCACAAAGATTCAGGATAATCGTAACAGATGGAGTATTCTCAATGGATGGGAATGTTGCTTCTCTGGATAAGATACTACGACTGGCGGTGAAATATGAAGCTCTGGTTATGGTGGACGAGAGTCATTCGGCAGGTGTTGTTGGAAAAACCGGTCGTGGTGTTACTGAACTGTTTAATCTCCGCGGGCAGGTTGATATTATTACAGGCACTCTGGGGAAATCATTTGGTGGAGCTATTGGTGGATTTACAACTGGGAAAAAGGAGATAATAGATATGCTAAGACAGCGCTCAAGACCTTATTTGTTTTCAAATTCACTACCTCCAATGGTTGTTAATGCAGCCATAAGAATGTTTGATATGGTAAGTAAAACCACTGATTTACAAGATAAACTCCACAACAACACCGATTACTTCATTAAAAAGATGGAGGCGGTCGGATTTGATCTGAAACCAACTGAATCTGCAATATGTGCTGTTATGCTATATGATGCAAACCTTGCTCAGGATTTTGCTGCCAGGCTTCTGGATGAAGGGATCTACGTAATTGGATTCTCTTTCCCGGTGGTTCCTAAAGATCAGGCAAGAATCAGGGTACAACTCTCTGCTGCACATAATAAAGAACAACTTGACAAAGCCATTACAGCCTTCATTAAGATCGGGAAAGAAATCGGAGTATTGAAATAGAAAACAAATTACCCGCATTTTGATGCACCACAATCCTGACAGATAAGGCACCCTTCCTGATAAGTAAGGTTTGTTGATCTGCATTCGGAACATTTCCCTTTTG
>JAGLYF010000120.1 GCA_023132435.1 Calditrichia bacterium | reverse complement strand
AGGATCAAACTCTCCGTTGTCAAAAATTATTACTGTACGTTCGCGTTGATACCCGCTTTATGCGGTCTATCTCTTCCCACTTTTCAAAGATCGAATCACTTTTTGTGCGTCGTATTTCCACAATCCTCACATTGATTAAAAAATCACTTTTTTCTCAATATGAAAAAAGCCTTGGAATTTAAAGATATAAACTTATTGTGTCAACTCAAGTTCTCTTTTTTTGAAAAATTTTCATAAAAAATCCCTGACCGGCAAGCAAGTCAGGGATAAACTGTTCTGCAAGGATATTGATGATTATTTCAATACTGTTTTCCGTTAAAAATCCGCACCAAAGGACCAGTAATAGATCGGCTTGCTCACATAAGAAATATCATATCTCCAGGCCACATCAAACCGTACTAAAAATCCCAGGAAAAATATCCTTGCTCCAACACCATAGCCGACAACAACATCATCAAATACCTTTTTGTCATTGGCGTCAAATTTCGTTGCATTCCAATAACCAGAATTATCCCAGGCACTCCCGATATCCGTAAAAAAGACACCCTGAATATTTCCTAATCTGATCGGGGGGAATCCTAGCTGGATATAAGGTATCAAAGGAAAACGAAATTCAAAATTGGCCAATCCAAAGGAATTACCGACTTTTTCATAATACGCCGCACCACGAAGTGGGGTGACAAATTCAGAAAAGTAAACATCCTCAATGTTACTTACAAGCAATCCACCCTTAAATGTCCGATTTAGCCAGTTTGGCACTCCGCCAAGAAAAAACCGTTGTGCATTGCGCCCTAGACTGGTACCTGCATTGATGCGAAAAGCAAGGCTATATCCACTGAAGAGTTCCAGATATCTCCGATAATCAACTTTGACAGTGCTAAATTCAAGGCTGTTGAAAGAATATTTTGGACTGACCAACACAGAAAATGACGCCCGGGTACCATGTTTAGGTCCTGTCATCCCCCACTCAACCTGATCATATACAAGGGCGGCGCTGGGTAATAGAGTCTGCACTTCCTCCGTGGGTCTGGAAGGATCCTCTATAAACTCTTTATTGACATTAAACCAGGTTAAACCAAAATCCATTCGGGTAAATTTATCAAAAGGACGGGAAACCAATAAACTCGCCCCATAATTTCTAAATCGAATTAAGCCCTCATAGTACGTACGGAAAAAATTGGAAATATGAAAAGCACCAAACCCCCAATCAATTCGGTTTGGTAAATACCAATATTGAGCACTGAGGTTCGAATTTCGCAAATCAAATACCAGGTTTGTACCTATATATATCTGATGGTTTCCCAACATATCACTTAACAGAATCTGCGTATATCCCTGTAGTCCGAAGTATGTGCTATAACCCGCAGCACCGTTTATCAAATCCGGTGAAAATTTAATCTTATATTTATTTACTTTATAATCCCCGTCTGATGATTTATAATCAGATTCATCCAGAGTAATTTTTTCCGCCTTCTCCGGAGTTCTTCTGTTCATATCCGCAAAAACATATTTACTATAATTTTTCACCAGAGGCGCTTGTTCACCTTCTTCAGATTCCTCACTCTTTTTAGGTTTCTTTTTAACATTGTAAACCAGATATACATCGTCACCCTTTTCAAGACGTTTAAAATATTCGGTCAGTTCAAGAGTTACAGGCTCCAGATTAAGTGGATCTTTGAGTAGATATATATCCCACCCGCCACGATAAAATGAAGTAAACACCATTTTATGGGCCTTTTTATCCCAGGATATCTGAAACGCACCTGTAATAAGATTAGTGATAGGCCAGCTCTGATCAGAAATTAAATCATGAATAAATATATTTGAGATGCCATTTTGCTCAGAAACATAGGCGATTTTTTCACCATCAGGCGTAAAAATCGGATCTCCCTCTAAAGTTTTGGTATCGGTAATCCGCTGCATTTTGCTACCATCCCGATTTACAATATAGATATCCTCATTCTCGTAATCATGTGTGTGCATATCAAAATCACGGGGCTGATAGTTTCTCGTTATGTGAGGACCACGTTCTGAAGTAAACACCAGACGTGTACCGTCAGGAGACCAATCAGGATCACTGTCCGAAAACACATCATTTGTAACCTGCTGGATCTCTTCAGTCTCAAGTGAAAATAAATAAATATCACTGGCCCCGTCTTTGTTACCGACAAATGCTATGTCATTTCCATCCGGTGACCAGGCAGTTGAGAAAATTCCATCCAGATCAAATTTGAACTGTTTATAGGTTTGTCTATCCAGGTCATAAATGTAAAGTGCATCTGCATCGCCTGCTTTTGCAGCTAAAGTAATTTTTGTTCCATCTGGTGACCAGCCGAAACCCGGCTCAAGAAAATGGAGTTCCTCGAAATTTACATCAGATTCACCTTTAATTATCTTTCTGATTATTTTACCTTCCAGGACATCCATTAAATAAACGGACATTTTACCGTCCCTGTTTGACAGGAAGACAATTTTATCACCCTGGGGCGAGATAGCTGCACTTGAATTCATATAGCTTCTGTCATCTCTATGATCGGTTAATGGCTTTGCAATTTCGGAAGGTTCTTTACGATCGGCAATATCCGGCCAATACTCTCTTTTCATTTTGCGCTGCCACTCTTCTGTTAACTCCTTAAAATCAATACCAATCGCCGATTTAAACGCATTTTGAAAACTGAAGCTACCCTTAATTTTATTTAAAATTTCTCCAATTTTTTCGTTTCCATATTTTTGGGCGATATATCGAAATACACTGGCTCCACCCTGATAAGGAAAATAATCGAGAAAATCGATGGGAGGTAGGTAACCGGTAAGTGTCGCGTCGCGAACCACCATGTCTAATCGGGTGTCCCAACGCAGCGATTCGAATTCTGCCAGTCCCTCCGCAAACCATAAGGGTACCTGGGCTACCTGTCCTGAAACCAGAGATTGGATTGAACCACCATATAACATATCATTCATTACAGCGTGAACCATTTCATGGTGAATCACATGTCTGAATTGACTATATGATCCTTCATAAGGAACAACCACACGATTCTTAAATAATTCCGTAACACCACCAATACCCTCTGACAGGAAAGAATAAACCACATTTGTTTGCTGGAAATCATTGTGAGATTTATAGGTGATTATTGAAACGCGTTCGACAATATCATATTGGAAATCATGTTGCAGAGCCACATAAGCAGATTCCGCTACCTCGGCAGTAAATCGTGCGATGTCATATCCCCCCTCATAGAAATAGACATCAAAATGTTCTGATTGAATAAACCGCCAGTCAAAATCTTTATACTGCACTTTGTTTTGGCCAAATCCCTGGGCGAACACTGAATTCAGTGCAAAAATAAATAGGGTGCTAAAAAGGATATAAAGTCTGGATCTCATATTTAAACCCCGGTAACTATATTATTTACATTTTAAATATTTATTTATTTTCTCTTTATATTATACATACACTTTTCGTATTTTCCTGATAACACTATTTTAAACGCAAGATAAATAAATAGGTTTATCATTTAAATGAAAATGAAGTCAAAATCGTTCCCCAAATTACAAATTTTTTTAACCTTTATGCTATTTTTTGTTTTTTTCTGTGAAAAAGAGAAGACGACAACTATCAATAAAGAACAATTTATTGAAATTTATGCCCGACTTCTAATAATAAATGAAATAAAAGTTGATAAAGAATTTCAGGATCGTCTGTTACAGGAATTGTATACTAATAATAATATAACTACTGCTGATATCGATTCAACCGTTTCATATTATAATTCAAATCCCAGAGAGTGGGTTGAAATATATGATCTTGTCCGCAAAAAGATTCAGGAAATCAGAAATGAATACAAAACGGAATCTTCAAAAGATCTTGACTCACTTTTATCAAAGCCGAGGCCGATTCGTCGTAAAAAATCTTATATAAAAAGTTTTATCGATGATGATAAGGAAAAAGAATTAATAGACCAACGAAAAAAAAGAAAAAAATCAGAAGAGAAAAAGAAAACCGAATCTGATGAGAATAAACAAAAATCAGTGAACTTGCCGTGATTCCAAATATCATACTTTGGCTGGCTCCTCCATATATTTAGATGGGCACTTTACGAGTATTTGTTTCGCCTTGAAAGATCCGTTTTCATATTTGCCGACACAGACCACTTCAGTCGCCTGCTCAAAATTACCAGGTTTTGCTCCATCATATACCACTGTAATCTGTTCTCCCTGCTCATCAATAAGCCGGAAAGTGAACAAATTTTTGTCAGTGTCGAAAGTTCCGTTATCGGCTCTCTGACCTTTTACCTGGACCGTGGTGGAGGTTGATTTTGCTTCGGCAATCGAAACATAGGGTGTGAGGGTTTTATTAAATGAGATACCCGCCCAGACGGTAAAAGTGACGATGATGACTATTCCAAATATATATTTTGCTTTCATGAGTGATTCCTTAAGTTAAACTTTCCAAACTATATAACTATTTTATGTCTCATTGACTTCCGTTTTTTCTAATTTTTTTATTTTTTTTGATAAATTTTTTACTTCTTTATCGATGTATAACATATACCCAAAAATTCCACACCAGATAATTAAGATTATAATCAATACAACATAGATTGGTTCCACTTAATTCTCCATCTTTCTCAGATCCAGTTTAATTTTCACAAGATCGATTTTTCTTTTAAAAATCCAAAAAAACAGTACAGTAAATCCAAACAAGGAAGACAAAAAAGTTGTGAGCATCTTTCCATCCATATTAATCTTTGTCTGTGTATTTATGAGTGGATCCGGATGAAGCGAAGAATATATTCTGGGAACGATAAATACAAAAAACGGAACAGAAACAAAGGCAAATATAGAATACACTGAACTCAATACAGCTTTTCTTTCCTCCTCTTCGATGGCTGATCTTAACGCAAAATAGGCAGCATAAATAAGAAGTAGAATAAATATAGAGGTCTCCCGTGGATCCCAATTCCAGAATGATCCCCAACTGACCTTTGCCCAAATTGAACCCGTTACCGTGGCAAGAACACAATAAAGCAGTCCTAATTGACCGGCTGATTCTGCGATCTGATCATAGATGATTCGTCTCGTTTTCAGATATGAAATGCTGTAAACCGCACCGATTAGAAAGGCCAGAACAGTTACCCAGGCCACCGGAACATGAAAATAGAGAATACGTGTATATTCACCCAGCCCTTCCGCAAGCGGCGCCCATAAAAAGGCAGCCAGGCTAACAAGAAACAGCCAAATCAGTAAACCAAATTGCCAGATCTTATTCATCAAAGTTTCCTGTATTTCAACGTTTTCTGATTTTTTATTATATCCTACCAGTTTTGATTCCACGTCAAGCATATAAGCGTCCTGGTAAGAGCACTAAATTACAATAACAAATTACTCATTCCAAACAAAATCAAACAGGAGGATTGCTGCCGTAATGACCACCACCGAATAGGCAAAAAGCATTTGTAATTCAGAACCTGCTTCTGCAAATGCTACTTGTTTAACTGCGATCTTGGTACCATTTATTCCAGCAACGATAACAGGCAACAAAATAGGAAATGAAAGAACGGCAAACAAGGCGCCTTTTGCACTTGCTTTTGAAATAATAGCTGCAGTCATGGTTGCACCCGCGGAAAGACCCAGACTACCTAAAAGTAATACACTGATAAAGACAGCAACGCCGGATACTTCAAAATTCATAACCGCAAAATACAGAGGGACGATTATTAACTCCAACACAAAGAGTAAAAACAAATTAAACAAGAACTTACCTAAAAAAATACCGGTTGGCTGGGCCACCAGTTTTAAGGTGTCTGCTGTGTGTTTTTCTTCTTCCCGGACAAATATATGGGACAAACCTGACATTGCCGAAAAGAAAATAATTATCCACAACAATGCTGACTTTATATCCGCACTTGCAGTAAATGTACCGATGGAAAACGAAACCGCAACCAGGGTAACCAGTGCAAACAAAAAGATAGCATTCAATGAATATCGTGTTTTAAATTCCTGCCGGATATCCTTTTGAAATATCAACCAGGCATCATGAAGTAACTTCAATCTGAAAATCTCCATATTGCAGATCCATCTGATTATTTGTCGCAATCAGCAATATATTATTTTTTTTCTGCTCATTCATTATATCATAGACCCGATCGATACCATCAGAATCCAGATTTGATGTTGGCTCATCGAGTATTAAAATTTTTGGATCGCCAATCAGGGCAAAAACATACTTTAAACGTTGACACATCCCTGATGAGTAGGTTCTAACCTGATCATCTTCCTGGCCGGTAAGATTTAATCGTTCCATTAAAGATGAGATTTTATCGGATATATTGGAAACGCGTTTCATTTTCGCAAAGAACATAAGATTTTCTCTTGCTGTTAATTCTTCATATAATTCAAGATAAGGCCCTACTAATCCAATAGCCTTATAAAATTCCTGTGTAACAATTTGTTTGTTACCTTCGATATATTTCACTTTTCCGGCTGATGGCCTGATTAAACCACATATTATACGCACAAGGGTCGTTTTACCAGAACCGTTGGGACCAACTATGGCAGCCGATTTTCCCGGTGACAATTCAAAACTGATGTCACGGAGAATCTTTTTTTCACCGAAGTTTTTACCGATTTTTTCTACAATTAATTTCATCTGATTTTTATTTTGTCTATAAATAGATTTTTAAGCTAATTACAACTTCACTCAATAACAAGAATTCGTGATGATAATATTTCCTTTAGCCATAAAAAAAATCCCCTTGAAAAAGGGGATTTAAATAATTTTCAAAGATAAAATTAAACTTTAACTTTGATGTTGCATTTCTTTCTCTTTCAGATACTTGTTTAAACTTTCAAGATTAAAGAGCCATTTTCCACCAAGTTTAATGGCCGGAATATCTGTTTTCTCGTTTTCCAACAGACGGTAAAGACTTCCTTTATGCATTCGCAGGTATTCTGCCGCTTCCTTAAGGGTCAAAAGTTGGTATTTTTTTTCTTCCACTTCTTTTTACCTCATCCGTTTAGTATAGTATCCCTCATTCATTTAACTGCAATTTAAATGCCATTATATAACGAACTTGTGAATGCTTCCGCAAATTCATAAAAAATAATAGAATGAGTAAGTTTATCGAAACAAAATCAATGCTTTATCTTCTTAGATTTAGGAATATTGTTTAGAATTTTTTAAATATTAGGAATGATGGAGAAATAAAATTAAATACGTAGAAATTTCTGTAAAACAGCTTTAGTATTAAAATTTAAAATCAGGCTTTGTTCGAAAGGCTTTTTAATCTTTGATATAGGGGTTCCGAGATTAAATACACAATATAGGCCAGTAAGGCGCCAGCAATCACATCGATAACATAATGATAACGTAAAAATACAGTTGAGAAGATTAAACTGGTTCCAATAATCGAGAGGACCCAGAAATACTTCCTTGAGAACTTCCAGGCAAAAATCATAGTTAGTATGGTCATTTCCGTATGACCACTTGGAAAGGCATCTCGTTGAATACTTTCCAGAAAATTGAGGGTATCTATGATAGACTGGGTAGCCCATAAACCGGTAACAGGATTTATTTGCAGATGATCCAGGGTAAAACGGGGCCCTATCGCAGGTACAAGAAAATAAGTCGCATAAGATATGTAAAAACCTAGTACGATAATATAGACAAAAAAATTAACATTTTCCTGTTCTTTCCTTCTACACAATATCACAACTAGTATGACAGGCAAAAAGTAAAATGTAGCGTAGACAATTTGAAGATACTCGACCAAAATTGGATTAGAAAATTGTTCCAGCCAGATTGTGGGATGTACACCAAAAATCGCATAATCGATTCTAATAAGCAATTCATCAAAATCAACGGGATTTAAATTATGAACAAGATAATGGAGTTCATCAAAATTTGTTGGGATAATAATTAACGGATTAAATGTTCTTAACCACCTGATCACTTTATTTGTTTTTGCATAGGGAAGCCAGAGTAAAAACGCGATTATCACCAGATGATATAATAACAGGAATCCGGGATTGGGTACAGCAAAAAAGTGAAAACAAATAGCTATTATTATAAATATTTGATAACCAATAGTTACGAGGTCAGCCGGTCGCGGAATTTTCATTTCAGTTAATTTATTGTTCACTTATATCCCTATGCCATCCTGTTCATTCAAGATTAAAATATTTAAAATGGCTAAATTTATAAGGGGATGTTCCCATGTTTTTTTCGTGGATTTTCATCAACCTTGTTTTCCAATATCTGCATTGATTGAATAAGACGAAGCCGTGTTTCCTTTGGGCGTATCACCTCGTCAATATAACCACGTTCAGCGGCCAGATATGGATTGGCAAATTTTTCCCGATATAATTTTTCCTTTTCCGCGAGCATGCTCTCTGGATTCTTACTTTTACTTAATTCCTTACGAAATATAATTTCAGCTGCTCCTTTGGGTCCCATTACTGCAATTTCTGCCGTCGGCCAGGCCAGATTGATATCACCTCTTATGTGTTTTGAACTCATGACATCGTAGGCACCACCATACGCTTTTCTGGTGATAATAGTAATCTTTGGCACGGTCGCTTCGCAATAGGCATACAGCAATTTTGCACCATGTTTAATTATTCCTCCCCACTCCTGTTCAGTTCCCGGTAAAAATCCCGGCACATCCACAAAAGTGATCAACGGAATATTGAAAGCATCACAAAACCGGATAAAGCGTGCGGCTTTAATCGATGCATTTATATCCAGAACTCCGGCAAGAACCGATGGCTGGTTGGCAATTATCCCAACAGATAAACCATTCAAACGGGCGAAACCAATTAGAATGTTTCCGGCAAATGATTCCTGAACCTCAAAAAACTCCTCTTCATCCATAATTAAATGGATGATCTCTTTCATATCATATGGTTGACTTGAATCTTCCGGAATAACATCATCTAACTTTTCTTCTGCCCGTTCAGGAGGATCCTCATTTTTAATTCTTAGGGGATCATCTAAATTATTGGAGGGAATATATCCCAGAAGTTTTTTTATTTTTTGTATACCATCCAATTCATTTTTACAAACAAAATGCGCGACGCCACTTTTTGATGCGTGTGACTTTGCCCCACCAAGTGCTTCGGAATCTACATTTTCGTGCGTTACTGTTTTTACAACATTAGGACCGGTGACGAACATGTAACTCGTTTTATCTACCATCAGTATGAAATCCGTAATTGCCGGAGAATAGACCGCACCACCAGCACAGGGCCCCATAATGCAGGAGATCTGTGGAATTACACCGGAAGCAAGTGTATTTCTTAGAAAGATATCAGCATATCCTCCAAGACTGATCACACCTTCCTGGATGCGAGCCCCTCCTGAATCATTAAGGCCTATAACCGGAACACCAACTTTCATTGCCATATCCATAATCTTGCAAATTTTTTCAGCAAAACTTTCTGAAAGACTACCGCCAAAAACAGTAAAATCCTGACTAAATACAAATACCTTCCGTCCGTCAATAAATCCATATCCTGTAATTACACCATCACCTAATATCCGTTGCTTATCTAATCCGAATTCGTGTGAGCGATGAGTGACAAAACGGTCGATTTCTACAAATGATCCTTCATCAAGTAACAGGTTGATGCGTTCACGTGCTGTTAATTTTCCTTTGTCATGCTGGGCCTTTATTCTTTTCTCCCCACCTCCCTGCAGACTTTCCTGTTCCAGCTTCTCCAAATGAGCAAATTGTTCTTTACGATTCATATTTTTTCCCTATAGTCAAATTAATAATATCCTAACCACTGAGATCACTGAGAAGAACTAACTACTCGTCGCTCGCATCTCGCTTCTCGGCCTTGGATGTAGTATCGATATCTTTATTGACACCTTGATTTATCAAGGTGAGTATGGAACTATCCCTAATTTCGGAAGCCGTTTAAACGGCTTATAATTAGTAACATCAGTTTACCACCTTGCTAAAGCAAGGTGTCAATCACTCATCATGTATCCAGATCAAGCACCGAGCACCGAGTTACATATGACCCGCTTCTTTTAAACTAAGATATTTATTGCCGGCAATTATAAGATGGTCATGAACCGGAATTCCGATCGTTTCACCGGCAGCAACCAGTTGCCTGGTGATTGATAAATCTTCATTACTCGGACTTAGCTGTCCGGAAGGATGGTTATGAACCAGAATAACAGATGTTGCCGCTTCTTTGATAGCCACACGAAAAACCTCTCTGGGATGAATCAACGAGGCATTAATTATTCCTCTGGTTATTTCACGATCACGCAAAAATTTACCCGCCGAATCCAGCAAAGCTATTGAAAATATTTCCTGTTTCAGATGTCCCAGTTTGGGTATAAAAATTTTGGCAACATCTGCAGGATTTTTACAATACATTATTTGATTCTCTGCCTTTTCTTTCTGCATGTTTCGGGAAAGCTGAAAAGCAGCCTGCAGAGTAATTGCCTTAGCTGGTCCAATCCCTTCCATTTCCTGTAATTCTTCCAATGAAGCCTGGGATAGATTTTCAAGCGTATCAAACTTTTTAATTAATTCTTTTCCAATATCTACTGCATTCAGATTGTGCGTACCGCTGGAAAGAAGAAGCGCTATCAATTCAGCAGAACTGAGATTTTCCGCCCCAATTAAAGCTAATTTTTCCCTGGGACGTTCCCCTTCCGGCCACCTGGTTATTGATTTACCACTATTTTTCATCAGCCCACTCTTTAACATATTGGACCGCATCACGTGTCGAAGCTCCAGGGCCAAATAGTTTACCTACACCCATCTTTTGTAATTTTTCAACATCCTCTTCCGAAATTATTCCTCCTCCGGTTAGTAGTTTATCATTTATGCCATTTTCTTTCATAAGATCCAATACCTTTGGGAAAATGGTCATATGGGCACCGGACAGGATACTCAGGGCAATTACATCAACATCTTCTTGTATCGCTGTTTCTACGATCATTTCCGGGGTCTGTCTCAAGCCAGCATATATGACTTCAAATCCGGCATCTCGCATCGCTGCAGCTACTACTTTTGCACCCCGATCATGACCATCTAGACCTGGTTTAGCAATTAATACGCGCAATTTACGTGCCATTCGTTCACCTCAAGATTTCGAAAAACTATTTAAATATCAGTTTTGTTAATAATATTAAATTTATTTTTGTTAATTATCCCTCGCCAAGGTGCTTACCCTCCCCCGGCCCCTCCCTGCAAGCTTGCAGGGAGGGGTGTCGACCCCGAGTACTCGGGGGATGGGGTGGGTAATTCATCATTTGTCTATTAAAACTCCGCCGGCTCAACATATTCACCGTATTTCTGTTTCAGTACATTGATCATCTCACCGAGAGTTGCATACATTTTCGCACAGTTTATGAATTCCGGCATTAGATTTTTTCCTTGTGCGGCAGCTTCTTCCAGTTGTTTTAGAGCATTGGACACCTTTTTATCATCCCTTGTTTGCTTTAATTCTTTTAATCTCTCTATCTGCTTCTCTTCTACTTCCTTTTTAATTTCCAATAACGGAATCTCTATTTTTTCATCTTCTTCTATAAAATCGTTTGTACCAACAATAATTCTATCTTTATCCTCAATCTCCCTCTGATACTGGTAGGCTGCCCGGGCTATTTCACTCTGAAAAAATCCATTCTCAATGGCAGGAATTACCCCTCCCATATCATCAATTTTACGGAAGTAATCTTCGGCCTGTTGCTCCATTTTATTAGTAAGATCTTCAACAAAATAGCTGCCTGCCAGAGGATCAATTGTATTAGGAACACCCGTTTCATAAGCAAGAACCTGTTGAGTACGCAAAGCAATCTTAACCGCTTTTTCCGATGGCAAAGCGAGCGTCTCATCCATCGAGTTTGTATGCAGAGATTGTGTTCCACCCAGTACTGCGGCCAGAGCCTGGTAGGCCACCCGGGAAATATTATTTTCGGGTTGTTGAGCGGTTAAAGTACAACCGGCAGTCTGAGTGTGAAATCGCATAAGAAGAGATCTTTCGTCTTTCGCTTCGTATTTTTCTTTCAGATGTTTTGCCCAGATACGCCGGGCAGCACGATACTTGGCAATCTCTTCAAAAAAATCATTATGAGCATTAAAAAAAAGTGACAATCTTGGAGCAAAATCATCAATATTCAGGCCACGAGCCATTGCGGCTTCGACATAAGCAAAACCATCAGCAAGAGTAAAAGCAAGTTCCTGCGCCGCAGTCGCCCCCGCCTCGCGGATGTGATAGCCACTTATACTGATCGTATTCCATTGAGGAAGATGTTCTGTACAATATTCAATTGTGTCCACAATAATACTCATTGACGGTTCCGGTGGGAAAATATATTCTTTCTGAGCGATATATTCTTTTAAGATATCATTCTGAATTGTACCTCGAAGTTTGCCCGGATCAACTCCCTGCTTCTCGGCAACTGCAATATAAAATGCAAAAAGAATCGCTGCCGGTGAATTAATCGTCATCGATGTAGAAACCTTATCCAGAGGAATTTTATCGAGCAAAATCTCCATATCTTTGAGAGAACTGACAGAGACACCGCATAGACCTACTTCGCCTTCGCTAAATGAATCGTCTGCATCAAGGCCCATCAGAGTGGGGAGATCAAAAGCAATCGAAAGACCGTTTTGACCTTTCTTTAATAAATAATGATAGCGTTTATTTGAATCTTCAGGTGTTCCGAAACCGGCGAATTGTCTCATAGTCCATAATTTTCCCCGATACATGTTGCTATGGACGCCACGCGTATAGGGATATTCGCCCGGATATCCCAGATCTCTTTCATAATCAAAATCCGTAAGCATATCCGGAGTAGCAAGTAACTCTACCGGTTCACTCGATGCAGTAATAAACTTAATGTCACGGTTTTTCGAAGATTCCTCAGTTTGTTTCAACCAGGTTTTTCCCCTGGAAGAAATTTTATCTATATTTTTTGACATTAACGCCTCCAGTTTAAAAAATGTAGCCACTATTCAGAGCAGACACACCCTTACCTTTTACTTCCTGCCAGTAATTATTTAAAGGTTTTTAACAACTTCTCCAGCATTTTTTCAGCTAACAGATAAGGTGATAGTTTTTCTTTTTCACTTTCGAGATAATTTTTTAATATTTTTTTTCTTTTGTCATCCCAGAAATGAAATTCAATTCTTTGTCTTATAACCGTCTCGATCCGATTTTTAAGCCGTCTGTCTCTTTTATTCACTAAATGGTTTTCCGAATCTAAATAAGACCGGTGATTCTTCATTTCTGTCCAAAGTTCTTCCGTACCTTTTCCCTGATTAGCAACTGTTTGATATACTTTTGGATGCCAGTCATGATCTGATTCACGTAAATGTAATGCGTATTCTAAATCTTTCTGCATACGCTCTGCTCCGGGCCGGTCTGATTTATTTAAGACAAAAATATCGGCAATTTCCATCAGTCCAGATTTCAAACTCTGGATAATATCTCCGCTTTCCGGTACTAATAAAACGATGGTCGTATCTGCAGCTTCAGCAATATCGAGTTCTACCTGCCCAACTCCCACGGTCTCATAGATCACATAGTCATATCCTGCTGCATCAAGCACATCCGCCAATTCAGTTGCCTGACGTGCCAATCCCCCTGAACTCCCCCGGGTGGCCATGCTACGAATATACACACCTTTATCCAAGGCCAGATCATGCATTCGTATGCGATCACCGAGAATCGCACCACCGGTAAAAGGGCTGGTCGGATCGACGGCTATGATCCCGACTTTAAATCCTTCTTTTCTTAATATTTTGGTTAGGTGATTAGTCAGAGTACTTTTGCCGGATCCCGGGGGACCGGTTATACCAATACGGTAGGCTCTGCCTATGCGTTCATAGATATTTGAGAGCAGGCGCACATAACCATCTTCCTCATTTTCAATGGTTGTCATTGCACGGGCAATAGCATTTCTATTGCCTTCAAGAATACCTTTAGTTAATTCATCAATAATTTTTGACAACTACTGGTTACCTCTATTTTACATGATTTATCCGTCAAGAATCTTTTAAACGAAGAATTTCACGATCCTTTTTATCTTAGTCAAGAAAGTCACATCTGAAATCATCAGGTTTTCATAGAGAATTCGAGCCTCAGGTTCTATCTCAGGCATACCATATACTAGTTGATACAAAGCCTCCTCAATTACTTCTACGTGAGATTCATGTTTTCTGAAATGCCACAATTTTTTGTTCTTTGTTTCTTTGGATAAAAATAAAGATGATCTATATCTCCTCAAATTAGGAGCATAATAGTATTTATATTTTTCTGAGGAATAGAGCAACCATATCATGTTTAATAAGTGCGCGTTCTCAGTGACTTCACATAGCTGATGCATTCGTGCTATAAATTCACTGTTTTCAGTTTTATTTAAATCAACAAGCGATGTCTTCGCTTTATCAAATATAAATGGTTTCAACTCATAATTTAAGGCCTTCTTTTTATTAAAACCGATTTTTACCATTACTCCTTTATAATTTAGTTCAGATGATTTAAAATTACTTATATCAAATAAAAAATTCCCCAATCCATAAAAAATAGGAACAGAATTATAAACCTCATAGCTGGCAATTATATGTGAATGATGGCAAATAATAGCAGATACACCATAATTGGTGAGATTTCTGCACAACGATTTTATTCTTGGAGTGGGGAGCGGAAAATATTCTGGCCCCGCATGGAGTGAGATAATTATTAGATCAGCATGTTGTTGTTCATTTTGCAATGACCTGATTATCTCTTCTTGATTTATTGGAGCACAGCCAGGTTGATCAGCACTTGCAATATTAAATGCGTTTTCACAAAATGCTAAAAAAGTAATACGGACACCGTTTTTTTTGACCCTCAATGGTGTTGAGGCTTGCTCAATTTGACCCATTGGGCACAAGTCACCGGCAAATAAAATATTGAGATCCTCTTTTTGATCAACAATGACATTAAAATGATTCATTTAAAATTGATCCTCCTCTCAATACATAGAATTGAAATTAGTAAGTCTTTATAATTCTCTAAATCGGCTTATATGAAAAAGATGTGTTATAGTTCTTCAATTACGGAGCCGAATCAAGCTGTTTTCTGACAAATTGTTTCAGTGAATCGGCATTTATTTCTTTGTCAATGATATACTTATTTGGGCCACGATATCCGTATTGTTTTACATTTGAGTTTACAAATACTTGTATTAGCGGAATGTCTAATGCTGCGACCATATGCATAGGTCCCGTATCGGGCATACATATTATATTAAACGTTCTGTACCAGGAAGCAATCCCGCCAAGATCTAAATTTTGGATCAGTATATTAGCTCTTAATCCCGGTGAATAATTTGCGATTATTTTATCATCGAAAGGGCCGGCAGCAATTACATATTTTAGATTAATTTCTTCAAATATCTTTACCAGGAATGTGATCAATTCCTCATTCAATATTTTATTTCCGGTTGCACCTAACCATAACAGTATATTTTGATCAAGTCTCTGGGTATTTTTGTGAATAAAATAGAGTTTGGGGAAAGTAAATTCTGCCTTTGCATCAAAGTGCCTCCACAGATCCACCTGGGCAGCTGAATAATGAATTGTCGTATTTCCACGAACAACAACTGAATATATCTTTGCACTATCCTTCCAATCAAATCCCACACTACGACCTTTAGTTACAAGTCGACAGAATAACGCTTGTGAAACCGAGAGTGCATCGGGATTACTAGAGGAAAAAACAATATCATAATTATTTTTTCTTAAATTTTTTATTAAGAAGAGAAACCGCAGCGGATTTCTAAATAAATGTTTCTGGTCATATTGTATAATTCTACTGATATCGGGGTGGTTCTTATATAATGCTATGTAAGAAGATGTCATCATTACATCAATTGCAGCACCGGGAAGACTTTTTTTTATTGATTGGACCAGGGAAAGGATAAGGATCGAGTTACCAAATCTATTATCAAGCCGAAAGACAAGTACCCGCTTAAAATTATGCCAATCATCATTAATTTTGTTATTATTCTTTCCGGGTAATAATATTTTGATAAGAAATATAAGAAACTGTTTTAGCCACTTCTCAAGTTTTTTCATATAATACTATCGTGTGAAAAGATTTGTTGATCGTTTAAAGATTGACAGGGATGATGAAGATTATTTTTACAATATTTTTGAAAGCTTTCGCAAATTCTTCTTTGCTTCCAGTGTGAGAACACCAACATTTATTTTATTCTCGGCAAAAATTACCAAATATTCTTTTCGATCGTGAACTTTGTTAATTTTTAAAATTGCCTCATCAAATTCTAAAGATATACTCTTAGGTTGTCTGATTTTTAGATCCTGACCGATAGAATCCACCTGTTTAATCAAGCCAGATATGATTGGGGTTAATTCCTGAATCCCGTATTGTCTGGGGGAGGCTTCATTGATCTGGGATGCCACAGGAAAACCTTCCGGATCAAAAACAGTGGTGAGAATGACTCCTTTTAAAGCAGCAAGTTTATCTAATATCCGGGATATTTCGCGTTGTGTCTTTGCCAGTTTTCCACCTATTTCTCTTCTTCCTGGTTTTGATTCATCTATCCGACGCATTCCTTCTAATAGTAAACTTTGCCAGCCTTTTATTATCGTCTCTTTGGGAGCTCTTTTTCCTCTCTCTGTAGAAAAATTACCCCCTTCCCAGGCCAACATTTCAAATACGGCTTCTTCGCCCTCTTTATCCCCACAATCAGCATGAACGATATTTCCCTCCTCTATATATATAGAACCTTTATAATCATCGCCTACAATAAACAATGTGGTTGTCATCCGTCCCAGACAATTCATTTGAACAAGATCGCTCAGTTGAAAATCTGAGATGGTGCCCATAAATCCTCTTTTTTCCTCTATCGCTTCGAGGATCAGTTGACGCAAATCAGTTATCTCAAATGGTTTTTCAATATACTTGAAACATCCACGCGCGTTGGCTTCTTCATGAACTTCCGATGATCCGTAAGCGGTCATGATGATAACTTTCGTCGCCGGGTATGATTCACGTATTCTCGATAATAATTCCAAACCGGATATTTCGGGCATACGGATATCACTAATCACCAGTTTAACCGGTAATTGAGATAATACTTCAAGAGCCTTCTTACCGCTGTTAACACAAATTAAATCGTATTTATCCCTATCCTTAGCCAGATGTTTTGAGATCGACCAGGTAAGATCATCTTCGTCATCAACAACAAGCACACGTTTCACATCATCTGCCATCCGGTTTTCTCCTTCAGTAGTATATAACCATTATCGAATCGGATTGGGAGATTCTTTAGGTCTGAACACTGAATAAAATTCATCTCATTAAAATAATAAAAATGTCAGGATCAATATTGATGGTGATAAAAATAATAAACTATCAAATCGATCGAGCATCCCTCCATGACCGGGTAATAGGGCTGAGGAATCTTTCACACTCGCATCCCTTTTAAACCATGACTCGATCAGGTCTCCCATTTGACCAAATACGCCAACCGTAATACCAATAATTATTGCACTAAACCAGTCTAAGGGGAGTATATTGAACATTTTTACAACTACAATTGAAACGATAGCACCAATAAGACCGGCAACTCCCCCCTCAATTGTTTTATTTGGAGATACCTTCTCATAAAGTTTGTGTTTACCAAATAAAATCCCAAAAGTATAGGCGAAAGTATCACAAATCCAGATGGTTATTAGTATCATCGTGATATATTTAAATCCGGCATATTGTACGGTGGTAAAAGTATGATCAACATATGATTTTGTATAAATGAGTGCACCCAAAAACAAAGGGATATATAAAATACCGACCAATGTTATGCCAATGTTTGTACTCATATTCTCATGATGACGAAACATCTCAAAGGCTAATATTAGCATAAGCATAAAAACCAGTCCTATTCCAATGATCTGCCATTCCCCTGTTTGAATACCCAGGAGAAGTAATATTCCAGCGATGATTCCGTTGATTCTTTGGGGTTGATAGTTTTTCTTTTTCTGCATCTCATAAAATTCCAGCTGGGCGACCAGACTGATAATTAATATCAACAGAAAAAAATACCAACCACCAAGAAATATCAAAGTCAATATTGTCGGTATTCCGACAATGGCAACCAAAATCCGCTTTGATAATTCGTTCATTAGTTTATATTCCTGTCTTTAGTGACTTTAACTCATTCAAAATATTTTCGAGCCCGATATCCAATATCTTTTCGATAGTGAACGCCTTCAAATCGTATCCGGTCTACATTTTTGTATAAGCTTTCAGTTAAAGAAAAAAAATCATCCGCCATGGCTACGATATTTAACACCCTTCCCCCATTTGTAACCAGAAAATCATTTTCTGATTTTGTCCCGGCATGGAAGACAAGGATATCCGAATCCAGCGATTCCAGTCCCTCGATGATTTTACCTTTTTCATATTTATCCGGATAGCCTCCGGATGCGAGTACAACATCCAGAGTAAATTTATCATACAGTTGAATCTTCTGTTCCCGCATTGTACCATTAATTGATGCCTCCATAAGCGGGACAAGGTCAGATTTAAGTAATGGCAAAATTACTTCCGCTTCCGGATCACCAAATCGACAATTGTACTCTAAAACTTTTGGACCCTGATTTGTAATGATTAATCCAAAATACAACAGACCCTTATATGGCATACCCTCAGAGCGCATCGCCTCGAATGTGCGTTCAATTATTTCCGGTGTAATTTTTTCTATTAGTGATGAGGTCACTATCGGCGCTGGTGCATAGGCGCCCATGCCTCCGGTGTTTTTCCCCTGGTCTCCCTCAAACACTTTTTTATGGTCCTGAGCCGGTGATAATAAAAGATAATCCTCACCATCACTGAGAGCAAAAATTGAGACTTCCTCTCCTTCGAGAAATTCTTCAATAATCATTTTATCGCCTGCAGATCCAAACGCTTTATCTTCCATGATCTGTCCAATACCTTCTAATGCCTCTTCGCTGGATTGACATATTAAAACACCTTTGCCGGCAGCCAGACCGCTGGCTTTCAAAACCAGGGGAAACTTCGCTTCCGAACCGATGTATTCCTTTGCTTTATCCGGGGATGTAAAGGTCTGATAAGTAGCAGTTGGAATATGATACTTTTTCATCAGCTCTTTTGAAAAATATTTACTGCCCTCAAGTTGTGCGGCATTTTTATCCGGACCAAAAATTTTTAAACCATGATCGTTGAAATAGTCAACAATTCCTGATACCAGGGGATCTTCAGGGCCGACAATCGTAAGATCGATTTGATTATCTTTGGCAAAAGAGACCAGTTTCTCAAAATCCATCGGTGAGATTGCTACATTCTCACTAAGCTCAGCAGTACCGGGGTTTCCCGGTGCGCAATAAATTTTTTCTACCTGGCTGCTTTGTGCTATTTTCCAGACAAGGGCATGTTCTCGTCCCCCACTGCCAATAACCAATATTTTCATTGATGTAAATTCCCGGATTTATTTCAATCATTAAAAGTTAAAATTAGATATTTTGGATTTAATTTACAATTAATCTCACTGGTATATTTTATTCCCCACAAACTCATAACGAAATAATATTTTTAGCCACAGAGGTAAAGAGTTTTAACCCTCCCCATCCCGGCCCCTTTTGTCATTCCCCCGAGTACTCGGGGGAATCCAAAGGGGTAAACTCTAGCAGGAATCCAAATATTTTTTACGTAAGAGGTTGTTTATCAATGGATTCCTCCCGCAGGTGCGGGACGGGAATGACAATTTGTGAGAAAGGCACAGTAATATTGTTGAATATTGTGTATTCTTCAACAGCCTGATACATAAGGGAGGGGACTAAGGGGTGGGTTATTTTTTCTTTTGGTCTTTGTGGTTAAAAAGAATTGCTGTCATAGTAAAATATGCATATCCAAAAACAGGAATCTTCTAAATATTTACAGAAATACTGCCGATGATAATAAAAGTACCATAAACGGAATTGATTTAGATGAATAATAATTCAAAGACCACCTATATAAATTACCATTTTGTATTCGAGGATAAGACAGAAGCCCATTTTCCCATAAATCTGCGTATCAGTGATTTAGTATTTCTCCCTCAAAATAACAAAAAACATCCCCCATGGACCAAACTTGAATTCAATCAATGTGAAAGCTGTCAGTTAAACCCAAATGTAACCTCTCATTGTCCCATTGCTGTAAACCTGGAAGATATCATTACAACCTTTAAAGATCGCAAATCCTATGAAAGAGTTCTTCTCAGGGTTGAAACACCGGAAAGAGTATACGAGAAAGATATACCCTTACAACATGGATTAGGCTCTCTTCTTGGTATTATTATGGTAACAACCGGTTGTCCCACAATGAGTATACTCAAACCTATGGTTAGGTTTCATTTGCCTTTTGCGACACTTGAAGAGACCCTATATCGATCAGTTAGCTGCTATCTGCTTGGACAATATTTCCGATTAAAAAAGGGCCAACAGCCTGATTGGCATCTGGAGGGGCTTGCACAAGCCTATGAAGATATTCAAATGATCAATGTTGGAATGACAGACCGCATGCGTAGTATTTCTGAGGAAGATGCTAATGCCAATGCAATGGTTGTTCTTGACATTTTCGCAAAAGCATTACCCTCGTCAATATTCGTCGATGTGAAAGAACTTGAATACCTGTTTCAGGATATCTCAGAATTTACCCTGGAAGTTTAATTAGTATTATTCCCCCGTCCCTATTTTCCCGGTCTCATAATCTAATTCAGATCCCATCATACTATGTGGTATTGAATAAACCAACAACAATACAATCGCTGCGATGATAATCCAGGCACGGGCGGATGTTTTCTTCTTATAACTTAGCCAGGCGGCAACCACCCAGGTGATCATCGTAACCAAAGTTTTATTATCCGTCAGATCAAATCCAAAGGGTACACCGGTCCAGAATTCGCCAAAGGCGAATTTCTGCACAACCGGACCAAGGATCATTCCGCCAAGGAATAATAAACCAACGGTCCATAGGGCAAGTTTGTACATTCGTTCCTTTTTGGATATCGCCTCTAATCCGGCCCAATTGCTCAGGAACATTCCGAAAAACATAAAGAAAACATGTAAACCGAGTATAGCTGACGGTACTTCTCCCGTAAAACGGGTAACTACCAGCTGATCTTGGGGTAACTTCTGATAGTCATCTCCCTTTCTCAATTGAATAAAATATTCCAGTTTTCCTGCCGGAGGTTGGTGCGGTAAACTTCCATACAGGACATCATTCTCGCGCGTCATCGTCATACCCACCCATTCATCATTGGTGTTAAATCGGCGGAATATTAAGACAGCGCTAACGGATGTATCGGGAATCGTAATCTCAATCGGCTGATTGCTTTCTTCGCCGTGATTACGTGTTAACTTGCCTGAAATTTCCGTCCCTTTCCATTCCAGACCAACATTCAGAGGATGAGTTGGACCGGTGAGTCGTTGATAGTAACCGGCAGAAATGGTTATTAAAAAGGCAATGATCGCTCTTATATAAACTGCTGATTTCATTTTTTCATCCTTTTTTTTACTTCGCCCCACAGCGCCTGATATTGCTGCGCCGGTATAGAGCGGGGGCTAAAATTTCCCAACGGTTCACGATGGATTCCCATCTTTTCAACAACAGAAGAGTATGGGATTTTATTGTTAAGAAAAAACGGATACTGCTTTTTAAGCTCTTCAATTAAATCTTTATGCATATTTTTTCGAATTTCAACCATTGAAAAAAATGGTACAATTTTATTTACCGACATCTTACTTTTTTTAAAAAAGTCCAGCAATTTTTCAAATGTGCGATATGAAAGTGTTGTAGGGATAACGGGGACCAGGATCAGATCCGAGGCATAGAAAATATTCTCCGAAACCAGAGTAATATTTGGTGGGCAATCTAAAAAAATGTAATCGTATTCATCCTTAAACATTTTTAATACGGATTTTAATCTATGCTTGGAACCTTTTACATTATCGAGCATGATATCCATGTTTCGCAGGGAAAAATCAGCCGGGAGCAGATCCAAATAATTATAGTCGGTTCCTTTAATATTCTTTACCAGACTTTTTTTTCCTTTAACAAGAGGTTTCAATCCAGTCTTCATTTTGGGTTTTATGCGAAAATAATATGTTGAGGAACTTTGCGGATCAAGATCACAAAGTAGCGTGTTTTTTTCTTCACTTGCAGCCAGATAGGAAAGATTTACGGCAGCGGCTGTTTTTCCTACCCCACCCTTAATATTGTATAGTGACAATATAGTCATCGGACACGCCTTTCCTGAACCTGAAAAAGTTCATCAAGTATTTTTTGCACCTCCTGAGCTGCATAACCGGAAAATGACTTAGCAAATTCCTTTTTGATTATCTGTTGTTTTTCATTTAATTTTCCAATCAAAATACCGAGGGCTAAAACGGTGTTTTTTCCACTTCTGGTTCGTGGAGTTATATCTCTTGCCGAATCAATTAATCGTTTCTGCTGTATCACCAGGTCATTATAGTCTCCAAGATTATCCTGTAGTAGTTTCAGTTTTCTGACTAAGTATTGAATCTTTTCCTGTGAAAAGAGAGAATTAAAAAATTCAAGAAGATATCTTAATTTTTTACACTCAATCCTTAATTGATGTAATAATTCATCGGATCCCGTGATTAAAACTCTCTGCCCAAATTTTAAGACTTTTTTATTTCTTTTCATGATAATGTTTTTTGCGAGTTCCCTGACTGGTGCCATTTTCTGCCGGTTCCGGATATCCTCTGATTTCAGATAGGATTCCCAGTCGGAGAGTATTCGCTTATATTTAACCGATTTTATTGTTTTTACCAACGATTGGTGTTCAATTTTTCTTTGCTCCTTCAAATCTTCGAAGAATGAGTTAAGGTATGGTCTTAATTCCACCGGCAGCATCAATTTGTATTGTTGTTCACCTAATAAATAAACATCAATATCCCGTAATTTATTGGTAGACCGACCGAGGTAAGAAAAATTTTCTTTAGCTTTGAGAACCACATTTTCATCGAGGATCCCTTTAATTTGTCCCAGTGCGGAACGCGTTCTTCTGATTGAAACTCTGAAATCATGCAGGAACTCTGTATCGATATCCTTTATAAGACCGTTTTCATTTCTTCTGATGATATCCAGTAAATAAATGTAGATTTGTTTTGTTGCATCGAGGGCTGACATTCGGTTTGTTAACCTGATATTCACTTTTGAGCTGTAATCGGCCGGCATTTTACCCAGCGTCGCTAATCCTCTCTTTAAAAGATCATCTTTACTAATTAAGAGATCATCAAGTGATAACTTTTTTAAAATACCCGGTACCTGATTTGCATACCCTCTTAACGGTTGAATTTCAAGATAAGAACTGAGATTTTTATATCTCGTCTTATCCTTTATTCTACTCTGCTCAATTTGTATCCGTACAACCGTTTTGTCATCTCTGTTTAATATTCGAAAGGATTGGTTAGTTATCCGGAAAGTGGCCATACACAACAATGCCCGAATGTCAATGATGGGAGTAATTTTTCTGAGAATAATCCCATCCTGAAGTGAAAATTTCTCAGCAGATGGATACTGAGATTCTTCCCTATCTTCAATTTTCTTCTTTGTAAATTGATAGAGATATAAATATTGATTAAAAAGATATAAATAGTATCCCTGACGATATAATCGCCAGTCAAAGGTATCAAAATAGTGATACGTGCCCTGCTGCTTTGATTCCTGGATCATGGTGAAATTTGTTTGAAGCGCGTTCAGCAGCTGACTAACACTTTTTGTACTTGTTTTCTTGATAATATAGGAATACGCCATTAATCGCAATACTATTAATTCTTTGAATAAAGTCTCACTCAATTTATAATTCTGTAGAGACGTAGCATGCTACGTCTCTACATTTGGCCATGTGGTAATTGCCGATTTTATTTTCCCTTTATTTTCTTCAAATTGCCTGAGTAAACTCTGAAGTTCTTCTTTGTTGATAAGGTTAATTGCCTTTTCTATCGACACCCATTTTCTTTTTCGCAGATCTGCTTCCGGCCAGTCATCCAATACTCTGGTCACGTGCATGGGGAATACTTTTACTTCACATATTCCCTCCCATTTTGTATACGAATATCCGCCGAGTAGAATATTTAATACTTCACCCTCAACACCTGCTTCTTCTGCTGCCTCCTGCAAAGCCGATTGTTGTGGTGTCAGGTGTTCCTCAATAATTCCTTTTGGAAAAATCCATTGTTTTGTTTTTAAAGAAGTAATCAATAAAATTTTTATGCGGTTCTTTTTTAATTGAAACGGGATCACAGCCGATTGGGAATATCGAATGTCACTGTTCGCATTTTCTATCTGACTCATCGAAATGCCCCGTCTTCAATTTTTAATATTAAATTTCCAGTTTGCAATATTCAATCTAAAATTTTCAATCTTTAAATGTAGTATAAATTCAAAATAGACACAAACATAAGAATCTATTTCCTATAAAACATTTTTATTTGGAATATCACTAGTGTCATGTCATCTTTGAAATATCAGAATGTCATGCTGAACTTGTTTCAGCATCTTGTGTTTGCGTTTAAGATTCCGAAACAAGTTCGGAATGACGCAACCGACAGTACTTGATTGACATGACACTAGCATCTTTTAGGGGCAATTTTGTAATAATTTCATCTTCGCATTTTTTTCAATGGTAATATTTCTTATAATTGTTAAATTTTGATACTGACTTACAAAAATATACATAGACTGGATAATTCATCTCTTGCAGCAGCGATACAAAGATTTTTATCCACGAATTTACACGAATTTAAAATAGATTTTTTGTAGATTTCTTAGTTATAAAATAAATTAAAACTAAATTTGTGTTCATTCGTGGAATTCGTGGACCCATTTACTTTGCGTCTTAGCGCCTTTGCGTGAGATATTATATAAAGTGAATTACTATGGATAGACCAATCAGAACAAAGATTATTGGGCTCACCCTTAGATTCGCTACTGCTGATGATGTACCGGTTATCCTTGAGCTCATCAAGGAACTTGCCGATTATGAGAAACTCTCTCACGAAGTAGTGGCTACGGAAGAAATGTTAAAAAAATCACTGTTTGGAGAGCGACCGGTAGCTGAGGTAATAATCGCCGATTATCTAACCAAACCTATTGGATTCTCCCTGTTTTTTCACAATTTCTCAACCTTTCTTGGCAGACCAGGAATATATATTGAAGATATCTATATAAAACCAGAACACCGTGGTATGGGTATCGGAAAAACCATTCTG
Source organism: Calditrichia bacterium (assembly GCA_023132435.1). Lineage (GTDB taxonomy): Bacteria > Calditrichota > Calditrichia > JAJRVZ01 > JAJRVZ01 > JAGLYF01. Next base: position 15,257 of record JAGLYF010000120.1, on the reverse strand, counting down.
TCATATCTCGCCACACTGGCGGCAGAAAGAGACTGCGGGCGGCTTGAATGGTGTGTCCTTGATTGGAATATGAATGCTTTGAATTTTTACAATGATTTGGGTGCTCAGGCTATGGATGAATGGACAGTTTTTAGAATATCAGGAGATACACTTTCAAACCTGTCCGGAGAATTCTAAGAGATTGAACTCTAATAATTATTTTTTTTAATTTTGCTTTCTCGTACTGATTTTTCTACATTTTAATCAATGATTTTCAATAATTATAAGATTTTTATAACAAAGAAAATAATGCTACTTCTGGTTTTATTTATATATTGTTGTGGTGAAGATAAGTCAATGAATAAGGCTACAATCAAATCTTTTTCATTTAATCCTGAAACCAGACAGTCGGTCAAACTTCCTAATATATTACAAGAATTATCCGGTCTGGCAACGACAAAAGACGGTCGTCTGTTCGGACACAATGACGAAAGGGCAGATGTTTATCAAATCAATCCCGATAATGGCAAGATCGTAAAATCTTTTTCCCTGGGCAAGAAAACACTAAAAAAAGATTTCGAAGGAATTGCGATTGTTGATGATTTATTTTATCTGGTTACAAGTGATGGGGATTTATATGAATTTAAGGAAGGAGAGGATAAATCTGAAGTATCTTATAAAAAATATGAGACCAGGCTCTCCTCCAAAAATGATGTAGAAGGATTATGTTACGATCCCGATACTGAAACATTGTTACTTGCCTGTAAAGGATATCCCGGAAAAGGTTACGATGGGAAACGCGCCGTTTATTCTTTTTCCCTTTCCAACAAAAAACTAAAGAAAAAACCCCGATTTCTTATTTCGATAAAGGAAGTTAATAATTTAACCGATCCAAACTTCGTCCAAAAATTAGGTGACTTTTTTCTGCTTACGGAAAACAGCTTTGCCCCCTCCGGAATAGCGAGACATCCTGAAAATCATTCCTTCTACATCCTCTCATCCCAGGGAAGTACTATTCTTGAGATTTCTGCAGATGGAGAACTCAAAGGAAGGATCTTGCTCGACAAAAAACATCATAATCAGCCTGAAGGGATCACTTTTGCAAAAAACCTATCATTACTGATTGGTGATGAGGGAGGAAATGGAAAAGCCAAAATTACAACATATCCTGTCACCCGGAATAAATAAATTTATTTCTTAATTTATATATATTGATTATGTCTTTAACTCCGCATAAAATTAGGAAATATAACATGAAAAAATCTCTTCTGTTTCTTTTCAGCCTGCTTTTTTTGACAAATTTTGCTTTTTCCTCGGAATCGGATTCATCAACAACCGTCAAAAAAATGGTAACGGTAATTCCTGGCCCTGAATATGAAGCTGGTTGGTTACACAGAGTATTTTTTGGTTCTCAGTGGAGAAGTCTTTGGACAACGCCGATTGTCGTTCCTGTACTTGATATAGATAATTTTGCTGAGGGACTAGAGCCCATTAAACGTGGCGGTGGATTTCAAACCAAATCGCTGCATTTTAAAGGAAATAACGGCAAGTATTATAAATTCCGATCTATTAATAAAGATCCGGAAAAAGTTTTACCTAAATATTTTAGAGACACCTTTGTATCCGACATTGTCCAGGATATGATAAGCACCGCACATCCCTTAGCAGCAATTGTTGCTGCCCCATTACTCAATGCGGTCGATGTCCTCAATTCACAACCCTATGTCCTGCAATTACCAACTGATCCAAAACTTGGCGAGTATCGTGAAGACTTTCAAAATGTATTTGGAACATTCGCCGAAAATCCCAAAGATGAAACAGATCCGGAACTGGTATTCGCCGGTGCTGACAAAATTGTAAAAAATTATAAGATATTCGAGGTACTGGAAGAAGACAATGACAACCAAATCGACGTACTTGAATTCTTAAAAGCACGTTTAATGGATATTATCATAGGAGATTGGGATCGTCATATCGGACAGTGGAAATGGGCTCGATTTAAAGAGGGGAAGAAAAAAAGATGGGTACCAATTCCACGCGACCGTGATCAGGTATTTTCCTTATATAATGGTCTCATCCCCTGGATGACAACAGTAGCGGTACCCCAGATTGAACCATTTAGAGAAGATTACCGACAGGTTAATGATCTCACCTGGTCAGGCAGATTTCTGGATCGCAGGTTTTTGGTATCCATTGACGCTGCGGACTGGGATTCAGTAACCACATTTGTCCAAATCCGTTTAACTGATCAGGTCATTGAAGATGCGGTGCATCGAATGCCCGATGAATGGTTTGTAAAAGAAGGGGAACGGTTAATTCATATCCTGAAAATGCGGCGGGACGAACTTCAGGAAATTTCCAGAGAATATTACGAGATGATTACAAAATATGTCTCCATTTATACAAGTAATAAAAGGGAATGTGCTGAGATAAAGAGGTTGGATGATGATCGGGTTGAAGTTCTAATCCATAAGAAAGATAAGCAAACCGGTGAAAAAAAAGGAGAGCCCTTTTTCAGCCAAACTTTTCATCGTGACTATACAAAAGAAATCCGAATTGACCTGTTGGGCGGAGATGATACCGCGGTAATAAGCGGTGAAGTAGACCGTAGTATTACAGTAATCATAACCGGCGGAAAAGGGAATAATGAAATCATCGATCAATCAGTTGTTCATGGCTACTTTTTAAGTATTACCCCCTTCTATGCCGCAGATACAAAATCGATCATTTATGACAGTGGCAAAAAATCCAGGATAATAATGGGGCCATCCTCAAAACTGATAACTGATAAAGCACCGGAACCAAAGCCATTTAACCCGGAAACAGACAATATCTATGAAAAATATGAACCACAGATTGAGGATAGAGGACATGACTGGAAAGCCGGATTCTGGGTTGGATACAATAGTAGTGATGGATTGCTCATAGGCGGAGGACCGGTTTTATATGAGTTTGGTTATCGCGTAAATCCATATGTCTATCGCATGTCATTATTCTTGGCATATATAACCAACATTAAAACTTTTGTTCTCGATTATAAGGGTGAATTCAACACTCTGATTAAACCTCTTAGAACGAAATTAAATATACGGAAACTCACCGGTCATCTCAGTTTTTATGGTTTTGGAAATGAAACAACAATAAATGAAAATCTCGAAGATCGGAATTTTTATCTAATCAGACCTGATTTATTTGACATAAATTTATCATTTGATTTTCTATTCTCCGAAAAGCATTACGTCTGGGTCGGGGCAACCTATGATAATTCTGAAGTTAAATTCGATCCCAACACTATTCTGGACACACTTAACCTTGAAAGTGCCGAACAGAGATATCAACTAGGCTTAAATTTTGGTTATACCCTGGATACAAGAGATCATGAACTGACCCCGCTGAAGGGAGTGTATATTGATTTTAAAAGTCTTAATTATCCGGGATTTCTACAGAGAGACAACAAGTACAATAAAATGACATTAGATGCCCGAGCTTATATTCACAGTGAGTTTATAACTACATCATCTATCGCTTTTCGTCTTATGGGCGAAAAATTGTGGGGAAATTATCCTTTGCATATGACCGCCTTATTAGGTGGTAGAGCTAATTTGCTTGGTTATGAGCGCCAACGTTTTTCTGGTGACGCTCTTGCTTTCGGTGCAGTTGGTTTACGAAGTTACTTATTTCCACTAAAGGTCCTGGTTCCGGCCAGATTTGGATTTTCCTTATTTGCGGAAAGCGGTCGGGTTTTTTACAAAGATGAAGATTCAAAAAAATGGCATCCTTCGGCCGGTGGGGGGTTATGGCTGTCATTCCTCGATCGACAACTGACACTCGCTCTAGCCGTGGCAAATTCATCGGAAGAAACGATTATCTATTTTACCACCGGATTCTTATTCTAAAATTAATACTTACGACCTGAAATCGGAAATATTCGGAGCAATCTTCACCTGGCAAGAAACAATATAAAAGGAGGTTCATCATGAAGGCTTTATTATTTATTTCTTTATTCTTAATTGTCATATTTGTGAACAGCTGTCTTACTTATCATATAGTTGAGTATACCATTGATTTTGCCGGTAATTTTGATAGTGGTAAAATTACAGTTACCTACACGGATATTCGCAGTTCTGAAACGGAAGAAGAAAAACAAAAAGCGGATTTCGATGAATTAATCCAGTTATATCAGGAGGATAAATTTTTATTAGATCAGGTTGAAGAAGGTGTTTATGTACAAGAGCGAAAATTATATGAAAAAGATGGATCGATAATCGGAAGTTATTCGGGCATTATTCAAAAAGTGATGATTGATGATAGTGAATTGAAAGTTAGAAACGACGAACGATACATCCTGTTGGATATCTCACCGGCAGAAAGAATTGAAACGAATGGAAAAATATTCCGGAGTGAAAATAATGCTCTCCTGGTCTGGCCAAAAGATCAAAAACATCTTACGATTAAAAAAACTGTTCAAGACTATGATAAAATTGGCTTCTCAATCATAGACTATTATCATGAGTGGAAAAAATAACTTATTTTATTGTACTATTCTTGATGTATCGTTAGGAACATTGAGGATAATATCGTGCTGCCTAGGAAGGAATTTTTCCAAATCACAGCACGATATTATCCAGGTTTATGCAATTTGAGAAAAAAGCCAAATAAACATCGGAGGTAATCCCAATGAGGTTTAGTACAGCCTTACGTCAGCCAACAAGACGCCGTTTGGAACGGCTCGGTTCTGTTGATATTGTTGTGGGCATCCCATGTTTCAATAATGATACAACCCTAGCGCATGTGATAAATACCGTTGAAGATGGACTGTCCTTACATTACCGGGAGAGCCGGTGTGTTGTTTTTGTTGCCGATGGAGGATCGGTTGATGATTCCCGCGAAGAGGGTGATGAGCTAGAAAGAAGTCCATGGATAGAGCGTATCATTAATATATATCGGGGAATTCCGGGAAAAGGTTCCGCAGTAAGGGCAATTTTTGAAGGGGCTAATTTGCTGGGGGCCAAAGCCACACTTCTTTTTGATTCCGATTTACGTTCAATCACCACTGACTGGGTTAAAAACATGGCCGATGCAATATTAAGCGATGGGGTGGATTTTGTTACTCCTTATTATACACGCTATAAGTATGATGGCACTATTACTAATAATATTGTTTATAACCTGACCCGAGCCTTATATGGCTACCGTGTAAGGCAACCCATTGGCGGTGATTTTGCCTTTTCCCTGCCGCTTATTAAAAAATATTTAATCCGGGATGATTGGGAAACGGATGTAGCCCGATTCGGTATTGATATTTTATTGACCACTACGGCTATGGTAAATAAAGTGAAAATAGCCCAAGCTAATCTTGGCGTTAAGATTCATGATGTAAAAGATCCCGCTGAAGCCCTCGGCCCTATGTTCCGGCAGGTTGTAACAACTCTCTTTCTTTTAATGGAAGAATACGAGGAAATCTGGAGGGAAGTTAAGAAAAGCAGGCCTGTTCCCTGTGTTGGTCCGGAACTAAATATTGAACCCCAGGCATTTGAAATAAACGTGCATAAATTAATCAAAGATTTTAAAATAGGCTACAGCAACTGGAATGAAATATGGCAAAAGATCATAAATCCTCAAGGCTGGCAAACGATAACTGAATTGACTGCAAAATCAGATACAGATTTTATATTTAAAACCGAATGCTGGGCAAAAATTCTATATGATGTAGCAGCAGCATTTCATCACTGGAAAGGAAACCGTAAGCTGCTGGTCAGTATGATGACACCGTTATATTTTGCCCGGGTGGCTTCTTTCTTAAACCAGACAAAAGAGATGAGCAATGAGGAAGCAGAAACATTAGTAGAAGAACAGGCTGAAATATTTGAGCAAAAAAAAGATTATTTAATCCAGTGCTGGGATGAACAAACGGATATTTATGAGAATATTTGATTATAATCAAAATTTTATGATTGGTAGAGTAACTAAGTTTGGATTAACGACGAATCGTATTTTCATTAACCTTTCCCCGATAATGTTGAATAATATTGATTTTTGATTTATAACGTTCAATCTGGGATTTTTTTTCAGAATGTGTCCAGCCTAGTAATTTTCCCAACCGGTTTGCCACTGATTCATGAATGTCCCAGGATTGTTTTGCATCAAGCGGAAACAAATGTGTTCGTCGTATTAGAAAATCATCCAAGCTCATAACCATTTCATGGCGATATGCATATGTTAATTCACCCCAAACATGGGGCAGTTCCGGTAATATACGTTTTCTTCCGTCTTCAGTATCATCGATAGCAGTTAACAAATCAGGAATTCGGCTGCCAAAGGTTTCAACAAAGTGTTCAGCAATATCCTGGTCAAAATCGCACTTATTTATAAGATGTCCGGTCCATTCTTCAAAAAAATTCCCGTAATCAGAAATATCACCGCCATACAAATAGTATTCATCAGTAGTACATTCTTCATTTTTTGCACTGATATCAAAAGATGTTTTCAAAACCTTACCCATTTGATTTACCATTTCTTCTGCCATAGTACGATACGTTGTAAGTTTCCCACCTATTATTGTAAAGAAGTTTGTGGGCTTTTCAAAAATCTGGTATTCACGAGTGACGGCCGATGCTGATTTCTGTTCTTCATAAACCAGAGGACGCAATCCTGTAAAAGTAGAGATGATTTTATCTTCACTAAGATTAGCATATGGGAAATAAAAATTAATTGATGAGAGAAGGTAATCCACATCACTTTTTTCGGTTTGTACACGGTCCAAATCGCTATCATAATCAGTGTCAGTGGTACCAATAAGGACAAATTTTCGCCATGGAATAGCATAGATAGGGCGTTGGTCTTCAATAGATAAAAGGACTACGGTATTATTTACAGGCAGATGTTCCCGGTGTATAAGCAGGTGAATTCCTTTAGTGGTGCGAATATAGCGCTGCTTATCTTTAAATAATGCATTTCTTAGTTCATCAGACCAGGGACCGGTGGCATTGGTTATAACGCGACTTCGAATGGGGAATATGTTACCGGTTATTGTATCCTGGGCCATAATACCTGCCACATTGCCATTTTCTCTGAATATATCGACAGCTTTTACGTAATTAGCTATAACCCCATCTTTCTGTGCCGCTGATTGGATGGTTGACATTACTAATCTGAAATCATCTGCCCAGCTGTCATAATAAAGTCCGACTTTTTTCAGTCCCTTACGCCGTAAGATAGGCTCCAGTTTGTGGATTTTATCAACAGAAATCATTTTGTGTGCACCAATACTTTTAGTGCCTGACAAACCATCGTACAACATCATGCCAAGTTTAACCATCCATGGCGGATTAGGAGCATCTTCATAGATTGGTAATAAACATTGCATAGGGTGGACCAGATGGGGAGCAAGTTCCATCAAATTTTTTCTTTCCTGCAAGGCCTCATGAACAAGACCAATTTCAAGATTTTTCAGGTAGCGAAATCCACCATGAATCATCTTGGATGATTTACTGCTGGTACCGGATGCAAAGTCATTTTTCTCAATCAATGCTGTTCGATATCCACGAAACACAGCATCCCTAATGATTCCGGCTCCCGTTATCCCTCCACCAATTACAAGAATATCATACTGTTCGGTTTGCAATTTTTTTATATTTTCTTCCCGCACAGCAGGTGAGAAAGACAGGCTTTCCTCAGCACTTGCCTGTTTTTCTAAAAATGTATCAACTTTCAGGTTTGAATCGGGTAATAATTTTTTTGGATTTAAAATATTCTGAGGATCGACTTGTTTTTTTAAATTTCGTAACAACTCCACGGATGTATCACCAATATCCTGCTTTATCCAAGCACGATGATCCAACCCAACACCATGGTGATGACTGATACTACCGCCGGCTTTAATTATTGCATTAGAGGCAGCTGTTTTCAAGTCTTTCCATGTTTCAAGTTCTTTCCCGACAACTGGCATGGCTATTAATATGAAATAAAGAGAACAACCTGTTGGGTAAAGATGGGATAAATGCGCCGTGACGACGCCTTTGATTTTTAATTTATGAAATGTAGTTAGAATAGTATTTCTAACGGTACTATAGAGATGTTTTACATTGTTCCATTCAGTAGAAGTTTCCAGTGTATCCACCAATATATCATAATCTAATAAAACATCCCGCAAGTATGGACTCTCGAAACGGTGACGGTACCAGGTTTGGGCGGTATCTTCACCGAGACCAAAGGTTTTGAAATCCATTAGAATTTTGTTAATTTTCTTCCTTTGGTATTTTATTTCTTCTTTATCTCCCTCTAATCCAAGCAATATAAATGAGCGTCTGCCGGGTAAAAAACCGCGCTTTCGAACAATTTCCAATGATACATGCTGAATCCAACTTTTCCATTTATTTGCTTTTTGTGCCCGTAATGAAAAAATAAAATCAGTTTCTTCTTCATCCGATAAACGAACAGTTGCCGGCTTTAATCCGGATTGTATAATCCGGCGACAAATTTCAATTCCGCCGTCAAATGTATCTATTAAGTAAGCAGTGTAAAGTTTTTGTTGTGGGATGATCTTGAGTCTGATCCTGGCTTGTGTGATAACACCTAATATTCCTTCCGAACCGCATAGTAGATGTTTTTGATCTGGTCCGGTAGCAGCAGAAGGATGAGAAGGAGTGCGAACTATACCGGATGGTGTAACCATTCGCAGGCTTTCAATCATATCTTCGATTTTTCCATATAATGTCGATTGCTGTCCTGCTGAACTGGCAGCAATCCACCCGCCTAAAGTTGAAAATTCAAATGATTCGGGATAGTGCGCAAGGGTGAGACCATTCTCTTGAAGTTTAATTTCCAGTTCAGGGCCGAATATACCAGCCTCAACATCAGCTACAAGAGAAGATTTATCGATATGCAGGACACGATTCATGCGATTCATGTCTAACACAATTAGTCCGTTGTGATAAGGTTCATGCACAGTTTCAACACCGCCTACAACGCTTGTTCCTCCACCCCAGGGTACAACAGCGATCTTGTTTTCTTTAGCCCATTTTATAATTTTCTCAACTTGTTCTTCACTTTCAGGAAAAAGAACTGCATCAGGGGTATTGGGAAATAATTTGTGGCGAATTCGAATCAGGTCATGATAACTTTTGCCGTAGGTATGAGATATTCGATCTAGATTTGAAACTGAAACCTGAGATTCACTCAAGAAGTTTTTAAGTTGATTAAATAATATAGAAGATAATCGGCAGTCCGGTATATCAATTTCATCATATTTTGGTGCGAAAAAAAATGGTTTATCAGGAATATTAAGCCGGGATTTTAAATGAGTCCAGAAAAAAGGACGTGAGGACAAATCATAGCTTTTTTTAGGATCTCCCCATCCCCACCAGTTTACTTTTTTTTCATTCAAATATTTACTACCCTGATCTATTCATAAACCACAGATTTCACAGATTACACTGATTATAACTTGTTATTACTAAATTAGTTATTGAATTAACTGAGATTCTATTTAAAATAAAAAATATTTTCATAATTTTTTATCTAATCCACTGTTTTTCCAATATTTCTGTGCAATCTGTGTAATCAGTGGTGAATTACTCAGGCTACATAAAATTGAAAGTAAGATTCTTGAAGTTAACATCTTTAAAAGTAAAATATATCATAATATTTAAAAAAATGTCAAAAATACGTAAAAATATTTTATTTAGTGGTGTTATAGGATTGCTATCATCATTTGAACAACTAATAAGAAACAAAGTAAAAATAATCATTATCCCGAAACGCAGTTCGACATGAACCCCAATTTCGGAGTGGCCTCAACGGACGCCTATACGCTGCTTGAGCTGGGACTCGGCTGCGACTTCCCGATGGCAGGACAGCTTATCAGTTTCAACCTGGCAGTAAAGAACTTGCTGGACGAAGACTATCGAGATTTTCTTGACACCTACAAGGGATATGCTCTTAGTCCAGGACGTAATGTGATATTCAAGTTGAACGTTCCGTTCGAAATTATGCGATACTGAAAAAGATAAGAATCAGGCACATCTTGGGCTGAACCTCACAGATGTGCCTGGTCATCTTCCACTTTTTTTACGGATTCCTGCTATGGCGACCCACATTATTTGAGTGAAAATCTCTCGAATAATCTGTCCGGTTCCCTTACCCCAGGAAAACCCGCATGCTGCCTGACTACCGGAGCAACACCATCTTTCTTATCTGCACGTACTGTCCTTCCACCTCCAGACAATACAGATACAGGCCGCTGGCTACGTCTCGACCGGTGGCGTCTCTCCCATCCCAGAGCACTGAATGCGAACCGGCCTCCTTAACATCCTCCCCCAGGGTTCTTACGCTCTGGCCCAGGAGGTTGTAGATTTCAAGAGTGACATAGGCCATTTTGGGAAGGACAAAGCTGATACTGGTTGTAGGATTAAACGGATTGGGATAATTCTGAGAAAGTGAAAATGCCAATGGCACCTCCGCTTTATCTTTCTGCTCTACACCCGTCACCAGGGCATCCGAAATGAACGACAGCGAAAGTGCAAGCCTTGAATAAAGTTTGTTACAGTGTGTGCCACCAGCGAAGATTTCGTATTCATGTCCGATGCCGGCAGCAGCAAGAGCTTGATGAAATGGATCTATAAGGAGATTAAATTGGAACTCGTCCTGATCTCCGCAATCGAAATATACACCTCGTAACGATGCTAAATTAGCACCGTATGTAGTGAGCATAGTAAAGGGATCATGCTCCAGCCATTTATTCCAGACCGAATCAATAATTGTCTCGGATGGATATTCAAAGAGCAGGTCAACGAAGAATGGTGGATTACTCAAGTTAGGTGACCAAGCGGCGCACATAGCGTAGAACATACTCGTGAAAGGTCTCTCAGGGTGTGGACCTATCATGCCATCGGGATTTTCTGCGATTACCATTGGCACGGCGGCTTTGAAAACTTCCAGCATCAAAGGTGCACTGTGACTGGCAACTGCGGCGAACACATCCGGGTGCTTCATCGCCAATTTCATTGCACCATAGCCACCCTGACAATGTCCTACAATGGCACGATTATCTCGATTGGGAATGGTGCGGTAATGGCTATCAATGTAGCTGACCAGGTCATAGGCAATATAATCTTCGTAATTGCCATTGAGGAGTGAATTCGTGTAAAAACTGGCTATATACTTACAACTGGCATCAGGCATCACAATGATCATCTCTTCCATCTTGCCTTCAGCGATTAAATCGTCAAGCATACCTTCGAAGCCATTTTCCGGGAAATCTGGTCCCTCGCTAAATAGCACACCCACCCAATCCAACCAGTTTTCCTCTATAAGATATGCCGTTTCACCAACGGGAGTGCCATGCAGGAGATAGACTACGGGGAAATTTCCACCCTGGTCATAGCTCGGCGGAAGGTAAATCATCATTTTTCTTGTTGCAGGATCACCCATCGGGTTACCCTCCAGCGAAGAACTCGTGATCTCGTCCTCTACAATCCTTGTTAACGGACTTCCGAATTTACTTTCAAATGCTCCTATATCTGGACTTGAGCCGCCAGGATTGGGTCTGGTACCGTTTTCAAAATCATTATCCGGGGTATTGTTGCCAGCATAAGAAGATACTCCAGCGCCAATGCAAGGAGAAGTATTTTGTAAATGAAAATCATTTGGGCTTACAAATTGCGGATCAGAATCTATACAATTTTCATAGGTCCCGGAAAATGTTGCTCCTGTAAATCCGCTCTTACCTCCTTCAATCAAACAATAACTAAAGCTAAGGCTTGATGGCGAAAGAAGATTAACCTGAGCAGGCTTATTTCCATATATGATGTTATTGATAAATAAAGGCTTTAAACCATGATTCACAAATACCGCGCCTCCTTGACCATCGCATGTATTATTTACAATAGTGTTATTTATTATTTCTGCAAATCCACCACTGCCGGCAAAATGCACATTACCATGTCCATCAGTGTGATTATGTTCTATTAAATTGTTTATAACCATTGGAGATGAACCACAACCAATATTAATCGTCCCGTGTCCATTATTATTATGCATATAATTATTGCGGATGAGAGGATCTGTTGAGTAACCATCAATTACCATTGCTGCACCATATACACTTTCGTTCTCTTTAAATTCACAATATTCAATTATCGGGTCTCCTCCACCAATAGCAATTGCTCCGCCTGCACTCTCAGAACGACTTGTAGAATAAGTCATGTTATTCTGGAACAGACAATGTGAAATTCTAAGCTTATTTAAGTTTGAAGAGATAGCTCCACCACATCTATTCAATCTTCCACTACCGGTATTTGCTTTTCCGTATTGAAATTTACAATATTCAAAAATAGTACTATCATTTAAACTGGCAATATCCAACAACTTTATTCCATGCCACCCTTCTTGAATATTACTCGCTGAAAATAAAATCGTATCTTGTTCTGTTCCTATTGCCAACAGCGTTCCTTTTACATAAAATTTGTAATGACCGTTAAATCTTACCAATACTCCCGGTTCTATCGTCAATGTTTTTCCATCTGGTATTGTAATCTCCCCGTTAATATTGTAGGGTGAGTTTGATTGAGTCCATGTCCCGCTTACATCACCTGCCGGAATATCAGTTTGGGCATACACGGACTGAGTTTCAATTAGTAATAAGGGTAGTATTAGGTAAAAAAATAGACACAAAGTAAAAATTGAATTCTTCATAATATCCTCCATTTATAATTAAATTTAAAAATTTGGGCTGAGTTCTAACTATGTCAGCATTTTTATGATTGTAAATTTGTTTGTTTTTTTCACATAAATCACGCAGTTTGACCGCTTCGCTAATCAATCTACGAAACGATATGTAACACAGATTGATTAGTCAGTTTTTTGACGGTCAATCTGTGAAAAAGAGTTTCTTTTCATTTTCTTAATCCTCCTCTTGGTAATGGATCTCGTTATTTTTTCTCAGATATTACGCCCTGGAAAATGATTCCCAGGGCGATTAAGAGTCAACCACCAATAGCTGGCATCAACAAGTTTAGACTTACCTCAACGGAAGCCTGGGCTACTGAGATTACTCCATAAGGCCGCCCGGAGGAGGAACAATACCGAGTTGTCCCAACATACCAAGCATATCATAACTGAAACAGCTTTCCACTAATTTGCCATTTGCGAAACGATGGATTGTGATCCCCGTAATCATTATTTGCTTTCCAGTTGGGGGGATGCCCACGAAGTCACCCTGGTGTGTGCCACTCCAGGTCCAGCGAACTCCAATCTTGTCTCCTTCGGCAATAATGTCCAGAATAGTAAAACGGGTATCCGGGAACCCGGTAAACGTCACAGTGACATATTGTTTGAAGGCCTCGGGGCCATGTACCTCTCCAAGCCAAACGGGATCGCGGAGGACATAGCCGGTGGCGAAAATCGTGTCTACCACATTAAGGTTAACCTTATTCCAGACCTCGTCAAACATTTTCTGGAAGAGCACCTTGTTTGCCGCCGGGTTGGGGTCGCCGGTTACTTCTGCCGGTGCACCCCAGGTGAAGTCGCTGCGCCCCATCGTAGGAATGACGCCGAGCTGTTGCAGCAACCCCATATCATCCTTGTTGATCCAGGCCTCCGCTATCTTTCCATTTTCAATACGAGAAATCACGATGCCTGTAAATATAGCCTGAGCATTGGTCGGCGGGATGCCCATCAGTTCAGCTTGATGTGTGCCGCTGGCTGTGAATCGTGATACGACTTTGTCCGTTTCAGCAAATTGCTCATCAACAATGAATTGAATATCTGGAAAGGCGGTGCGATGCATAACCACGTATTGTTTTAAAGCTGCAAGACTGTCCACATTCTGCGCTGCATCGTGAAGGACATAGTTGGGAGCACAGATCTCGTCCAATACAGCCAAATCCCCCTGGTTCCACACTTCATCAAAAAAGCGTTGGGCCATGGCTTTGTTTTCAGCAATTGGGTCTTTTTCTTCCGGCCCAACTGTTGAATCTGTTGAACAACCAATCAAAGCGGCGATCACGAACAGTAAAATAATCATTGCTACGAATTCTCTTTTTTTCATTTTCTTAATCCTCCTTTTTGGGTTATTATTATTTAATCTTGTCTGCTTTGTAATTAGTCAAAAAGGATGCCAGAAAATTTAAAAGGCGCCCAAGTGGCTCATAAACCTGCTTAAGCGCCTGTTATAAAAGTAATTACACGATTTGATGGAAGGTTTTAGAAAACGGAGATATTTCTAATATTCGGATAAAAGGCCGAGTCGGGTCGGCTATTAGTCCGAATTCCTTACGGTTTTTTGATGTGATACTTCTTCATTTTATTGCGGACAGTCTTTTCATGTACAACCAACTCACTCGCAGCAGAGGATTGATTCCAATTATGTTTCTTCAAAGCATTAAGCAGCATCTCTTTTTCATATGCCGCTCTCATGATTTTGAGGTCCTGCGAAGTCTGACCTTTCAAGGATACGAGATCGGGCTCAAATTCACTGCTGCAAATCTCTGCAGGTAGCAATTCTGGAGGAAGAAGTTCTAAGTTTTGCTCGGCCATGATAATCATACGTTCTACGATGTTCTCCAGCTCTCTGACATTACCTGGCCAGGAATAATTTTCAAAAATAGAAATTGTCTCTGATTTAAATCCCAGGATTTTTTTACTATACTTTTCCGATAGTTTCTTTAAAAAACTATTGGCAAGAATGGCAATATCTTCCCGTCTTTCCCTAAGAGGTGGAATTGTGACGTTTATTACGTTTAAACGATAAAACAGATCTTCACGAAATTTTCTCTTCTTCACTTGACCACGTAAATTCTCACTGGCAGCTGCGACAATACGAACATCTACTTTTTTCGTTTGCGTGGAGCCCAGAGGACGAATCTCTCCCTCCTGGATGACGCGCAGAAATTTGGCTTGTATCTCAGAAGGTATATTCGCAATTTCATCCAAAAACAACGTTCCACCATCGGCCTCTTCAAACAGTCCTTTTTTATCTTGAGCTGCGCCGGTAAATGCGCCTTTGACATATCCAAACAGTTCGCTTTCCAAAAGATTTGCCGGTAGCGCGCCACAGTCCACTGCCACAAAATGTCCGTCTTTGCGCGGTCCGCCATAATGAATGACCCGGGCGATCAACTCTTTGCCCGTTCCACTCTCTCCCTCGAGAAGGACACGACCTTCTGTTGGGATGACTCTATCCAACAGAGCAAACACATCCTGCATTTTTGGACTTTGGCCAATAATGCCATGAAATGCATATTTGTCCTGAACTTCTCTGCGCAATCGCTGGGTTTCCA
>JAGLYF010000012.1 GCA_023132435.1 Calditrichia bacterium | reverse complement strand
ATTATTTCTACAGTATTTTTTCCACCTTCCATAGAAAATTCGAAAGAAAGCTTTTCTTCATTGGCAGTGTAAATAAACGAGATAAAATTATTAGCGTACGGCAGGATCAAGGAGATATATTGTAATTCGCCGGGGATTTTTGGATTAAAGATAATTCTTTGATCTAACACATTAGGCTGATAACCGATAAAATCCTGATAAAAATTTCTGGTAAATTCAGCTAGGCTCCATGCTTGAGAAATTGTCCCGGATATGGAAGGTTCATCCTGTCCTTTTCGGGGAAGAGCATCACGCAACTCAGCATAGTTACCGATAGCATCATCCTGTAGAATTTGAATTGCTTCATCATAAAAAAGATTGAATGCTAATTCCTGACGGTTAAACATGAGCAGACTACTTATAACCGGACCGGCAAGCCAAGTCCAGACAGTACCATTATGATACGCCTCATCCTTAACATAATAAGGTGGATAAAGATGCCAGGGATGAAAGTTTTCATCTTCCTGCCACAAAGAGGCCACGCCATACCGATAAGTTAATTTATGAACAACATTACTGGTAATTCTGGCACAAATGTCTTCCGGAAACAGTGGCTCAAGTCCGGGTAATCGGGGAACGTATACGGCGAAAATTTGATTCGGTCTGATTTTTCTGTCAGGGATTCCATCTTCGTTTAGGTGATCATAAGCATGGTATTTAACACGGCTCCAATATTTTTTGACAAAATTTTCTTTTAGGGAGTGAGAGATGGCCAGCCAGTGTTCTTTTAAATGATTTTCCTCATTCAAACCGGCAAATATGGAACCGATTTGAAGGGCGGTATACCACAAAGTTTGTATCTCGATAGCCCGGTTTCCTCTTGGTGACCAGGCTCCCTCTGGTCCTTTGGCATCCATCCAGGTATCGGCATCGTCGTGAAGTAAAAAGAAATTTTCATCAATCCGATGGCGTATCGCACCCTTAATGGCTCTTTTAATCACCGGATAAATATGTTGAACAAAGGTAGTATCTCCGCTATATAAGAGATACTCATATACCTCCCGTACAAACCACCAGGTACCGTCTGCCGTGTTATAAATTATTTCTTTATTGGTGACACGATTAGGTATCCGACCATCCCAGGTATCATTTTCGTTTTGTAACTGGAAACGACTGAAAGATTCAAGTATTTCCCTGGCCTCATTAAATTTTCCGTTAAACAATAAGGCTCCTGCAAATGAAATAAAACTGTCCCGGCCCCAATAACTATTAAACCAGGGAAGCCCTGCCCAGATACCTTTTCCTAGTTGCTGTGTAATAAGGGCATCGAGAGAGAGTTGAGCCCAGGCAATGGCTTCGGTTATTTCCGGTATATTTGTGTGAGTATTGTTTAATTCTAAAAAAGAGGCAATACGATTTATTCTCTCATCTTTTTTATCTTCAAAGTTTTTTGAGAGGAGATCAAGCATTTGATTCAAACGGTTTTTACTAGTTTCAAGGGCGCCTAATACGACTACCTTGTTTTTTCCATCAGGTATATATAGAAAGCCCATCCAGTCAACATCTTGTTCTGTCTCGCTGCCACTTAACTCATGGGGAGAAAAGATAAGCCGTGACGATGAGGCTGTTAATAAAATATTTTTTTCTGTAACCACTCGATGTAATTGGGGTTCAAAAGAAAACTTTTCTAAATCAGAAGGTAACTCAAATTCCCAAATGATGGCATTTATCGAATCGAGAAGCGTAAATGTTTCCTTTATCGGGATCATATAATTTCTAATCAAGGCAAAGGGATAGTAATTAAATTGCTGGAGAGAATCCCTGGGTATAGGGGTTGTATCTGCGTAGATCCGGTAGTCCTTTAAATAGTGAAATTCGTTAACGGTCCATCCCTGATGACCAATATTATTCTCCCGGTGACTATTTCCAACATAAAAACCGGAAATTTTATTAGTAAAGGTAAATTGTTTATTCTCGTTTTCAACTAATCTGATAACCGGCAAAGATTCATAGGGATCACTTTTACAACAGATCATCCAAATCACAAGCCATACAAAAGCTATATATTTCATTGTTCTCACTGATAATTACCTTGAAAATAATAAATTCCAAATATCAAATAAATTACAATTTCAAATTACCTAAGGCTGGCATCCCAGTTGCCACAGAATTGTATTTTGATATATTTCTCTGATCCGTTCAATGGGCAGTTTATTCTTAATTGCCACCTTCTCAAAGACATTATCTGAAACGTCCCCGAAGGATTGCAATTCATGAAACGAGATCTGAAGTATCTGATTATAGATCTCTCTGTCTTCTATAATCGGCTGGGCAGGAACCGGGATCTGATTCCAACGCTGAACTTCAATATGATATTTTCCCTCAGGTATATATTGACATCTTAAAGCCGGTTCTCCTTCCGTAGATTCAAAATATGGATAGATATTTAAAAATTCTCTTTCCCGTATATCTTCATCCGGGAGCATGATATAATACAAAACAATCTGTTTGTAAACTTCATTGAGAGTCAATATTTGCGGGAGCTGAACCTGTGTCGTCACTGAAAACTCTGCTCTTGATGCCCCAACGATTTTATAGCAAATCTTTCCGGCAAAGGCATCATCAACAAGACTATCAATCCAACCCGAGGTAAGTGGCATATCTGATCCATTGACAATAAGTTGTATTTCGCTCGGTAAATCAATATCTGGTTGCGCTTTTAAGGACAGAGTTAATATGAAAACAAGAAATATTGATATATAAATGTAATATGCCCTATCAATTCTAATCATTTCATATTAATCCTTATGATTCATATTAACTTGAATAATTCGTAGCCTCAAGACTCTCCCGCCTAAGCGGGATTAAAATCATGGATTTAAGGTATCTTGAATAAATATATTTAAAATACTCTGTTGAAAAGTCACAATACAATTAAGTAATTATTTCTTTGAGACTTAGAGTCTTTGCCTGCCCCCCTTAGGCGTGGTGGCCTAATTTTATAAATTAACCAGATTAATTACTTATTCAAGAAAAACATTTTCAATCCGAAAACATAACTATAGGAAAATAAATGCCAGATGGCACTCCTACTTAAATTTGGAATCCGATAAGATATAATTTATATTAAATATTCTTAACCGGCAATGTTGATTAAATGTAATAAAAACATACTCAATCATGGAAAGGAATACAAGCAAAAATGAGGTTTTGTAGATCCTTCTCGATCAGTATTAGGAAGGGATTAAGATATGTATAAACCAAAGTACATCACCAATCTGGATCAGATAACGGAAATCCCGGCCGGGGAACGAAAAAAACTGAAAAAAGTTACAGAAAAATTTATGTTCCGGACCAATGAATATTATCAAAAACTCATTAATTGGGATGACCCTGATGATCCGATTCGGCGTATTGTGATCCCGAATCAGGCGGAACTGGCCACCTGGGGTCGGCTGGATGCCTCCGATGAGGAGGAATATACAGTTGTACCGGGACTTGAACATAAGTATGAATTTACAGCGCTATTATTAGTGAATGATGTCTGTGGCGCCTATTGCCGGTTCTGCTTTCGTAAACGTATTTTTATGAATGATAATGATGAGGTTGTCCGTGATATAACTGCCGGAATTAATTATATCAGGGAGCATCCTGAGATTAACAATGTTTTATTGACAGGCGGTGATCCTCTGATCATGTCTACCAATAAACTGGAAAATGTGATCCGGCCCTTGCGTGAAATTGAGCATGTACAAATTATCCGCATTGGTACAAAAGTTCCTGTCTTTAATCCTTACCGGGTATTAAACGATCCATCACTCTTCGATTTATTTCATAAATACAGTACGGATGAAAAGAAAATTTATATAATGGCACATTTTAATCATCCCAGAGAATTAACCAGGGAAGCAATTGAAGGGATGAATCGGTTAAGAGAAACCGGTGCGGTTACAGTCAATCAAACCCCTTTAATTCGTGGTGTAAATGATGATCCCAATGTGTTAGCAGAATTGTTTAATAAACTATCATATATTGGGATCCCTCCTTATTATCTATTTATTTGCAGGCCAACATTAGGTAACAAAACCTATGCAATTCCGGTTGAAAAAGCGTTTGAAATTTTTGAACAAGCGCGTATGAAGTGCTCCGGCCTGGCCAAACGGTCTCGCCTGGTAATGTCACATAGTACAGGTAAAATCGAGATTGTTGGCCAAACAGAGGAAAGAGTTTATTTTCGTTATCACCGGGCGGCCAATCCACAAGAAAAAGCACGTTTTATGATATTTAAACGAAATCCAAACGCTTACTGGTATGATGATTATGATGAGATTATAAGAGAGTATTCAATCGAGAATCCTTATCGTGCCATTGGTCCTGAATAAACTTAACCTAACCCATTACATCTTTATTGGTCTGATTTTTGGCGCCTTAGCCGGCTGGCAGATCGGGACGCCAATTTTACCCTATGCGGAGTTTTTTGCCGAAGTTTTTTTACGTTTGCTACGTATGGCTATTATGCCACTAATTATAACTTCCATAATTTCAGGTGTGGTTAGCGTCGGGGATGCGGTTGGTCTTGGCCGGTTAGGGATAAAGACTTTTAGCTATTATATAGCCAGTTCGTTTTTTGCTATCATAACCGGATTGATTCTGGTAAACATCTTTCGCCCGGGAACAGGTGCTGAAATCGGTTTGGAGGAAACGCCGGAAAAAGTAGTTGCAGCCGAACAGAGTATTTCCGATCTTCTTTTACATATTATACCTGAGAATCCATTCCAGGCAATGGCATCAGGCGATGTATTACCTGTTATCTTTTTTTCAATCCTCTTTGGATATTTTATCACACGGTTGTCAGATAGATCAAAGTTGCAACTGAGCACTTTTTTTCAGGCTGCGTTTGAGACAATGATGAAAATGACGCGGTTTGTAGTTTGGAGTGCACCCCTGGGAGTCTTCGGCATTATGGCACGTATTGTCGCTAAATCCGGATTTGGTGCATTTAAATCTCTGGGTGTTTATTTTGCCGTTGTTTTATTGGGTTTGTTTATCCATGCTTGTATTAATTTGCCTCTTATGCTTCGATTGGTTGCCCGAATCAAACCACTCAGGCATTATAAAGGAATGCCAGCGGCTTTACTTACCGCCTTCTCCACCTGCTCTTCGATTGTCACACTTCCATTAACAATGCATGCCGTTACCGGGAATTCAAAAGTCTCCAGAAAAGTAGCAAGTTTTACACTCCCGATTGGAGCGACCGTCAATATGGATGGAACTGCCTTATATGAATGCGTGGCGACTATTTTTATTGCTCAGGTGTATGGTATTGATCTGTCCTTTGGTGCACAGATGATTGTAGTTATAACGGCACTTCTTGCATCAATTGGAGCAGCCAGTGTTCCAATGAGTGGTCTTGTCATGATGTCCATTATTCTAAAGGCAGTTGGATTACCGCTAGAAGGGGTGGCAATTATTCTCGCTGTTGATCGCATTCTTGATATGTTCCGAACAACAGTCAATGTGTTGAGTGACAGTGTGGGAGCAGTTATTGTAGCCCGCCTGGAAGGTGAAGAACTCAATGTCTGAAATATTAATTGACACAACATAGTTATTATATTAAATTTCTTTGATAAACCTGAATAAAATGGAGATGTGCATGGCCATTAAGACATTAGATTTGAAAGACTTAGAAATGCAAACCGATAATGTATATGAAGCTTGTCTTGTCATCGCTAAACGGGCCAGAGAAATAAATGCGGGAAGAATTGCTGAACGAAAAGAAAAAGAAATACTGGAAGAGTCAGGATATGATCAGGAGCTGGATATATATGACCGTGAATTCATGGAAGGAATCGAGCATGAAAGAGAGATCAATCCAACGGTTATTGCTCAAAACCAGTTATTGAACGGCAAGATAAAATATCGGTACATTTCCGAAAAAGATGTGAATAAAGATGAAAAGCCCTCAGAATGAGGGCTTTTTTTTTGCAAAAAAATAGATTACTTTTTTCCTTGTTCGTCAGCTCCGAGCTGTCATCGATTTATTAACCACAAAGGACACGAAGTAGGCACAAAGTTCACAAAGAAATAAATAAAAAATACCATTGGTCCTGGTTTTGTCATACCGAAGGCATCTTTGCAGTTGTCGGTGATATTATGAAGTTTACGATAAAGATGGGGCAAGCAATAGCAAAGATCCTTATCCCAACGGGATCCCGTTTCGGGACAGGATGACAGGAAAAATTAATAGAATTCTTTGCGTCTTCGCGGTTAAACTAGACATAAGCATAGAGTACAATGTATAAATTATTTGTAAACGGAAATATCCATACCCTTAATGATAAGCAACCATATACCACGGCTCTACTCGTTTCTAAAGACCGGGTCGTCTATTGTGGAGATGAAAAAGACATTAATTTACCGGAAGATTTAATACAAAGAATAAATCTAAATGGTCTTTATGTTTATCCGGCATTTACAGATTGCCACACCCATGTAGCCTCAGTGGCCTTAGGAAGGGAACGTATCCGGCTCGATCTTTGCTCCTCTCTGGCAGAAGCGTATAAAAATATATCCGAACATTCAGCATATTTTGATGGTGAATCCTGGATACTGGGCGGGGGATGGAATGCAAATCTTTGGTCAGATGGATTTCCTCATAAAAAATATCTGGATCAAATCACCACCGACCATCCGATAGCCCTTTATAATAAAGACTGTCATACCCAGTGGTTAAATTCAAAGGCTCTGGAATTGTGTGGGTTTGATAAAATGGTAAACGATCCCGCAGGCGGTAAATTAGGGCGCGATTCAGATAATAAGCTGACCGGGCTTGTTTATGAGAAAGCATGTGATATTGTCAATAGTTTTTCGGAAAAAGTCAGCTATGAACAACTGCAACGTTGTATGGAAAAAATCTACCCGGAATTTTATGCCCTGGGACTAACATCTGTACATAGTTGCGAAAGTCTGGAAATCTGGTCTTTATTCCAGAAGATGGCTTTGCAGAATGATCTTAAATTAAGGATTTGCATGCACCCGCCTGTTGAGGTGGCGGATAAATTTATTGATGGTGGATTTTGTTCGGGATTTGGAAATGAGTGGCTTCGTCTGGGAGGACTAAAATATTTCGTTGATGGATCACTTGGATCCCAAACGGCTGAAATGTTTGAGAAATATACAGGACTTGATCATGCCGGAATTGAAGTCTTAACTGAAGATGAACTTACAGATAAATTGCAATATACGACAGAGAAGGGTTTTAGTGCCACAATTCATGCCATTGGTGATAAGGCAAATCATAAAACTCTTAACGCCTTGCAGAGTGTGAGAAATATTTCAATAAAATCTGGTTTTAGGCACAGGATTGAACACGCTCAGATTTTAGTAGATGAAGATATCCAACGATTTTCTGAACAGAAGGTGATTGCCTCAATGCAGCCTTTACATATTGCTGATGATGTAAAAATTACCGAAAAATATATGAGTAATCGTGCTCATAATGCTTACCGGGTGGGCAGTCTGATTAACAACGGGGTCAAAGTCGTATTCGGATCGGACATGCCGATTGCCGATCCAGATCCCATAAAGGGAATCCTTGCTGCTCATAGCAGACGCTATCTTTTGGATAAAAATGAGCCTCAATGGAATGAATCTGAATGTATATCGGTTCCAAAGGCCTTACGCTGCTATACCAGCGAAGCGGCTTATGCTTCCTATGAGGAAAATCTGAAGGGAACACTTGAAGAAGGAAAATTGGCTGATTTTATCGGATTACCAATTGACCTTGAAAATGCGGATGAAAATGCTTTAAGAAATGCTCGTGTGGAATTAACTGTTCTTGGGGGTGATGTGGTGTTTGACAGGAAAAATTTGATTGATTACAATCCCTCAGAGGGTCGTTGAACAAGCGAGACGAAATGTTCACTAAAATCTTTACCTGTCCGGGCTTTTATATCCTCGATCTGTTCTAGTGTGTATTCCGCTAATAGCTTTCCTTCATTCAATATAATAATTTCCTGACACCAGTTTTCGACCAGTTCCAAAACATGGGATGAAAGAAGGATCGTGTGACCATTTCTGGCCAGAGTAAGCAGGATGTTTTTTGAGTTATATTGTGAGATAGGATCAAAACCATTCAGTGCTTCATCCAGAATCAGGTTTTTTGGTTCACCAATTAAGGCCGCTGCAAAAGATATTTTTTGACGCATACCGTGTGAATATCGGTTAATCAGGTCATCAAATACATTATCGAGCCCGAAATCAGACTGGAGAGCCTTGATTTGTGAATTTGCATCAACCTGTCGTATATCGGCAATCATGTGTAGATACTCTTTGCCAGTTAAATAAGGATAAAGATCCGGATCCTCTGGTGCGTAACCAAATAAAGATTTTATTATATGACGGTCCTTACTGCGTGAGAATTCATCAAAATAAATATCACCATCATATTCCGCAATCAAACCAACCAGGGCCTTTATAAAAGAGCTTTTACCGGCACCATTTGGACCAACCAGACCATAAATTATCCCTTCCTTTAGTTGAATAGAAACGTTATCAACAGCTACGACTTCCGGGTAACGAATGGTGAGATTAGAAACTTTGATCATAATAGCCTCATCTGGCGAATTGACGGTTACTTATGAAATGTAAATATATAATGATAAAGAGAGTGACAATTGGTCCGACCAGATAAAAACTAAAACTCATTACCACAGTAAAAATGATTAAAAAGTGATAGGCATATCCAGCCACTCGCGGATTATCATAAAAGATAATGCGAATCAGAGTAATGATATAAAGGACAAATAGCGAAAATATAGTAATGATTCCAAGGATGTTTAGAATCTTAAACAGTGCTATACCATGTATGAGAGTTAAGATTAAAACAACAAATAATATGAGAGCAATATAAAGAAATTCACTAAAAAATTTTGATAGACTATATTGATAAAATTTTATTGGTAGCACTTTTATAAAAAACCGGGTTTCCTTCATAACATATTTTTCATTGAATTGATGTGAATAATGTTCCCAGATTAGAAGTATTGTCAGGAGAGAAATAGCAGTAGTAAAATACTCATGGTAAAAAATATCAACCAGAATCATGATGATCAGATATATGAACAAGCTTATTATTTTAAGCCGCATATAATTCTTATTTCGAATATGTGATAATATTTCTTTGATAAAGAGAGGCCGAACTGTTTTAGGAATAGCAGAAGGAAATTGAAAATAGGTCAGTTTGGACATGTTTTGGGTGGACTTTTGAACAACAGGACGGTATCTGTTTAGTACATGATCCCAGGATTGCCATCGTGCATTCCAATACCTTAATAAAACAATCCATCCACAAAAAATGACCAGAATGGTGTAATAAAAAAACAGATATGTTGTCCAGTATACAATGGCAAAAGAAACAAAATATAAAAAGAAAAATAAAAAATATTGGTAGAATATCCTGGAACGAGACAGATATTTGGATGCCAGTATAAGAACCATGAGTCCGGAAAGAAAGAGAGAAGAACATAATAAAAATAGAATGTAAAGCAGCATTAAAGGTCCGGTTGAAAGCATGAGCGCTGTAAAAACCGGCGTGGCAATCAAAATGATTATAATTTGATATTTAACAAAATATATCATCAGGGTAGTCAGCGCCTCAGATTTTTTAAGAGGATAGAGACTTAAATTTGTCAGTCCTTTTTGTCTGGGAAAAAGGTTAAAATAAATAAAAGGCGTTGATAATATAACGATCAGCATGAGAAGATGAAGGACAATGGTACTTAAACCGGTTAGAGACGTGTCCTGGTAGTCGAGTATTTGATTAAAGTAGAAGACAAGTTTGTCGGTAAAAAAAGAATAGAAAATGATAAAGAGAATAATAATTTCTGCCCGAATCCTGAATTTTAAATGATGCCAATAATTAAATAGCTGACGAACATGGTATTTTAAAATTGCATTCATAATAAGTGGATTGAGTAATATTATTATGAGGGTTTTTGTCTCATCCGGCCCATATAAGCAAGAAGGTTTTGATAACGGGAACTCAAGGGAGCTCCCCCGGGAATCCTGAAGTGCAGATTGTAGATTTTATCAAATTTACCTTCCGAAATGTGCAGTCTCATCGGCGCCGCAGTTAATGCGCACAAATATGCACAAAGTCTGTCATGATGTCCGTTAAGATCCAGGAGAAGATCAAATTCTTCACCCTGAATATTTGCTAAATATTTTTGATTTGGAACACCAAGCCAGTTGGTATCAATTTTTCGTAATGTTGAGAGATCGAGAGTAGAAACTTTTGCTCTGCCAAACACATGTTGTATCTCCGGCAGATATTCCCTGGCGATTGCCTCTTCGGATTTATCTATCGGCAGGATTATCAATATTTTTTTTACCTTTTTTACTTCTTCAAAGAAGTCGGTTAAATCGGTTTTTTGTTTTATAAAAAATAACCGCGCTTCAAGAAGTTTTTCTAAAAAATAGTTTTTTACAAAATTTTGTGATTTTATATCCATCTTAACTAACTTAAAAGTAAAAAGGTAAAAGTAAAAAGTAAAAAGTTAAAACTCATAGATAGTATAAACTAATTTTTTATTATACCTTATGCCTTTTTACTTTTAACTATCTCAGTTTAATTAATTTATCAGGCTAATTACTTTTTCTCAGATTTTTTGCGTTTTGGCCACAGATTATTCAATCTTTCATAAAGTATTTTTTCTCTTCCAAGTTGTGTTGGTTGATAGTATACTTTATTTTTTAATTCTTCCGGTAAATACGTATCAAGAACAAAATGTTCCGAATAATCATGGGGATATTTATAATTTTTACCGTATTTCATATTCTTCATTAATTCTGTTGGCGCATTTCTAATGTGCATAGGTACTTCCAGGGTGGGATTCTGATTTACATCTTCCCGGGCACGTTCCAATGCCAGATAGGCCGCATTGCTTTTTGGACAAGCAGCCAGATAGGTGCTGACTTGTGAAAGGACGATACGAGCCTCGGGCAAGCCGATGGCATGAACAGCCTGAAGACCAGCATTCGCCAGAGAAAGCGCATACGGTTCCGCATTCCCGACGTCCTCGGAGGCAAGGATTATCAACCGGCGGGCAATAAAGACCGGATCTTCACCACTCTCAAGCATTCGGGCTAGATAATATACAGCTGCGTCCGGATCACTCCCTCTTATACTTTTTATAAAGGCACTGATTGTGTCATAATGAAAGTCGCCTTTTTTGTCATACAGTAAGGCGTTATGCCTGGCCGTTTCCTTAATTAAATCGCTGGAGATTTCAATGACTCCTTCATCTTTCCCGATTTGAATTATACAGCTCTCTAATAAGTTTAAAGTACGTCTGGCATCCCCTCCGCCATAATGTAACAATTCCTCAATATCTGATATCGTAATTACCATCTCAGATAGAATAGTGTCTTCATGTAAAGCACGGAGAACAATTTTCTCCAGGTCCTCTATCTTTAAAGAATCCAATTTTATTACCTGACAGCGGGAAAGAAGTGGTGAAATGACCTCAAAAGAAGGATTCTCGGTCGTGGCACCAATCAATTTAATCGTGCCGTCCTCAACGGCATGAAGCAGCCCATCCTGCTGGGCTTTGTTATAACGATGAATTTCATCAATAAATAACAAATGGCTCTTTTGTCCCTGACGGGTTTCTGCATGGGCCCGATCTATAATCGCTCTCATCTCTTTTTTACCAGAAGTTACCGCAGACAGTATCGAGAATGGAAGCTCACTTTCAGCAGCAATAACTTTCGCCAGAGTAGTTTTACCAACACCGGGAGGACCCCAAAATATTAGGGATGGTGGATTACCACTTTCTATTTGACGGCGAAGAGGAGAACCCTTTTTAAAATATTCTTCATGGCCGACTATTTCGTTAAAAATTCCTGGACGGCATCTCTCGGCCAGGGGGATATACGAGTTATCAACCTCATTACTTGTTGATATAAATAAATCTTTGGTATTCTTCATAGATTAAAAGATTTAGTTTAGGCCACTATTAAATATCGATATTTTGAAAATTAAGCACCTTTTACTCGATAGCAATTTTCCATAGAGCAAAATAAGTGGTATTAACCGGCCCTGTTGATATTTGTAAACGGTTTTTCCCATGGCGGACAAGATTATTGATTCGAAATCGTTCAAATTTGGATTCATCGGCTTCTTCTAATGAATATCTGGGTGTATAATCTTTCTGAATCATCCGATTATTGATTGAAATGCGGATTTCACTAATGCTGTTGAATTCCATGGGATACTTCTCTTCTGTTCTATAACCCCACATTTTCAACCAGAGATTATTAGAAAGATCGATTGTTGATGGAATGTTAAAAGTAAAAACAACAGCATCATTTTCCGGAGGATTTCTATAGGCAAAGGCATATCCTAAAACCCATACCTTTTCTCCTATCTCCTCTGGCCTTAATATCTCAGGAGCATTATTGGGATCAGCATGAAAGACCTGATCTTCGCTGACATATCCGAGCTGGATGTTGCCGAATGCACTTTTGGGAAATCTGCCAAGAGGACTGAATGTCAGAGAGTATATCGGTATATATAAAAAAGTATATTTCGTTTGTTTTCCTTCATCAATCTCAATGGTCACTGGTTTTGGGGAGTGATAAGACTCAACAGATTCAAATCGCAGTTTATATTTGCCTGGTGATAATCCTCCTTGCCAACGGCCTGTCGCTATTTCTTTGTCATTCAGATAAATTTTCCCTTCGACCGGGGTTGTTTTTAGTGTTATGTCAATTTCAGCCTTTTTTAAGATAAAATGGACTTTTTGGTCAACATTTAAACTTGATAATCTTATGGATTTATCTTTTGGTTCAATGATATATCCCTCTTTTTGTAAAGAAATGACCTGTTTTCCAAAGGGAATTTTATTAAAGATATGATCCGTATTAAAACCTGTGTATCTTCCATTGATAAATATCTTTGTGCCGGGGAGATTAGAGGTAACCTCTATTAATCCATGATCATCATCACTATTTCTCCGACGGGTAATTGAGCGTTCGGTAAATGTAAAAGATAAATTGACTGAATCTCCCTTACTCAGGGTTACGTCAGCAAATGGTGGTATAGTAGTATAATTCTCTTTTTTCAAAGCTATCCGGTAGTTTCCAGGTTTGAGAATCATTTTAGAATTGTCTTTTGCCAGACCATGAAAATTATTTTCTACAAATACCTTTGCATCAGGGTAGGCGGAACTAAGTTGGATAACGGCGATATCTTCAGTCTCAGTCGGTGTGAGCGTGAAATAAATTCTTGCTGTCTCTATCTGATTTATTTGTACAGTATGAAAAGGTGGTGATGATTTATACCCCGATTTTCTGTATGAAATACGATATGTCCCTTCTAAAAGTCTGATTGGCTTGTCAAGAGACAGCCCCAATTTTAGTTTATGGTCGATGTATAATTGGCCAAGATCTTCATTTGATTCAACCTGTAAATATCCCCGATGCGTGGGTTTGACCAGCTCGGGTGATAGAAAATAACCGCCAATCATTATCAATAGAATAATCGGTACAGCCCATTTGAGAACAGAAAATATTTTCTGGCCTAACGGTATAATTTCCAGAGTAAACTCATCCTGACTTTCATACTCTTCGAGAGTCAGCCAACGTCTTTCTCCAAGATGATTCTCGTATAGTTTATAATCAGGATGAGCCCTGTAAGATTTGTCATCCAATGCTTTGTCTGCTTCCTTGTCCTGTCTTGATTTCAGCCTGGCCCTTGCTTCTTCTCTTTTTTCACGATCTGTTTGAAGACGTTTTTCGATGTCATTAGATAATTCTTCTTTCAGAGCGTTAACAAAGTCATCGACTGCATCTGATTTGGGAACTTTTACTTTTCTCTTTTTATAATCTTTTTTTGACAGTTTCTCTAAGACGGTTGGATGGTGTGGATAAAACTCATGTTGATCCTCGATTTCAGTTTCGGTCAGCCATTTAGTCTCGCCTAAATGATTGGTACATTTAATAAATTGCTTGTGCTGTGAGAATAGTTCAGCTTCTACAATTTCATGCAGGTGTTTTTTTAAAGAAATGGGAAGATCGCTCATTTGCTTGTTTTCAATCCTTATGAGTTAATATATTTACCTGATCTTTACATAAATCAACTCGTTACTCGTTACTCGTTTCTCGTTGCTCGAAAATATTGGGAAACCTAATCTCGCCCTTATATTATAATTTAATCCTAAAATGAGACGGCCCATCGGCCCGTCTCTACCGGGCATCCCGAGTCACGGGATCTCCGCTTCGCTCCGACCAGTATCAATATCATACCAGCTTCTCATAGTTTTACCAGCTATAGAATATTTCATACTCAAGTTTATTTGTCTGATTCGCTTTAACAGGGACAATAAATTCAACCTGTTTGGCCTCTTTTTTGTGAACTTTAATATTGCTGGAAAGAATTCTATAATCATATCGTCTTGTAATTGGCTCGGTAACAAGAATTTCGATATCTTCATTTTTACGATTTCGAAAATCGATTATAATTTTCATCTTTTCATTATTTTTACCTTCTCTTTTTCGATCCAGAATTTTTCGTTCAGCCATGATATCGAAAGCTTTGCCAATTTTAAGTTCTATTTTTTCATCTTTTGGTGTATGAGGAATATTGTCTTCGCCAAGAATGAGAAGTTGATTATCATTTGCCTTGTATATTCTCACAGTGCCTTGTGGAAGTGGATGACCCAATCCACTTTCAGTCGAATTAAGGGCAGATATCATGACAGAAATTCCGGTTGGATCTTTCTGATAATGGTAATTATAAATTTTGGAGATGTCAGTTTTTTGTACGGGATAAAGCGGTAATAGTTTTTGTTGTTGGTTTTCGAGCGTAATATTTCTTCCCAGACGGTAAGTATGA
The DNA here is from genome assembly GCA_023132435.1 of Calditrichia bacterium. GTDB lineage: Bacteria > Calditrichota > Calditrichia > JAJRVZ01 > JAJRVZ01 > JAGLYF01. Next base: position 17,568 of record JAGLYF010000012.1, on the reverse strand, counting down.
TATTCAAAGATTTCAGTCTCTTTAAAGTCTGATTCAGAGGCCATAGTAATCATATCGTTCAACTGTTGAACACCGGCCCTTGCAACGCCACGCCTCATGGTGGGGCGCCTGTTTATATCTCCGGCAAGAAGCAATAAATCACAATCCTGAAATTTTTTGCCGCTGTAATTTGATAAAACCGCTTTGGTGGATAGTGACATTTCCTTCTCCGATTCATCGATAATCGCTGTATATTCAGCACTCCAGTTCAGACCGGTTGTCAGATAAGATATCTCAGCCGTAATGTCGGAATTTGATTTAGATTCCAGAGAACAAAAAAGGGTAGGTTGAGTAACAAGATTTTCCTGCGATGTTGACTTCTCAATTATAAATTGTATTCCGGTATAATCGGTAATTACCCGCAACTCTCCATCGATGGTTTCAATAACCAGCATTCTTGATTGTACTGAAATTAACTTACCCTGTACCGTACCCAGTTCCGGATGTAACGCGCGAATAGTTTTACCAATACTTTTTTCCAGCATCACCTGTGTATTTTTCAGGTCGTAGGCAAAATAGTGTTCAAGAAGTTTTATCGATGGATCTTTAAAAATAAAATTTACAGATGTTGGTTCCAGTAATAAGGGTAGATTACTTAAAGCAACAGAATTGGATCCTTTTTTCAGGGAAAGAGACCTTGTCTCCTTTACCAGAGCGAGATTATCCTGCGTTATACTCAAAGATGCATTTTGCGCATGAACTGTGATCCCTAAAAGGGAAATAATTAAAAATAAAATTATTAATTTCATTTTATGTATCCTTTCTCGTTTCTCGGTACTCGTTTCTCGTCGCTCGCTACTTGATGATTGTCATCCCGTAGGGATCTTTGTATGTGCTTGCCTCTCATGTGAAGACAAGTGTGAATTAGTACCGACAACTGCAAAGATCCTTATCCCAACGGGATCCCGTTTCGGGACAGGATGACACTTGGTGGCAAGCATCGAGCATCCAGTATTACAAAAGCTTCTGGTAATTCTTTGTTACTTTTTTCAGACTCTCCTGAATTTTTGCGAGTTTATCCTTTTCACTTGTAACCACTGCTTCCGGTGCTTTGCTGATAAAGTTTTGATTGGACAGTTTACCCGATATACTTTTTTCCAGTCCCTGCAGACGTTGCATTTCTTTATGTAATCGTTCTTTCTCTTTTTCTATATCGATGAGATCCGCCAGGGGGATAAACAATTCAGTCCCTTCTACAACAGCGGTCGCGGTTACTGTCTCCTCAAGTTCGGTTGAATAAGGAAATATATCCTCAACTTTTGCCAGACTACTAAAATATTCTTTATAACGTTTAATCATATCCATTACCGCATCATTTGAACGCACATATAATGGAGCATCTTTTCCCGGAGGAACATTCATTTCCGCCCGAATGTTTCTTATCGCCCCGATTAAAGACTGGATAAACACCATTTTCTTTTCCACGGAATCATTTACATGATTCTTCAGTACCTGAGGCCAGGATTGAATTACGATACTTTCATCATGACGGTTTTTAAAGGCCTGCCAGACTTCTTCTGTGATGAATGGGATAAAAGGATGCATGACACTCATCGTTTCTTTCATAATGTAAGCGGCAATGCTGAGAGCGGCTTTACGGGAATCTGATTCATCGGCATACAGGCGTTTTTTTATCAATTCAAGATACCAGTCACAGTAATTATGCCAGAAAAACTGATAAATTACATTTAGTGACTCATTGACTCTGAAACGGTTTAGATTTGACTCTGTCGCCTCGATGGTTTTCTGAAAACTGCTCAATATCCATTGATCAGCTAACTCAAAATGATCCTGATATTTTTCAAAATCAGTATCGACTTTCTTAAAATGCATGGAAAGAAATCTATAAGCATTCCAGATTTTATTCGAGAAATTTCGTCCCATCTCAAAATGCTTGGTGGACAAATTAATATCCTGACCTTCTGAACTGAGTATAATCAGGGTGAAGCGAACAGCATCGGCGCTGAACTGTTCGATCATTTCCAGTGGATCGATACCATTACCGAGGGACTTACTCATTTTTTTTCCGTGTTCATCACGGACAATCCCGTTAAGAAGAACATCATGAAACGGCACTTCCTCCATAAATTCAAGACCGGCCATAATCATACGCGCGACCCAGAAAAATATAATATCCGGTCCTGTTACCAGCAGGTCTGTGGGGTAAAAGTATTTTAAATCTTCAGTCTGTTCAGGCCAACCCTGGGTGGAAAAGGGCCAGAGCCAGGAAGAAAACCAGGTGTCCAATACGTCTTCATCCTGCCGGATATTTGAACTGTCACATTTTGTACATTTTTCCGGGATTTCTCTGAGAACCATCATTTCTTTACAATCATCACAGTAATACACGGGGATGCGATGTCCCCACCAGAGCTGTCTGGAAATACACCAGTCTCGCACATTTTCCATCCAATGCTCATATGTTCGATACCAGCGGTCATGCGGATGAAATCTCACTTTCCCATACTTAACCACTTGCAAAGCAGGTTTCGCCAGTGGTTTCACTTTGACAAACCATTGTTCAGATAGATAAGGCTCAATCATTGTGTTACAGCGATGACAATGGCCAACATTATGGTGATGAGAAGTCACTTTTTCCAAATAGCCAAGATTTTTCATCTCCTGAATTACCTGATTACGGGCAACAAATCGATCGGCACCGGCAAACTGTCCGGCATTATCATTCAGGGTACCATCAGGATTGAGAATATTAATTTGCTCAAGATTATGTCGCTCACCGATCAGGAAATCGTTTGGATCATGGGCCGGTGTTACTTTTACCGCACCTGTTCCAAATTCCGGATCAACAAATTCATCGGCCACAACCGGGATCTTACGATCCATCAGGGGTAAAATCAGCGTTTTGCCTATCAGATGTTTGTAGCGTTTATCTTTAGGATTGACCGCCACAGCTGTATCCCCGAGCATCGTCTCCGGTCGGGTTGTCGCCACAACAACCGTTCCATGTTTATCTTTATACGGATACATAAAGTACCATAATTGACCGGCGGATTCTCTGTGTTCAACCTCTTCATCAGATAGAGCAGTAGAACAGCGGGGGCACCAGTTTATAATATATTTTCCCTTATAGATGAGATCTTTTTCATATAAACGAACAAATATTTCTTTAACAGCATTTGAAAGGCTATAATCCATCGTAAAACGTTCCCGGGACCAGTCACAGGAACAACCGAGTTTTTTCAGCTGGTGGATAATTGTTGACCCATATTTTTCACGCCATTCCCAAACCTTTTCTACAAATTTTTCCCTTCCCAAATCATGACGGGTAATATTTTCCTTGGCCAGGCTTCTTTCAACCACGTTTTGAGTAGCGATACCAGCATGATCGGTTCCGGGTTGCCATAATGTTTCAAATCCTTTTTTTCTTTTATAGCGGATATAGATATCCTGTATGGTATTGTTGAACGCATGTCCGGCGTGGAGAATGTCAGTAACATTTGGTGGTGGAATTACTATGACGTACGGTTTTTTGTCTTTATTCGGACTGGCGGCAAAATAATTCTTTTTAAGCCAGAAATCATACCACTTGTCTTCAACCTTTTTAGGATCGTAGATCTTGTCAATTTGACAATTTCTCATTAAGTCTCCGATTTCTTCATTAAATATATTACGCGAATTCTATGGTTAAAGATCCTTTTGATTACAGGAGCAGCCGTGGTTGAATACGGCTTTAAGTTCAACTATATATAACTAGTTGCCGTATATTGAATAAACATAAAATTTACAAATCTTCTGTAAAATTATCTAATGATTTTTTATTTAACCCTCCCCATCCCCCGAGTACTCGGGGGATTAAGGGGTGGGTTATATTTTCTTGGCGTCTTTGTAATTATTGTATTCTGAAGGTTATTGGCTGTTGCTGTCCATAAAATTATCTAACAATTCATCGATAAAAAATTCTGTTTCAGTAAGAAATCTTTCGGAAGCACAGCCACGTTTGGAGCATTGATTGCAGGCAATGGTAAGATCACATTTTATCTTCTTTTTGTGGTTTTCTTCAAAGGTTTCGACAACCTCGACAAAATCACCCTGAATATTTTCATGTTTTTCCACTTCTTTGGCCAGTATGGTAAATTTTATTTTGATCATTTCGTTGAGATGTTTAATTCTTCCTAAAAATTGACCCAGGGCACTCTGCCATATTTTACCGGCTTTTGTCAGCAATTCGGGATCAATATCTTTCAATATTCCCGGACGCAGACCTTCTTTCCCGATATTTTTGAGATCATATATTTGCTGAATTATGTCCTGGATATGATAAAGGTCTTTTAACTTGCCTGGTGTTGTATCGGCATTGATTTCATAAATCTGCATTTCAACCGCTTTTTTAATTTCAACAAAGGCAGGGAGCGCCTGATCTATCTTTTTTCGGGTTGAATCATCCAGTCTTGGTGACAGGTGCTCGATCGTCCTCTCAGCCTGTTCCAATGATTTTATTGAAACATTATATTCATTGATCTGGGTAAATCCCAGGGATTGAAAAATAATATCAAAATAGGCATTGATGGTTTGTTCTAACTCTTTTAACCGGGTCCAGAGACGCTTACTTTCATCCTGATAAGTTGATTCAACCTTTTTTTGTATCCCTTCGAGCGGATGATCGCGTAAAATATCCAGGATGGCCTTGAAAATATGTTGTGGTGTGGAAATATCATTTACCAGTGAAAATATATCATCAAGACTTATGATGTTGTTAGCAATCGATCTGATTTCCTCGTTGAAATCGCAATGGCAGTTTGCGAGGAGTAAAACATGTTGAAAATCAGTCAGATCTTCCTGGCACTGATCGAGTAAAGATAATCTCTGTCGATTGATCAAATCACTAAAGTATTCGGCCACGTTTAAATTCCTGAATTTCGAATCCGCCGATTTTTCCTCAAAAAGTTCCATTGCCGAAGTTTTTCGAAGATCCTCCCGCTTTTCAATTACCTGAGTTAATTCAGACAGAATAATAAATTGTGAGAGAATTTCTTCCTTCGGACCTTCCTTGGTGGTCAGCAGGATAAATTCTAATATGAGTTCAGGCTTTAGATCCACAAGGATATTGTGAACCGCTTTACGGATCACTTTGTCATCGTCAGCGAGTTTCTGGACCAGAGAGAGTTGATATTCATTTTGGGAAAGGTGCTTTCTGGATTTTTTTATTTCTGAAGCTTTTATGATCCGCTGTTTTTTTGCCAAAAGAACATCTTGCGCTTCTTTTAAAATTTGCCGATCTTTTTGACCTCTTCCTCTTTTATCCAGCAGGTTAATAAATATTGCGAGCATTTGAGTAGAGACAGAAGCGTTACGTAATACCTCCCGAATAACATCCAGATCATCTTCAAACATTAAAAGGACAAGAATGATGCGAAAAACTTCCTGACGGGCAAATTCTCTTCTTTCTCTTTTACCAAATCCCAGAACATCTTGCAGTTCTCCGACAAGTAACCAGAAATCATTTTTTAGAGCTGCTTCGGCAACTTTATAATTTTTGTCCCTGGCAAGTGTATTGACGATCGATGGAAAATGGCAGAGTGTAGCAAGTTTTATCCGGTTCTTTTCATCGATGGCGTTTCCAAGGTTTAGATATACATTTGTCGGGATAGGCGGAATTTTGCGAAAATACCGTTCCATGACAAATTTGAAATATTCGCTCTCGGTTTGAAAAATGAACCTGCCCTTTTTAATCAACTCAGTCTCCTTCTAAGGCAAGACTGAAGGCAGTCGTCAATTAATGGATTTGACATGGCTAAAGGTTGTCTCCCTTACTAATCAAAATAAGAAAATCTTTTGAATCTATAATTGTTTCGGAGACCGGATTTATACGAATATTTATCCTCTTTTCTTCACTCAATCCCCGACCGGCTTCCTCAAATTTTCTTCGAATAAACTGATCGATATATGAATAATCATCGCTAAGAATGTTGCTGAAACTAATCAGATGGTTTTTTAATTTTATCTCTTCCAAACCTCTACCCTCTTTAATTTTTTTTGTGATAAAAAATGATGAAATGGTTGCTGTAAAGGAAGATAATAAGGCTAACCCAAAAAACATAATAATAATACCGATGACTCTACCACCGGTTGTCATTGGTACCTTATCCCCATAACCGACCGTTGTCATGGTCACAAGGACCCACCAGACTGCATCGCCCATGGCCTTAAATTGCTCGTTGACACTGCCTTCGAATAGAAAAACAAGTGATGCACCGATCAGGGCAAAAAATGTGATGGCAAAGACAATCCGTGTCAGTGTCTGATGAGTAAATTCCGCAAGGTTTTTTATCATTTTTATACGTATATTTATTGTCCTGGTTAATTCATGAATTTTAGATTTATCAAATAGTGACAGTAAAGTTTCCCCTTCGCCGGCAGGCTAATCCGTCTACCCCGTTTAACGGGGTCTACGACGTGGCGTGATTAAAAAAGGGGATTATTTTAGGCACTTTAGATCACTTTTAACTTTAGTCACTTGCGGTTTACCGCACTATGAATAGATCAGATTAATCAATGTATTAAAAACACAAATTGATGTCAATAAAGTCTATAATTTTTCACTGGTTACCCTATTAACGTCAATAGATTTAAAACTTTCAGGAATATATTAAAAATCTTCTTGTTTACATATAGTAAATCTCACCAATTTGAATTATCTTGACTTTAGAAAATATAACATATAAGTTGAAAAAATATATGATTATCTGTAAAATTTAAGCCTATGAAAAACAAAATTTTAATCTGGCTATTTATTCTGGCTGCTTCGATATTAGCCCAAACAAAAATTATCCATAAAATCACGATCAATGGTATTATTAATCCTATTGCCACCGAATATATTCTTGAATCAATAGAGAAGGCAGAAGAAGCAGGAGCTGAATTGTTGATAATAGAAATGGATACACCCGGTGGATTGATGGTATCGATGCATGACATTGTAAAAGGAATCCTCGGAGCCGATGTGCCTGTAGCTGTTTACGTTTCACCTTCAGGTTCACGGGCAGGATCAGCCGGTGTATTTATAACGATAGCGGCGCATATTGCCGCAATGGCCCCGGGAACGAATATCGGCTCGGCTCATCCGGTCAGTATGGGTGGGACGCAGGATACTTCTAAGGTAATGGAGGAAAAGATAGTTAATGATGCCGTTGCCCATATTCGTTCGGTCGCAGAAAAAAGAGAACGTAATGCTGATTGGGCCGAAAGTGCGATCCGGGAAAGTGCAAATATCACAGAAAAAGAAGCTCTGAAGCTAAATGTCGTCGATTATATTGTACCGACCGTCGATAGTCTGTTAATTGCAGTACATGGAAGAAAAGTTGAAGTATTGAGTGGATATCGGGTTCTGGATACTGAGAATGCGCGGATTGAATCCTATGAAATGAATTGGCGGCAAAGAGCTCTGGATATTCTCAGTGATCCAAATATACTTTATATTTTGTTCCTTATCGGGATAACAGGAATTTCACTCGAACTCTATAATCCGGGATCTATTTTACCTGGTGTCGTTGGTGGTATCTGTATTATTCTTTTTCTATATTCGGTTCAAACAATTCCTATCAACATCGCCGGTCTTTTACTGATCCTTTTTTCAGCCATATTATTTCTACTCGAAATAAAAATACCAAGTTATGGTATATTGACCATTGGTGGTGTAATATCATTAGTATTGGGGTCCCTTATGCTTGTAGACAGCCCTCTTCCATTTTTACAAATCAGTTGGAAAGTCATTCTTGGTGCAACGATCACCATGACGCTGTTTTTTATTATTGCGATTAGTTTTGTCATAAGAGCACATCGAAAGAAACCATCGACAGGAAAAGAAGGTCTTGTCGGTGAAGAGGGTGTGACCATTGATGATCTTAATCCTACGGGTCAGATAGAAGTTCATGGAGAAATTTGGAAGGCTGTTTCTGACCGCAGGATCAAAAAAGGACAACGGGTCATCGTTGAGGAGGTACATTCACAACATTTACGTCTAAAAGTAAAAACCGTAAAATAAAATTTTTTAGATTAAAGAATAACCATAAAAACAGGAGGGAAAAATGCCTTTTATTGCTAGCATTGCTATCGTTGTCATTCTGATAATTGCCTCGGCGATTCGAATTTTAAGGGAATATGAACGTGGGGTGGTTTTTCGTCTCGGCCGACTGGTCGGTGCGAAAGGACCGGGATTAATTATTCTGATACCGTTTATTGATAGGATGGTGAAAACCAGTTTGCGGACGGTCGTTATGGATGTACCACCACAGGATGTTATAACCAAAGATAATGTTTCTGTACAGGTTAATGCCGTCGTCTATTTTCGGGTGATAAATCCGGAAAAAGCGATTGTGGAAGTGGAAAATTTTACCTTTGCCACATCTCAGCTTTCACAAACCACCCTGCGAAGTATTGCCGGCCAGGTTGAACTGGATGAACTGTTAGGTGAACGGGAAAAAATTAATCATGAACTACAAAGTATAATCGACAATTCATCCGATCCCTGGGGAATTAAAGTTTCACTAGTGGAAGTAAAACATATTGACCTCCCTATGGAAATGAAAAGGGCGATGGCCAAACAGGCTGAAGCTGAACGCGAAAGAAGGGCAAAAATCATTAATGCGGAAGGTGAATTTCAGGCAGCAGAGAGGCTTTCTCAGGCGGCTTCAATAATAAGTAAATATCCTGTGGCAATTCAACTACGTTATCTCCAAACGCTGAGTGAAGTAGCCACTGAAAATAATTCGACCACGATCTTTCCGGTTCCGATTGATCTGTTCAAACCATTTCTTGAAAGTATAGCAAAGAAAGGTGAAGAATAGTTAGATAGATGAAAAAAACGATTCTATTTCTACTTGTTCTGGCTACAACCGTATGTGCTCAGAGTAAACAAAAAGTTGTCCGGTTAAGTGCAGAAACAGAAGCCTGGTTAGAAGGAGACCGTCAGAAGACCCTTGAATTACTTCTGGCAAGGGGAAAATCCGGGAATCCTGAAATTACGACCCTATATAATATTGGCTATCTCTATTCTTTACAAGGAGATTTCACCAAGGCTCTATCATATTTTCAAACCGTCATTGAACAAGAATCCGACTTTACTTATTGCTATCTGCAAATGGCACGAATTCATAAAAAGGTCGGATTTATTCATGCCGCGCATGATGATCTCCAACGGGGTCTGGAGGAAGAGGATGACAATATCAATCTGATTCTTGAAATGGCTGAAATTACTAAAGAGTTAAAGCAAATAGAAAAAACCGAAGAATTATATAACCGTGCTCTCGATATCGATGATGATAATGTTCCGGCACTTGTAGGATTGGCGTCATTATACCGTCAGCAGGGTAAACTTGAGGAAGCAAAAGAACTACTCGAAGGTAATCCCGACATTTTCCCTGAAGCTCTTATCCTGCAGGAAAAAGCCAATTTGTATCGCACTATGGGAAAGGATAAGGAAAGCAAACGTTTCCTGAAACAAATTATCCTCGACTATCCAAATTCAAAGACATGGTCTCATATCAAAGATACTCTGAAGGTACTTTATAATATGGATAATTTACCGGCACCTGAACCACTTCCTTTATACACCTACAAAATTGACCCCAATGAGGAGTTGCATTACAAAGTTAGTTATGGTCCGATAACCCTGGGGTGGTTAAAAGTCCTGACCAAAAAGCCGGAGATAATCGGCGGGAAAACGATATATCCCATTATTTTCTTTGTCGATAGTAATCCTTCTTTTGGATTTATCATATCCTTACATCATATTTATGAATCCTATCTTGATCCGGAGACATTAAACGCCGTAAAATCACGCCTGTATACACCGGGAAGTGATCATTCTTTCGTAAAAGTATATTATTATGATTATAATAATAACATTTTTGAAGCTTATGCAATGACTGAGGAGGGCCGGTTTAGTTATATTTTCAAGGATTTGCCACGAAAGGTTCAGGACAGTACCTCCATGTTGTATTTTGCCCGTGGTCTGGTTTCAGATAAATTGAGTGGTGTTACCACGGTTGTTATTGACGAAGAATATAAATATGGACAAATTGAATACCTCAATGAAACTGAACGTCTTTCAGTTGAAGGAAATGAAATCGAATCGTTAAAAATATTTGCCCGGGCTGAATTTAAAGGGGTGGCAGGAATGAATGGTGACGCCTGGGGCTGGTTTACCCCGGACCAACAGGCTATACCTCTGAAGGGAAGTATTGAGATCATTGTCGGCTCGATTTCCGTCGAAGTGGATGAAGAAAAGACAGAAGTCCCTAATTTTCATGAGGATGATTAGATACTGGATGCTGGATGCTGGATGATAAAAATCTGTTCCCCCTTAGAAAAGGCTGTTGCAAATTAAACAATTTTGATGTTTAAAACGCGCAAATTGTAATTCCCGCGGAAGCGGGAATCTATAAAATAACAATGACTTAGGCAATATTTATACATGGATCCCTGCTGGAGTTTATCCCTTTGGATTCCTGCTTTCGCAGGAATGACAAAAGGGACAGGGATGACATTCAATACCGAGAACCGAGAACCGAGAACCGAGAAACGAGAACCGAGCAACGAGAACCGAGAAACGAGTAGCAAGATGCGAAAAACACTATTTATTTTTATAGGAATATTTTTATTTCAGGCCTGTAGTATGGACCGATTTATCATCCGGCAAACAGCCGGTTTGCTTGATTATGGTGTTCTTGCTTTATATGAAGAAACAGATCTAAAACTTGCTGAGCAGGCCATGGCATCGGATATAAAATTATTAGAGGGAATGATAAAAGGTGATCCTGAAAATGAACATTTGCTGTTACTTACGGCTAAGGCCCTTGCCGGATATGCCCTCGGCTTTGCGGAAGATGAGGAGCCTGAGCGGGCAAAGGTATTTTATCTGCGGGCAAAGGAGTATGGATTGCGTGTATTGCGCGAGGATGATGATTTTGCTGAAGCTGATACAGGATCGCTTGATGATTATACGCTTGCGGTCAACAATCTGGATGAGGATTATGTTGACGCCCTGTTCTGGACCGGTTTTGCCTGGGCCGGTTGGATCAATCTGAGTATCGATAATCCGCGGGCAATGATTGATTTAACAAAAGTACAGGTATTGATGCAACGAGTGCTTGAAATTGATGAAACTTACTTTCATGGATCTACCCACCTCTTTTTCGGCAGTATATGGGGAATTAAACCAAGGATGCTGGGTGGGGATCCTGAGAAAGCAAAAGAACACTTTGAAAGAAATCTACAGATAACAGAAGGTAAATTTTTACTTACCTATGTTTACTATGCCCTGTATTATGCGGCGAGAGTTCTGGATGAAGATCTTTTTAACAGTTTTATCGTTAAAATAGAAAAAACTCCGGCCGATGTCCTGCCAGGGTACCAATTTCTGAATATGATTGCAAAAAAGAAGGTAAAGTACTTAAGGGAATTTGGTGAAAATTGGTTTTAAAGTACTTAGTAATAAAAGGGTATAAGATATATGGGTATAGGGGAATAAGGATATAAGGGAATAAAGATTCTTTCACGACCAGGAGGCTGTATGCGAAGATATATTATCGTAGCTTTTATGATATTCTCTGTAGGATTGGTTTTTGGACAAACAAAAATCAGATTTGCCACAGTTGCGCCTGAGGGATCTACCTGGATGAAGGTGATGAGAGAGTACGCAAATGCTGTTGAGGATGCTACCAACAACGAGATTGAATTTAAAATTTATCCAGGTCAGGTTGCCGGTGATGAAAAAGATGTCTTAAGAAAAATTCGTATCGGTCAACTCGACAGCGGGGGGTTTACCGGGGTCGGGTTGGGAGAAATATTACCGGAAGTTCGGATCATGGATTCTCCTTTTTTATTTAGGTCCTATGAAGAAGTTGATTTTGTAGCCGAACATTTTTATAATTATTTCTCAAAAAAGTTTGAAGAGAAGGGATTTATCCTTCTCGGTTGGGCAGAAGTTGGATTCGTGTATGTATTTACCAATAAACCTATCAATGCCTTAGAAGATATGAATGGTGTAAAAATGTGGATGTGGGAAGGCGATCCCATTGCAGAAGCAACTTTCAGGGCTTTTAATATCAGTCCTATTCCACTTTCTATTACGGACGTATTGACATCATTACAAACAAATTTGATCAATGGTGTATATATTTCCCCTTATGCATGTACTGTTGTACAATGGCACACAAAAGTAAAATATATGCTTGATCTCCCTCTGGCCGATTCCAATGGGGCGATATTAATATCAAAGAAGAAATTCAACAGGTTAAGTGATACAGAAAAAGAGATTTTGAAAAAACTTTCACGTGAGTATTTCGACCAGCTCACTCAATTAAGTCGTAAAGACAATGCAGAATCGCTACAATTACTCAAAGAAACGGGGATCACTTTTACTACAATAGATGATAAAAACAATATAGATAGTTTTTACGAATCAGGAAAAAAAGCCCGCCGTGATCTGATCGGCAAATTATATGATGAAGATTTTCTGTTTAAAGTTGAAGATTTACTGGATAAATATAGATCGGATCAGGCCAATTGATTTAGCTGCTTTATATTTTTTTTTGACCACGGAATACCACGGATAAATACACGGAATGAATTAAATTATATTTAAGCTATTAGGTACAATTATTTTAAATTAATAAGTTCTGTGTTTTTCAGTGTCCTTCCGTGGTTAAAAAAAACTCACCCCTTAGCCCCCTATTCTGATATGAGAGGGCAATCATAAGTTGAAACTGAATAATTTTAGCCGTACACTTATTATTTGTTGATACAAAAAGAGATGGTAAAATAGGTCATGAGAATAATAGAAAAGCTAAATTCGTGGATTGAAAGGGCTGAGACAATCGTCCTTGTTTTTGTGCTAGGAATTATGGTGATCTTTGCCTTCCTTCAGGTAATTTTACGAAATATATTTCATGAAGGTATCCTGTGGGGCGATATTTTTCTTCGGCACCTTGTTCTCTGGGTGGGGTTTCTTGGAGCGTCACTGGCCACACGTAAACAAAAACATATCAATATAGATCTTTTCAGCCGGTTTTTGTCTGATAAAGGGAAAACTGTTGTCCGGTTTGTGACGAATCTTTTTTCTGTGTTTATCTGTTATTTATTGGCCAATGCCAGCTGGACCTTTGTTCAGGACGAACAAATGATGGGCACCGAGATTTTTGCTGATGTTCCTGCCTGGTATTTCCAGATTATTATCCCGATAGGCTTTTTCCTTATGTCTTTCAGGTTTCTGATCCTGGCCCTGGAAAATATTGTCGAAGTTTTCCGAACACAGAAAGGTGGTGACTCATGACAACCTTTCTGATAGGTTTATTTTTATTACTTTTTGCACTGTTTGGGACCAGTCTGTTTGTCATTATTGCGGCTATCGCGCTCATCGCTTTTTATTTTGTTGAGATTGATTTATCTGCCGTGATTATAGAATTATACCGGCTTGCCAGTCAGCCGGTGCTTCTTGCCATCCCACTTTTTACCTTCGCCGGCTACCTTCTGGCAGCAAGTAAAACACCACTACGACTGGTCGCCCTTTCCCGGGCATTTTTCGGTTGGTTACCCGGGGGACTGGGCATTGTCACATTAGTTTCATGTGCTATATTTACCGCTTTCACCGGAGCCTCCGGTGTAACAATAATAGCACTGGGAGGACTATTATATCCGGTCCTGCAAAAGGAAAAATACCCTGAAAAATTTAATCTGGGAATTCTTACTTCTTCAGGAAATTTGGGACTTTTATTTCCACCCAGTCTCCCGATCATCCTCTATGGATTGGTTTCTCAAACCAGCATCGATAAACTTTTTATAGCCGGAATCATTCCCGGATTGTTAATGATAACGCTGCTTTCGGTATATAGTGTAAACCGTATGAAAAAGGTACACTCGAAAGTGGAACCATTCTCGGCTCAAAAGGCCTGGGAGGCGATTAAAAATGCTTCCTGGGAAATACCCCTGCCGTTTATAATTTTGGTTGGAATATATGGTGGTTTTTTTACGGTAACCGAAGCGGCTGCAGTTACGGCGTTTTACGTTCTGATTGTGGAAGTGTTTATATATAAAGAAGTCAGCCTGACAAAAGGGCTGCCCAAAGTGATGAAGGATAGTATGATCCTGGTAGGGGGTATACTGGTAATTTTATTCGCCGCAATGGGAATGGCCAATTATATGATCTATGAAGAAATTCCTATGCAAATCCTGGATTGGATGAAAACATTTATCACCTCAAAAATAGCCTTTTTGCTGGTATTAAATTTATTTCTATTAATTGTCGGCGCTATGCTGGATATTTTTTCGGCCATCCTGGTAGTTGTACCCTTGATCGCTCCTATCGCTATCAATTTTGGTGTGGATCCAGTGCATCTTGGTATTATCTTTTTAGCCAATTTAGGAATCGGATATTCGACGCCCCCGGTAGGAATGAATCTGTTCATTGCTTCATTCCGCTTTGAAAAGCCGATTTTAAAGTTATATGTGGCAACCATTCCTTTTCTCATTATACTTCTGATTGCCCTGATGTTGATAACTTATATACCCGAATTGAGTTTATGGTTGGTCGATTTACTAGAAGTTTAAGATTGCATTATCCCGACTTTGTCGGGATAATGCAATCTTAAACCTATTGGTCTGAGATGAGGATATAATCGCTAAGAATGCGTGCACTTTCGGTTATTAACAGATCTTCGTCATCCTCTTCTTTTTCTTTTCTTTCCTTTTTCTTCTTTTCTGCTTCTTCCCGCTCCTTTTCGCGAATTTCCATATTTAAAGAAATCTGTTTTCGATTGCGGTTTCTGTCAAATTCTTCTAAAGATTGGGTTAATTCAACGAACTGAGGATCTTCACTGACACGTAAAATCGTTCTGGTCGTTAGTTTTGGAATAACTGTTGTCAGATCATTATTCTGTGAATAATTAAGACTTTCAATCTGATCCCAGAGCAAGGCATTCTTTTGAGCACTTTCACCAAAATCCATTAATTCAAATCGGGAGGGGAATGAAATATCCGGTATAACTCCTACATGTTGGGTGCTGCCACCATCAATTCTGTAAAACTTGGCTATGGTAATTTTTATCTGGCCCAATTTTTTATCTGTGTTTCGTAAGAAACGATTTAATCCAACTGCATTTTGCACAGTCCCTTTGCCAAAGGTCTGGGAGCCAATAATAATTCCACGGCCATAGTCCTGAATTGCCGCGGCGAAAATTTCTGAAGCAGAAGCACTGATACGATCTACCAAAACGGCAAGAGGTCCGGAATATGCCTGACCGGGCTCATCGTCCCACTCGATACTGACTCTCCCGGTTGTACTTCGTACCTGAACGACAGGCCCCTCATCGATGAACAGGCCAGTAAGAGAGATCGCCTCATTCAGAAAACCGCCACCATTTCGGCGTAAATCAATAATAACGCCATCAAGTGTATCGGCCTGTAATTTTCTTAATATTTTATTGACATCGTGTGTCGTACTTTTAAAGTCTTTTTCCCCGGCATTTTTTCCATCAAAATCAGAATAAAAAGAGGGAATATCTATCACACCGAAGTGAAAATCCCTGTCTTCCAGTGAAATTTTGATCACCCTTCCTGTGGCTGAACGATCCTCCAGTTTTACCTTATCACGCATGAGGGAAATAGTATCCGAAGGCGCTCCGGGTATGCTACCCGCTTTTAGAATTTGTAACCGGACAATTGTTTCTTTCTCTCCCCGGATCAGCTGCACCACATCATCAATGCGCCAACCAACGACATCTTCAATTTCCCCTTGTTTATTTTGTCCGACGCCGATTATCTTATCATCTTCATGCAAGACATCACTTTTTGCCGCCGGCCCTCCGGCTATGATTTCCTTGACTACCGTATAGTCTTCTTCTGTTGTAAGCCGGGCGCCAATACCACTATAGGCCTGACTCATTTGAATTTTAAAGTCGTCAAAGTTTTTTGGCGAAAAATAACTGGTGTGAGGATCAAAGGATTCTGAAAAGGAATTCATGAAAATCTGAAAAACATCCTCACTCTGAAACTGTTCAATATTTTTTTTAGCCCTTTTGTATCGTTTTCTGAGAAGTTTTACAATTTCATCCTGTTCTTTCCCACCCAATTTCAGGCTTAAAGATTCATTTTTAAGACGTTTTCGCCAAAAATCATCTAACTCCTGTTCTGAATTTGCCCAGGGAGCCTGGTCGCGATCAATTTCAAGATATTCATCTTTTGTGTAGTCAAATGGAGCCTCAAGCCTTTTGAAAGCATACATCAATCGTTCAGCCATTCTCTGTTGATATAGGTGAAAGATTTCGTAGGCGGGTTCAAGATGACCGACCACTAAATAATCATCTAAACGGTATCGGTATTTCTGAAGGCGTTCTATATCTGATTCATAAAAATACACATGGATTGGATCAAGTTTATCAATATAACGATCAAAGGTTTCTGCCGATAGAGAATCATCGATCGCTCTTTTTTGATAATGAAAATTAGCCAGGTATTTAACAATTAAGGGTGCAACCTTCATGTGCTGCGGCTCAGGTTCCAGATTACCAAACTCGATTTTTGTTGAGTCGGATGCCAATAGCCGGATACTGATGAGAAGTAAAATGTAAAATCTAATATATTTCATTCTGAACTACCCTTAACATTTCGAGATGTCAATTAATTCGTGATTTCTATGTATCATTTCACAGTTGTCTACTATCAAACCCACTAAGGACCTTTAATAATCCATCGGATTGATTTTTATAATCTAAACTATAAACTAATAAAATTGTCATAATGTTTCAAAAATTACTTCAAATTAAGTTTTGTGACAAAAAACCGCCAAGACGCAAAGTACATTTTTACCGGCACTTCCGTACCGGGCTACAAATATTTCACTCCTGCCGGGGTTTTTCATTTTGTAGTAATTTAAGTTAGAGGATAAAATAGTATTTCAAATCCGTGACAATCCGTCTGATCCGTGTTATCCGTGGTCTATTACAAGTAGACGATTGGCAAGAATCGAATTCCGGGTCATGATGCTCAAACAACCTCCTTAATCTCTCCTGCCTATATTTGTGCAAAAAAAAATATATCGTCTGCTAAATTACCAGCCTGGAAATTATCCTTGCAGATATGTTGTGTGATTAGTATTTTAATTCTACATCAGGAATTTAATTAACCCGGATAATTAATCTCTCGCAGCGACGCAGCGATAAAATTATATGTGTCATTCCCCCGAGTACTCGGGGGAATCCATGGATCCCCGCTTGCGCGGGGATGACAACTTGGGGTATACAGATTCCCGCTGGAGTTTACCCCGCACTTGATGCGGGACGGGAATGACATTAATACATCTAGTGATTATTTGCTTGAGATATTTATGAATATATCGTGTTTATTAGTGATATAAAAAACATAATCTCTAAATAATAATTTTACGAAGCATTTAAAAATAGGGAGGTAACGACCGATGAGTGATGAGAATGAAGCTAAACAAGAAGTTGCAAAAGCAACTCCGGAGAATCGTGAAGAAAGAATGTGGGCAATGTTTTGTCATTTGAGCGGGCTTGC